>JAIBCE010000259.1 GCA_019694315.1 Sandaracinaceae bacterium
TCTCGGGCGCACAGCCCGCGAGGCCTGGCACCTCGCTCGCGCGCTCCATCACCTGCGTGGCCACGTCGAGCGCGGCCTCGCGGTAGAGCGCCACGCCGCGCGCCGAGGTCGCCACGCGCGCCGCGCCCAGGCTCGGGAGCGCGAAGCTCGTCTCGTCGGGATCGAGCGGCGTGCGCGGCGCCACGTCGATCTCGAAGACGTCCGCCACGCTCGCGCGGTACTGCGCCTCGGTCAGGCGGAAGGTCGCGCTCTCCAGCGCGGCAGGCGCGCGCCCGCTCGGATCGGTCACGGTCCCGCTCGCGCCGCGATCACCGAGCGGGCTGGCGTCGAGCGTCCCCGTGCACGCCGTGAGCGAGAGGGCCGAGGTGAGCGACAGAGCCGAGGTCGCGAGGCACAGCCCCACGGCCTGGGGCGCGAGCGCGCGGAAGAGGGAGCGAGCAGGCATCGACAGGACCTCCGCGCGGGTCCTTTGCGAGCCGTGTGCCGTCGTGCGGATGCGCGAAGAGCCATGAAAACATGGCAAATCCGGAGCGACGGCGGAGGGCGTCACGGTCGGATCCGGACCGCGGTCGCATTCGGACCGCGTGTCGGACCGCGGTCTGTCGTCGTACCGTGCGAATCGCCGGCGCGCGCAGCGGTCGCGTTCGCGCGTGGTACCGTGCACGAGGCATGCGCCTCACGTGTCGCGCGCGTTCGACCTCACTGCTCGGGCTCGCGTGCGCGCTCGCGCTGACCGCGTGCCGGGCCGATCCGAGCGCGTTCGAGCTCCGCTTCGCGGACGGCGCGCTCCGCGCCCGCGCGGCCACGGTGGAGGTGACGATCTCCGAGGGGACGTGTTCGTCGCCCGGGCCCGTCGTCTACGGCCCCGAGGTCTTCGCCGTGGATGCCGAGGGCATGCGCCCGGCAGCGCTGCCGCGCACGCCCCACGCGTTTCGTGCGCGCGCGCTCGACGCGTCGTGCACGGTGTTCGCCGAGACGTGCGTCGACGTCGACCTCGGCGCGCAGGGCTCCGCGCCCGTGATCCTCACGCTCACCGCGGGCGCCGAGCAGCTCGCGTGCGAGGCGACGTCGTGCCGCGCGGGGGTGTGCGAGGCCGCGCTCGACGCGGGTGGGGGAGCGGATCCTGATGCGGGCGTCACGGATGCGATGGGGATCGACGCGTTCGGGCTCGACGGCGGTCCGCCCGATGCAGCCCTGCTCGACGCGGTGACGTCCGATGCGGTGACCCTCGATGTCGGGACGGACGCGGGGCACGTGTGCGCCGGCGCGGGCGTGTTCTTCTGCGAGGACTTCGAGGATCCCACGCTCCCGCAGTGGACGCCGGTCGGCGCGGGCGGTGTGCTCCTCTCGGCCATGGGCGAGGTCCGGGCCGGCGCGGACGGCGCGCGCGCTCTCTTCGCCTCGGCGGGCGCTGGCGAGCAGCGCGTGCTCCGGACGACTGTGGCGATCCCGGTGCCCGCAGGGCCGATCTACGTGCGCTTCTGGGAGCGCTTCGGTGGCGCCGTCGCGACGGAGACCAACCACAAGCTCTTCTACCTCGAGCTCGGCGAGCCCGACGCGGCGCCGCGCTATTTCTTCGGCGCATCGAACAGCGCCACGCGCGGTGACGGAGTCTTCCTCGCCTACACCGACGGGACGACGACGAGCAGCACGGGCGTCGACCAAGCGCTTCCGCCGAGCACGTGGGTCTGTGTGTCGATGACGCTGCCCCTCGGTGGCGAGAACACGTTCGTGCTCGACGGCTCGTCGGAGCACGGGCCGCCCGACCCCCTGCTGGCGCGCTCGGCGGCCTCCACCGCGCAGGTGGTCGTCGGCATCGACAACCGCATGGGCGAGGCGATGAGCGCGTACCTCGACGATCTCGAGATCGGCTCGATGCCGCTGCCTTGTCCCTGAGCCCGCGTCACTCGCTCACGCGCTGGCTCACGCGCGTGGTCTCGTTCGCGTGCACCTCCACGCGCACGCGCCGTGGGGCGCCGCTGCCGAAGGGGCGGAGCTCGAGCGTGTGCGTGCCCTCGGGCAGCGACACGCGCAGGGGCGTCTGGCCGAGGCGCTGCGCGCCCTCGTAGACGTCGGCCCAGCCGTCCGTCACCACGAGGCTCACCGCGCCTTCGCCACGCGGCGCGCTGGTCGCGGGGGCTCGCGTGCTCGAAGCGGATCGATCGCCACGTCGCGACGAGGTGCGCTCGCCGCGCGTGGCGCTCGAGCCCGTCGCGGTCTCGGGGCTCACCGAGGTCGTCGCGGAGCCCGCCGTGTCGGTGTCGCTCGTGTCGCTCGTGTCGGGCGTGTCGGGCGTGTCGGTCGTGTCGCGGGGGACGCTCGTGCTCGTGCCCGTGCTCGAGGAGCTCGTCGGCTCGCTGGTCGTCGTGCTCGGGTCGTGCGCGGGCGCGGTGCTCGTCGCGGTGTGCTCGAGATCGACGGGCGCCTCGGGTGCCCAAAGCACCAGCCCGCCGGCGAGCCCGAGGAGCGCCACGGCACCGAGCGCGGCGAGGGCCACGCGGCGGCTCGACGGGCGCACCTCCGGCAGCGTCTCGGTCGCCTCGCGCGCGGCGAGGCGCTCGGTCTCGGCCGGCGCCTTGCGCTGCACCGCGCTCGTGTCCTCGGTGTCGCCGACGACGGGCTCGGCGCGCGCCTCGGCGAGCAGCTCGAGGTGCCGCGCGCGCCCTCCCGGGAACACGCGGTCCATCCACTCCGCGACGTCCGCGAGCCCGAGCGGCTCTCCCGTGCTCGCGAGGAAGCGAAGGAGCTCTCGGCCCATCTCTCTCGCGCTCGCGTAGCGACCGTCGGGCTCGCGGCTGAGCGCGCGGAGGGCGATCGCGTCGAGCTCGGCCGGCACCGTCGGAAAGCGCGAAGAGGGAGGCGGGATCGCCTGCGCGCGCACGGCCGTGAGCGTCTCGAGCATCGTGTCGCGCTTGAACAGGCGCTCGAGCGTGAGCAGCTCCCAGAGCACCACGCCGAGCGACCACACATCGGCGCGACGATCGACCTTCTCACCCGCGCAGGCCTCCGGCGACATGAAGGCCACGGTGCCCTTGAGCTCGCCCGTCTCGGTGCGGTGGCTCTTCATGCGCGCGCTCGCGATGCCGAAGTCCACCACGCGCAGGGCACCGTCGTAGCTGACCACGAGGTTGCCTGGCGTGACGTCGCGGTGGACCACGTGGAGGGGCTCTCCATCGGGCCCGCGCACCTCGTGCGCCGCGTGCAGGCCCTCGCACGCGTCGGCGACGAGGCGTGCCACGATCGCCCACCGGCGAGGGTCGTTTCGCAGGGTGGGCTCGCGCACCACGGCGCGCACGAAGCGGCCGAGGCTCTCGCCCACGAGGTACTCCATCGTGAGGAAGTAGCGGCCATCGGCCTCACCGAAGTCGGTCACGCCACACACGTTCGGGTGCGTGATCCGCGAGGCCAGCCGCGCCTCGTCGAGGAACATGTCGACGAACGCGCGCTGCTTGGCGAGGTGTGGGTGGATCACCTTGAGCGCGACGAGCTTCTCGAAGCCCTGCGGTCCCTCCGCGCGCGCGAGGTACACCGTGGCCATGCCGCCCGAGGCGAGCTCACGGACGAGCGTGTAGCGACCGAGGCGCCGCGGCGCGTCGGGACCGAGCGCGTGGGCGCGGGTCGAGGCCGTGTCGCTCGGCGTGGTCATCCCGAGACGTGGGGCGGGGGAAGCTGCACCGAGCTGGGCTCGCTCGCGATCGCCACGCCCACGCCGACGCCTGCGCCCACCACGAGCACCGCGCCCACCGCGAGCAGCCAGTGCCACCAGGTGTCGTCCGACGAGGCGCTTCCAGGCACCGCCGCGAGCACGAGCGGGCTCTCGGCGCTCCCGTGCTGCGCGAGGAGCGCGCCTCCGGGCCCGACGGCCTCCGCGTAGTAGGCGAGCGCACGCGTGGGCTCGAGCGAGAGCGTCACGCTCGCGCCGAGCGACACGCGCCAGCCGCTCTCGGTCCGCACGCCGATCCGCAGCGTGCGCACGAGAGCCGCGGTGTCGTGCGCCGCGAGCGCATCGACCCGCACGCCCCGGTCGGTGCGTGTCGCGTGAGCCTCCACCGTGACCGCGGCCTGCTGCGCCCGCGCCCTCTCCGCGAACGCGGCCACGATCGTGGGAGGCACGCGCGCGGAGAAGGCATGCGCGGGATCGAGCTCCGCGAGCGCCGTGAGCGCGCGGCCCACCTCGTCGTCGCGACCGAGCGCCTGCGCGGCGAGCGCTCGGTGCTCGAGGAGGATCGCGAGATCGGCGGCGCTCATCCCGTCGCCGGCCTCGGCCTGCTCGAAGAGCGCGAGCGCGCGCTCGAAGTCGGCCTCCTCGTAGGCAGCGACGCCTGCGTCGACCGCGGGATGCGCCAGCGCGATCGCCGGCGCACCGAGCGTGCTCAGGAGGAGCGTGCTCGCGAGCAGCCACACGACCACGAAGAGACGCGACACTGCTCGCGATCGAAGCGCGCGGCGCGAGGCAGTGTCAAGCACGCGGGCGCGTGCTCATCGCCGTCGCGGTCGCACGACGCCGTAGTGATCGAGCTTGCGCCCGAGCACGCGGGGCGTGACGCCCAGCAGGGCCGCGGCGCGCGTCTGGTTGCCTCCGCAGCGTTCGAGCGCGTCCAGCACCGCGCTCTTCGAGAGCGGCACGTCGGCGTCGTCGGTCGCGCTCTCTCTCGCGGCTGTGTGCGGGGCGGCCGCGTGCGGGGCGTTCGCGCCGCTCGGTGCGGCGATCACGGCCGGTGGCAGGTGGCTCGCGAGGAGCTCGGGGCCCGCGCACACGAGCACGGCGCGCTCCATCGCGTTGCGGAGCTCTCGCACGTTGCCGGGCCAGCCGTAGTGCTCGAGGCGCGCGAGCGCGTCCGCGGAGATCGAGGGCACCGCGCTCTGGCCGAGCTCGCGCGCCGCGAGCTCCACGAAGCGCCTCGCGATCGGCGCGATCTCGCTCGTGCGCGCCCGCAGCGGTGGCACCTCGATCGTGACGCCCGCGAGCCGAAAGTAGAGATCGCCCCGGAATTGCCGCGCGGCGATCGCCTCCTCGAGGTCGCGGTTCGTGGCGGACACGAACCGGAGATCGAGCGTGCGGGGCCGGGTGCCACCGAGGCGCGTGACGCGCTTGTCCTCGATCGCACGGAGGATCTTCGCCTGCAGGCCGAGCGGCATCTCGCCGAGCTCGTCGAAGAACACCGTGCCGCCGTCGGCGAGCTCGAGCAGGCCCGGCTTGGTGGCCACCGCGCCCGTGAAGGCGCCCTTCTCGTGCCCGAAGAGCTCGCTCTCGAGCAGGTTCTCCGGCAGCGCCGCGCAATTCACCACGACGAACGGCTTGGCCCGACGGGGGCTCCGCGCGTGCACGGTCTGCGCGATCACCTCCTTGCCCGCGCCCGTCTCGCCGCGCACGAGCACCGAGATCGTGCCCTGTGCCACACGGGTCACGAGCGCGTGGAGCTCGCGCATCGCGGGATCGATCACGAGGGGCTCGATCGGCGGCGGTCCGCTCGCGGCGCTCGCGAGCGGGCCCTCGTCGCGAAGGGCCAAGAGCACGTCGCCGAGCTCGAGCGTCTGCCCCGGTCTCACGGGCGTGGGCACCTGCGCGAGCAGCGTCACGCCCGCCACGCGCGTGCCGTTCGAGCTGCCCAGATCGCGCACCACGACCTCGCCCTCACCGACCACGAGCTCCGCGTGCTGGCGCGAGATCGCCTTGCGATCGAGGCGGAGCTCGCACGCCGCGTCGCGCCCGATCACGAGCTTGGTCCCGGCGCGAAGGGGGAAGCGCTGCGCCTCGGCGCCGTCGGCGACCACGAGCACGAGGCCACCCGCGCGCTCGCCTGCCGTGAGGCGGATCGTCGGGCCGACGTCATGACGGCTCTCGCTCATGCGGAGGGCGAGCGTAGCTGCCTCGCGCACAGACCACCACGGTGCGCGCACGTCGGCGCACGACGACGAGCCCGAGCCCGGCGAGGACGAGCCACGTCACGCCGCCCGTGTCCGCTCGCGACGCGCGGCACCCGCACGCGCTCGTCGGGCTCGTGCGGTGCGTGCCTGCGTCCGAGCCGCCGAGGCCCGCGTCGCCACGGCCCACGAAGACGCCTGCGTCGAGCCCGGGCGGCACCGCGGCATCGGACCCCTCGAGCGCGCCCGCGTCGGCCTCCGGCTCGCCGAGACCTGCGTCGGGGCGCGGGCCCACGGGATCGCTCGCGCCGAGCTCGAACGCGCCGATGTCGGGCGCGCTCCCCACGAAGGGCAGCGTCACGACCGTGCCCTCGTCCCACGAGAGCGAGCGATCGAGCGTGAGCACCGAGGCGTCGTGATCGATCGCCACCACGATCGCCGTCTCGCCGCCCACGACGATCGCGTCGCCCGCGGTCACGCCGAAGCCATCCGAGAAGAAGCCTGCGTCGAGCACCGCGAGCTCGCTCCCGCTGCCGGCCGAGGCCGCGCGCGTGAGCGTGCGTCCCGCGTCGATCGCCGGCGATCCCTCGCGGAGGTGGAAGTCGAAGCCCTCGCCCACGGGCCGCGCGGGCGCATCCACGAACATGGGATCGCCGATCACGCTGTGGCTCTCCGCGCCCTCGGCGCCTGCGCTCTCGAGCAGCGCGCGCCACGCGTCCAGATCGAGCTCGGTGCAGTGCCCCCCGGCCATGTCGAAGAAGCGCACACCGGCCGCGTTCGCGTAGAGGTTGTGATCGACCGCGAAGTCGCGCATGCCGCGCGGGTTGAGCGAGAGCTCCGCGTCGTCGTGCTCGGTCACGATGTTGTTGACGAAGACCTGTCCGCTGCCGCCGTACGTGAGCGCCGCCGTGAAGCCGGGGCAGCTTCGCTCGCGGCTGTTGGGGCCGGTGTAGTCGCGGTTGTTCGCGACGAAGGTGTTGTTGTAGGCGTGGTAGCGCTCGTCGAGCTCCATCACGCCGAAGTTGTCGTAGAAGACGTTGAAGCGGACGACGACGTCGGTGGACGTGGAGGCCTCTCCGTTGCCGCAGCCACCGTGGATGATCCCGCCCATCCCGCCGAGGCGATCGTGCTCGTCGAAGACGCCGTCGTTGTCGCCCTCGTTCGCGAACACCACGTTGCGCTCGATCACGATGAACGCCGCGCCCTTGAGATCCATGGCGTTCTCGACGAAGCCGCGCATCACGTTGCCGCGGAGGATCGTCCCGCGGTTCGACGCGACGGCGCAGCTGCCCGAGTAGTTGGGCTCGAACTGCACGGCGTCCTCGTTCACGCCGCCGAAGAGCACGTTGTCCTCGATCAGGTTGCCCTGCATCCAGCGCGAGCCCGTGCCCGGATCGCCGATGTCGAGGGCGCTCGAGCCCATCTCGGTGATGAGGTTCCTCCGCACCACGTTGAAGCGCGTCGTGCCGCCTGCGATCCACACGCCGAGCCACATGCCGCGGATCACGCTGTCCTCGACCGTCGTGTGCTCGGCATCCGTGATGAGCACGCCGGCCTGACGCATGCCCGCCCCGTAGTGCTCGGCCGGATCGCCCGGCAGCTCGATGTGGCAGCGGCGGATCACGTTGTCGTGAGAGCCGGTGGAGGCCACGTGCACGTAGCCGAAGCGGTGCTCCGATCCCGTGAACACGTGCGGGTAGCGGATCGTGAAGCCCTCGATCACGACGTAGCTCGTGGGCCGGCTCTCGTAGCCGTCGCGCAGGCTCCAGCCGATGCCCACGACGCCCTCGACCTCGCTGCCCACGCCGTCGAGCACGACCTCTTCACCATCGACCGCGCGGTACGTGATCGGGCGGCCTTCTTCTCCCGAGACGGGAGGCTCGATCACGTCGTGGTAGGTGCCGCCGTGCACGAGCACGGTGTCGCCGGGGCCCACCTCGAGGCTCGCGCGCGAGACGCTCGCGAACGGCCGCGCCTCGGAGCCGTCGCCCGCGTCGTCACCGTCGACGGCCACGTGGAGCGTGCGCTGCGCGAGCACGCGCGAGGGCGAGAGGAGCGCGAGCGCGCCGAGCATCGCGAGCGACGCGAGCGCGAAGAGACACGCAGGGAGGCAGGGAGATCGTCGGGTCATGCGCCGTGCATCGCAGCCCGCGTGCCACGCGCGATCGCCCACGAAAGAGAGCGATCTGCGCGACGGGCTCCGACCGCGGTCCGACTCCGACCGCGCGCGGTCCGGATCCGACCGCGTGGCCCGCGTCGTCGCGCGTCACCTTCGCGAGAACCAGCGATCACCAGAGCGCCGCCGTGGCACGACGCCTGCAACCGCGTCTTCGAGGAGGTACCGCATGGACAAGGTGAAGACGGGCGAACGGGCGAAGGTGCTTGCGCTCGTGCTGGCGGCTCGGGTGCTCGTCGGTTGTGATCAGCCTGACTCGGGGCCCGACGCTGCCTCCGCGCCCGACGCCGGCTCGACATTCGTGTGTGGCACGGACCTGTGCACGGCGGAGGAGCTCTGCCTGGTCGTCACCACGCCAGGCGCCGCTGACGCGGGCCCGCTTCCCGGTGTCGACTCTGGTCCGTCCATGCCTCCCGAGGATGCGGGCGCGTCCACGGGAGGGCCGAGAACGTGTGTGCCGCGACCTGCGGCCTGTCTCGGCCTGGATCGCGACTGCATGAGCTTCCTCGGCCGTGGCTGTGAGCCCTACGACGCCTGCCTCCAGGAGCTCTGCGTGTTCCCGAACATCCCCGTCTGGGTCAGCGAGGGGGGTCGCGTCATCGAGTGTGTCCGGCACTGAGCGTGAGGGCCCCGCCCCGCGCCCGCTTGGGCTGCTTGAGGATCGGGTCGGCGTCGCGCCACTCGGTGAGCGAGGTGGCGGGCTCGGTGGGGACGATGCCCCGGTCGTGCACGACCGCGTCGAAGCTCGTCGCGCCGCCCGTCGCGACGGGCAGGTGGGTGAACGCGCTCGTCGCGTAGAAGAGCCGGTAGTGGAAGAAGTTCTTCTGCACGATCACGTCGGCCTCGCGCGCGCGCAGGCCCACGCTCGCCCAGAAGCTCGGGTGGATCGGCAGCGGCGGGCTGTCGGTGATCACCACGTGGAGCGTGCCGCCCTCCGCGTGCCGCACGTCGAGGCGCACCATGCGACCGAACTCCGTCTGCGCATGGCCCGCGATCGTGGCCTCCATCGGCACGGGAGGCATCCCGTAGCCGGGCGTGCCGCGCAGCACGACCGAGCGCGTCTGCCCTTCGCGCACGCCCTCGAGCTCGCGCACGAGCGCCGGATCGTGCACGGGCACGAAGCACACGAGATCGCGCGCTCGTGCGAGGAGGCCTTGGGCCAGGCGCGTGTTGCCGCCCGGAGCGCCCGCGCCGACGATGTCGTCGACGTCCACGAAGACCACCGCGCCGAGGCGTGAAGGGAAGCGGCGCCGCGCCACGCGCGCCTCCGCGAGCGCCTCGTCGATCGAGAGCATCGGCGGAAGACGCGAGAGGCGCTCCTTCCACACCCGATCGGCGAAGCGATCCGCGAGCTCGTTCGCGAGCGCGGGCTCGCCGTCGGTGCTCACGTGCACCGACCAGCCGAGGTGCTCGGCGCTCGTGTAGGGATGCACCATGAAGAGGCTCGCGGAGATCACGCGCGGGTCTCGCTCGAGCGCGCGCAGCTCGCGGAACACGGCGCGCATCGGCGCGAGGAAGTCGATGGTGAGCCCGCCGCCGAGCACCATCGGGAGCTTGCGCCACGCGTGCACGGGCTGGAGCTCGCCGCGGAGCGCGCGCACGAGGCGCGTGCCGGCACGAAAGCCCGTGGGCGCGAGGTCCCAGTGCGGGTTGGTCCGGTAGGCCACGAGCACGTCGACGGGATCGACCATGCCCGCCGAGAGGTTCGCGTGGAGGTCGTAGCTGACGGCGACCTTCACGTCGCGTCCCACGATCGCGCGCACCTCGCGCAACACGAACGACTCGGGCGCCTCGTCGAGGCCGTCGACCTGCATCGAGCCGTGCAAGGCCAGGTAGAGCCCGTCGATCGGGCCTGCTTCGCGCAGCGCGTCGCAGAGCTCGCGTACGAGGCCGTCGAAGCAGCCGCGCGAGAGCGGACCACCGGGCACCGCGAGCGCCGAGAGCAGCGGCACGGTCTCCACACCCCCGGCGAGCCGCGCGGCCTGGCGAAAGCCCGTGAGCTCCGCGTGCGGCATGAACGCCTTGAGCTCGGTGCCGCGAAGGCCCGTGGCCCGCGCGAGCGCCTCGCCGCGCACGAGGTGCATGCGCTCGAAGTCCTCGCGCTCCGTCAGCCGCGGCGAGCGCGCGTTGGCCTCGTGGAACAGGCGCCCGTAGGCGATGCGGAGGGGACGCCCCCCTCGACCGAGCTTGCTTCCGATCATCGGGCCCTCCTCGACGCGGTCTTCTTGCCGCTGTCGTCCTTCGCGCTGCCGCTCTTCGTGCGCGTCTTCGTCGCGCTGCGCTTCTCGTCGCTGCGCCTGCGCTTCTCGTCGCTGCGCTTGCTCTTCTCGTCGCTGCGCTTGCGCTTCTCGTCGCTGCGCTTGCTCTTCTCGTCGCTGCGCTGGCTCTTCTCGTCGCTGCGCTTGCTCTTCTCGTCGCTGCGCTGGCTCTTCTCGTCGCTGCGCTGGCTCTCGTCGCTGCGCTTGCTCTTCTCGTCGCTGCGCTTCGTCGCGTCCGCGCCCCTCTTCCTCGAGGCGTCCGGCGTCGGTGTGCGCTTGAGCGGCGAGAGCAGGCGGCTCCACACGAGCTCGTGTGCGCCGCCGAGGGCGAGGCCGTCGGTCACGCGCTGGACCATCAGGCCGTCGGTGAGCGCGCGCATCGTGGCCACGAGCGCCTCTGCGTCGCACGGCACCACCTCGCCCTTCGCGATGCCCTCGCGCACCCGCGCCGCCGCCTCCTTGCGCTGCGCCGCGAAGACCTCCACCCCGCGCTGCAAGATCTCCTGACCCCTCGCGCCGCCGATCGTCGCGATGGCCTGCGTGAGGAACACGATGCGGTGCTCGCGCCCCGCGTGGAACGCGTGCACGGCCCTCATCTGCGCGAAGAGCCGATCGATCGGGTGCGCGTGCGCCTCGATCGCCGCCATCACCTCCACCGCCTGCTCGGTCATCAGCGCGACGAGCGCGGTCTCGATGACGTGGGCGTGCGTCGGCAGGTAGTAGAGGAGCGTCGGGCGCTTGACGCCGAGCGCCGTGGCGAGGCGCTCGGCCGAGATCCCGAGACCCTCGCGCTCGAGCACCTCCGCGGCGCGCGTGGCGAGCTCGAGGCGGCGGCTGTGATCGATCGGTCGCGACATGGTTTGACGAATCGTCAAGTATCATGACCTGACGAATCGTCAAGGAAAGACGCTCCCCACGCTCGACCTCACTCGCAGGCGCGGAACCAGGCGGGGCGGCCCTCGGTGTGGAACTCGGTGACCTCGAGCGAGCCCTCGAAGCGCTCGCCCCCCGCCGTCTCCACCACGATGCTGTGTCGGCCCGTGGGGAGC
>JAIBCE010000260.1 GCA_019694315.1 Sandaracinaceae bacterium
TCGTACCCAGAGTCGGACCCAGAGTCGGACCCAGAGTCGGACCCAGAGTCGGACCCAGAGTCGGACCCGGAATCGGACCCGGAATCGGACCCGGAGTCGGACCCGGAATCGGACCCGGAATCGGACTCGGAATCGGACTCGGAGTCGGACCCGGACTCGAACCCGGAACGCGACTCTCCGGTCTTCTCGGGCTTCCCCGCGTCGCTCTCCCCGCCCTCGAGCCCTGGGCGCGCGCTCACGCCCCGCCGCGCCATGGCGGTGGGCGCCGTGCTGGGCGGCGCCATCGGAGACGCGATGGGGCATCCCACCGAGTTCCTCTCCATGGCAGAGATCCGCCGGCGCTACGGGCCCACGGGTGTGACCGGCTTCGAGCTCTACTGGACGCACGACGACGGGCGACGCGTTGCGCCGTACACCGACGACACCCAGATGGCCGAGATCGTCTTGCGCTCGCTGGTGGTCAGTCGCGCGGAGGGCGAAGATCTCGATGCGTGCATGAATCGCATGGCGCGCGGCTTCGTTCGCTGGGCCGTCAAGCCGCAGGGCGGCCATCGTGCGCCCGGCAATGCCTGTCTCTCGGGCTGTCGCGCACTGTCACAGGGGACGCACTGGTCCCAGGCCGGCGGCGCCACCGCGGGAGGCTGCGGCTCGGTGATGCGTGCCTATCCATTTGGTCTCGTCTTCGCCGACGATCTCGCGCGCTGCGAGTCGTGGGCCGTGGCGCACAGCAAGCTCACCCATCGTGACCCGATCGCGCTCGCTGCCTCGGCGGCCATGGCCGTGGGCGTGGCCCGCACGGTGCGCGGAGAGTCGACGGAACACGTCCTCAGCGAGATGGTCGCGGCCGCCTGTCGATACAGCGCCAGGACCGCACGCATGATGGCCGAGGCCCTCGAGGAAGCTGCGAGCGGTGTGGGCCCCGAGGTGACGCTGGATCGCAACCGCGGTTGGGCCGCACACGAGGCCATCGCCGCGGCCGTCTACGTGGTGGCGCGACATCCCGAGGACGCCCGGGCCGCGATCCTCGAGGGTGCCAATACCCCCGGAGACAGCGACTCCATCGCCACGCTCGCGGGGGCGCTCGTCGGCGCGCGCGTGGGCGTCGCAGGGCTCCCGAGCGACTGGGTGCGCGACGTGGAGCGCGCCGAGGAGCTCACCGCGCTCGCGCTGTCGATCGGCTAGGCCTACTCGATGTGGTCCTAGAGCCTCAGCCTCGCGCGAGCGCTCGGTCGAGCGCGGGGCGGAGCACGGGCTCGAGCGATGGGTCCACCATGCACGCGAAGGCGACGCGGCCGCGGAGGTACGACGCGAAGTCGGCGTGTCCGTCCCGGTTCTCGGCCGCGAGGCCACGTCGGGCCACGTTGTGGAGCATCGCCCGCAGCGCGCGTCGCTCGTCGCGCGCGGTCGAGAGCTTCTGGTTCACCACGACGCCGGTGACCTCTTGTCGCCGTCCTGATCCCATCACGTGGGTCTTGTCGCCGTGCTCCCGGAAGCCCTCGGACGTGACGACCTTCCGGACACAGCCGAGGAGGCGCCCGACGCGGCCGCGATCGTCTCCCGAGAACGTGAGGTCGTCGGCATAGCGGGTGTAGGTGAAGCCGAAGTGCTTCGCGAGGCCCGAGAGCCGAGCGTCGAGACGGCGACAAATGGCATTCGTGATCGCCGGGCTCGTGCACGCGCCCTGCGGAAGGACGCGCTGGCCGAGCGCGATCCAGAGGCGCTTGCCGTCGAGCCGCGCCTCGACGCGCGGCGGCTCCGTGCAGAGCAGCGCCAAGAGCGTGGCCACCTGCTCGGCATAGCCGAGCTTGCGGAAGAGGCCCTTCACCCTCCGGAAGCCCACGGTAGGAAAGAAGCTCTCGAGATCGAGGTTCAGCACCACGCGTCGGCCGACGTGAGGCGCTGCGTTGGTGACGATGGAGCGGTGTCGCACGAAGCCATGGGCGGGCGCGCGGACCTCGAGCTTGTCGAGCACCTGGGCGAGCACCCAGCGCTGGGCGCGCGCGAGCGCGGGCTTGGGCGCGGAGATGGCGCGGATGCCGCCCGTCTTCTTGGGGATGCCGAAGCGGTGATAGTGCACCAGCGTCGCGCCGCGCCGATGGTAGGTGAGGAAGCGGAGCTGGGAGAGGGAGAGGCCGAGTCGCTCGGCGAGCTCGCTCGCGTCGTGCACCACGGGGAGGCCGAGGCCCGTGAGCTGGTCTGCGTTCGAGCCTGTCTGCGCGAGGCCCGCACTGACCCCCTCACCCGCGTCGACGATGCGCCCGGCCTTCTCGGCGTCCCACGCCGCGCGGCGGGCCTTCTTCTCGTTCTCTCGCTCGAGCTTGCGGAGGGTTCGGCGCTTCTGGCTCTCCCGGAGACGGCGAATGCGCTCTCTCCGCAACGCCTTCTCGGGGTTCTCTGCCGTCCCCGCTTGCGCGAGCAGGCGCGCGCGGCCGCTCTCGAGCGCGGCGCGCGCGTTGGCCTCGTCGATGGGGTCGGCGGGCAGCGGCTCCCCTGGCGGCCAGAAGCCGAGCGCGATCATGCGCTCCCGCACCGTGGCGTCGGGCAGCGCCGAGAGCTGCGCCTTGAGCTTCTTCAGCGGATCGTCCTTCGTGTCGCTCATGCCGCGCCCTCCGCGGTGCAGGGCCGCGTGGGTGCCAGTCTGGAGGGTGCCAGTCCGGAGGGTGCCAGTCTGGAGGGTGCCAGTCTGGAGGGTGCCAGTCTGGAGGGTGCCAGTCTGGAGGGTGCCAGTCCGGAGGGTGCCAGTCCGGAGGGTGCCAGTCCGGAGGGTGCCAGTCTGGAGGGGGCCAGTCCGGAGGGTGCCAGTCTGGAGGGTGCCGAGGTGACCGGGAGGGGGCGCGAGGCGGAGTGCGGCCTGCGTAGAGCCCTCGGACGGGACGGGTCCACTATAGCCGCCGCGGACCCTGCCACTGCCCGCGGGGACCGGAGGTCCCCGAACAGCTGCGGGCGGGCAGGGTCCGCGGCGGCGAGTGCCGACAAGGCCCGTGACGGATGGGGAGCGTGTGAGCCAGCGAGGCGTAGCGCCTCACGAATGGCCAGGCCGAAGACGGTCAGTCGCACGATGCTGCTGCGCGGCTGGCGCCTGGGGCTCGCACCCCGGCCTCGCACCCCCTCCCGGTGATCTCGAACGTGGAATCGGACGGACTGCCACTCTCCCTTCTCGGCTCCCGTGGAGCGGTGTGTCGCGAGCGTCGAGGCTCGCATGGCGACGGCGCTCATGCGCTCTCCTTGGCGAGGCGATCCTGGTGGGCCAGCCGGAGCGCGAGCATGTGCACGCAGGGGCCCTTGGTGAGGCCGTTCTTCTCGGCGAAGGCGCACGTGCAGGTGGCCTCGGTGATCTGGCCCTCGAGGTCCACCACGATCTGCGGCCGCGCGCGCGAGGCCCCGTCTCTCACGTTGCCCGAGAGCTTGTGTCCGCCAGAGAACGGGCGGCGCGCGATGATGCGCGCCTCGCCGGCGTCGAAGAGAGCCCGGGCGTCTTTCGCCGTGGGATCACTCGTCTCTTCTGCCTTGGTCACGCTGGCGGTCGCGCTCTTGGCCACGAAGGGCTCGAGGAGGAGATCGCGGTGGCGATGGAGGCCCGTTGCGAGATCGATCATCGCGCGCCCCGACTGACAGAGCAGCGAGAGCGCGCTCCGCACGGTCTCTCGCGGCAAGGCGAGGCTCGTGGCCAGCGACTCGTCGCTCGCCTTCCGGGCCCCACGCAGCGCCTCGTAGACGCGCGTCAGCTCGTCGGGCGCCACCTTCGATCGACGCGTGAGGAGGTCGAATTTCGCGGGTCCTTCGACCCAGTCGTTGTCGGTCCAGCCCGAGAGCGCGAGCGTGAACGACGCCTCGTCTCCGAGGTCGCAGAGCCACACGCTCGGCAGGCCCGTGCCCGCGAGGTGCACGTCGATGCGCGTCGCGATCGGGAGGACGCGCGCCAACGTCTTCAGGCGATCGCGTCCCCACGTCCGGATCGTCATGGGCTTGGTGCCGTGGTGGCGGCTCTCGGGAGAGAGCTCGATGGCGGTGTCCCAAGGCTCGAGCACGACCTTCACTCGCTCGCCGGGCCGAAGCTCCCAGCGCAACGCGCGGGGCGAGGTGCGGGCCTTGCGCCGCGCGAGCGCACGCACGATCGACCACGCGTCGATGGGGGCCATCTGCACGCGGGTGAGGCCCATCGACATGAGGGCGTGGACCTGGAGAAAGCCCGCGAGCCACGAGTCCGGGAGCGCGATGCGCTTCTCGTGCACCGCGGCACCGGCCACGCCAGGCATCGTCGAGGACGTGTGGGTGCCGAGGCCGGAGGGGCCGATCGTGAAGCGCGTGGTGCGGTAGCTGCGCATGCGATCGACGTGCGTGGCGAGCGCGCGAGAGAAGTCGACGTTCGTCGTGCCGCACTCGAACGCCCGCACGGCGCCGAAGAGATCGTGGCGCACGGCCAGGCGCGCGTAGCTCGACTGATCGCTCGAGAAGGCCTCGAACGAGAGCTCGTCGGGGTGCACGGTGACGACGGGGTCGAGCACCTTCTGGAGCTCGAAGCTGTCGCCGAGGGCCCGCGCCTCGTAGGCTGCGCGCGCCTTCGCGAACGGAGCGCGGCGCTTGGCGCGGGCGCGATCGAGCTCGGCGAGCTTCTCGTCGACCTCGAGCAGCTCGGCCCGCGCCGTGGCGCTCTTCATGGCGAGCGACTCGACGAAGCGGCGGTCCTCGGCCTCGAGCCATGCGCGGAACGCGACGCGATCGCGAGGATGCCACTTGAGATCGCTCGTGAGGACCGAGCGCAGGGCGCCCAGGCCCTCGCGCAGCACGAGCGGTCGCTCGAGGTCGGCGTCGAAGAACACCGGCTCGCGGAGCGTGTTGGTGGCCAGGCCCAGGCTCGCCTGCTCGGCCCCCGTGACGAGGCCGCTCCGGCCCGCATAGCGGTACTCGATCGCGGTCATGCGCTGCCCTCGATCGCGAGGGGTGTGGCCAGGCCCGGGTGCGTGACCGAGAGGGTCGCGAGGATCGACACGATGCGATCGAAGTCGCCGCGCGCGTGCGTGCGCACGACCTTCGAGAGGAGTGCCGCCACGTGCTCGCCCTCGGCACGCGACGCGAGCCCTCGACGCTCGAGGAGCGCGAGCAGGCGACGCTTGGTGTCGCGATCGGGGCGCGCGTCGAAGAGCACCGCGCGGGCGAAGTCGTCGAGGCGCATGAGCGGTACGAGGCCCGGTCGGAGGTGCGACTCGGCGAGCGCGATCGCGAAGCGTCGGACGCCGGCGTGCGGTGACTCGGCCAAGCGGAAGAGCAGGGCGCCGAGGTCGATCTCGGCCGCGCCCTTGGTCGCGAGCTCGCGGCCCAGGGCCTGCGCGTCGGGGCCCGTGGCATCGCAGAGCACGGTGATCCCCTCGAGGCCGAGGGTCGCGATCGGCACCGCACGGAGCACGTCGAACGCGGCCTCGCGCGTGTCCCGGTGGGGGCTCTCCACGAGCGACAGCAAGAGAGACGGGTCGCGCGACAGCTCCCCGATCGCGTCGCGCAGGGCGAGGTGCGCGAGCTTGCGCACGATCACGAGCGCGTCGTTCGCGAGCGACGCGAGGTGCGAAAAGCCGCCGTCCGCGTCACGCAGTCGAGGAACGAGCGACTCGCTCTCGAGGAGGCGGGCGGCGCCGAGCGTTCGGAGCGGCGGGGCCAGAGAGGCGAGCCACGCGAGCGCCTGGTCCTCGGAGACGAGCGCGCGGCTCTCCTTGGTGAGCGCGCCCGCGACGAGATCGACCAGGGCCTGCCAGAGCTCGTGCACCTCGAGCGGTGCGTCCGGCGCCGTGTCCGCGACACGCTGCGTGATCGCCGTGATCACGCGGGCCGCGAGGGCGGCGCGCTCGTCGTCGGTGAGCGCGCGCGCGCCCTCGATCGCGATCGAGGCCAGGGCCGTGCGTGCCTCGGCTCCCGGCCTGAGGAGGAGCTTCACCGCGCGCTCCGGCGTGCGGAGCCACGCCCCCGTCGAACGACGCGCGAGCTCGAGGCCCTTGGCGCGCACCGCCGCGCTCTCGTGATCGAGCATGCGCGCGAGCAGGCCCACCTCGGGGCTCGACGGCGAGAAGCGCCGCTCGATCTCCGCGCTCGCGAGCGCGATCACTCCTTCGTGGCGCGAGCCGAGGAGCTCGACGATCACCCCGGGGTCGAGGCGGGCAGGCAGCGCGGGATGGCGCGCGACGCCCGCGAGCGCGAAGTCGAGCACGGGCCGCGAGCGTCCCTCGAGCGCCACGAGGTAGGCCTCTGGCGTGGCGTCCCAGAGCTCGGGAAACGCCTCTTCGCGCGCCTTGGGCGCGAGCTTGCTCGCCGCTGCGCTGGCCCAGCGCACCTTGAGCGCACGGGTGAAGCGGACGCGATCGCTGCTCCACGCGAGGATCGCGTGCAGGACGATGCTCTCGCTCCATGCCGCGAGATCCTCGTCGCTGTAGCGCGCGAGCAGGGTCGCCGCGGTGCGCGCATAGGCGCCGGGCCGCCACTTCGCGAGCTTCCGGAGGTGGCGGAGCGAGGCGCGGATCACCCAGCGCTGGGTCTTCTTCCCGAAGATGCGCGTCGGCCGCGACTCTCCATCGAGTCCGGACTTCACCGTGGCGGTCGAGCCCTTGGACTTGCGCCGGGCGCGATCCATCGCGTGCACCGTGAGCGCGAAGGTCTGCGCGTCGCCTCGCAGCATCGCGCGCCGCCAGACGCTCTTCACATAGCGCCAGGCGCTGGCTGACGCGACGGGGAGCTCCTTGAGGGCGTGGCGCGCCAGCGCATTCGAGGCGGGTGTGTCGAGCTCGTAGAGCGCATCGACCATCGCGCCCCGCTTGTCGGCAGAGACGGAGTCGATCGCCGCGAGCACGGGCGCGAGCGTCGACTTGCGGAGATCGTTTTCGTCGATGGGCGCGAGCGCATTGCGCACGGCGTCGGGGAGTCGCTCGAGAGAGGCCTGCCGCGAGGCAGCGAGCCCCTCTGCGTCGCCGAGGAGGCGCAGCGCCTCCACCGCCGAGCGCCGACGCGAGAGGAGCTTTCGCCCGGCGTACTCGCGCAGGAGGGGAATCGCGCTCGTCTCACCCACTTGCCCGAGCGCCTCGAGGATCAGAGGGATCTCGTGCTTGGCGTCGTGCGCAGCGTGGAGGAGCGCCGTGCCCGCCGCCCGATCGCGTCGCCAGCCCAGGGCCACGGCGGCACGCGCGCGCACCTCGCGCCGGGGGCTCTGGAGCGCCTGGACGAGATCGGAGTGCGCAGCGGCTGCGAAGCCCTCGCTCTTCAGACTGGCCACCACGTCGTCGAAGCGCGCCGCCAGGGTGCCTGTCGGATAGGGGCCATAGACGGATCCCAGGCTCAGGGCCCCGAGCGCTTGGCCGCGCGCGACGCGCACGAGCCACAGCTCCGCTCCGGTGCTGGACGGCTCCACGGAGACGATCGCCACGCGATCGTCGCCGCTCGAGCGTGCCAGTCGGAGCGCAGGGATCAATGAAGGTCTCCGTCGTCGAAGTCCTCGTCGTCGAAGTCCTCGTCGTCCACCTCGTGGATGCCGCCCAGCGTGGGCTTGTTGGGCGTGATGCCCATCGCGCCCAGGCCCTGTGCTGCCTTGTGCTTGTACTGGGTGGAGGTAGGACCGAGATCGCCGAGGATGCCCTCGAGGGCCTTGCGCACGTGCGCGAAGTCCTCGAAGGCGTGCTCTCGGAAGAGGTCATACGCAGTCCACATCAGATCCGCGCAGATGGCGGCTGGCACACGGCCCGTCGCGGCGCCGAGGCCGGGAAGTGCCACGGAGCGGATCGAGCCCGGCTCGAGGCTGTTCTGCATGTGCACCGCCTGGAACGCCGCCGCGCACGCCAGCGCGACGTTCATGGTGGCGCTGATGTCTTCACTCGAGCTCACCATGGTGGGTGTCGAGATCAGGAATCGGGGCTGGACACGATCCGACGGCACGCACACGGCGTGACCCACGGGCATCGCGCCATGGTGCCTGTCACGGATCTGCGCCTGGACCTTCTTCTCGATGCCACTTCCGAGGAAGTTCTTGATCACCATGTCGAGGCCCCCGTCCATGCGGCCGGCGGAGTTCGTGGGCGAGACCCACGCGCTCACCGTCTGGTCGAGCATGGAGCCGTGGACGATCTCGACCTCGGGGTTCTCCTCGAAGCTCGAACGCCACGCAGAGATGATCTTGGGGTTGACGTCGACGAGGACGACCTTGACGAGCATGAGAGTCTCCGGCGCTACGAGGTGAATTCCACGAGGTAGTCGAGGCGCTGCTGCGAGGTGCGGTAGACGACGTACTCGTCGTCGGCGAACTCCGACGCAGCACCCGCCTTGTTGCGTACACCCCAGCTCGAGTCGAAGCCGTCGGGCGCGGCGTTGAGGCCGTACGTGATCTTCTTGAACTGCGCCTGCTTGCCGAGGGCCACCGTCGCCACTGCCATGAAGCGCGTCTTCTCCCGCCCGGGTGTGGTGTAGAACGAGCTCGTGCAGGAGGCGTCACCGAAGTAGAGGCCATTGCCGAGCCAGCCCGCGTCGGTGCGGTTCACGCCCAGACTGACGACGATCTTCGGCAGGAGGATGCCGCGCGAGAGGATGCCCACCCAGTTCTTGATGCGCGAGCCGTGGAAGAGGAGGCGCTCGTTGCCGATCGTCGTCTCGAAGACCTCGTGCTCCACGGGGCGCTTGATGCGGAAGACGTTCTTGACCCGGATGGACTTGGTCTTGATCTGCGAGCCCTCGACGAGCTCCTTGATCGACTTGGACTCTGCTGGCGTGAGCGTGCCGATCTCGCACTGGAGCGCCTTGTACTTGGCGTCGATCTCGTCGTGGAAGAGCACGTCTCCCGCGTCGCCGTTGACCTGGAGCATGTCCTTCATGAGCTGAAGGGTCTCTTGCTTGGCTTCGAAGTCGGCGAGCGTGGAGATGGTGGCCGCCGCCACCGCGTCGCGCGAGCGACCGATGCGATGGGGAATGGTCGAGTAGAAGTCGCTCGAGAGCGCGGCCATCTTGGTGGTCTGGCCCTTGGCGCCCTTCTTCGTCGCGGCGGTGAAGAGATCGTAGAGGTCCTTGAGGATCGCCTCGCCCTTCTCGATCTGCGAGATGGTGAGCACGCCGAGCGGCGTCTCGATGCCGTTGGCCGTGATCTTCGCGGCGACCGTGGTGGTCAGGGCGTTCGTGGCCTCGTCGTAGAGGTAGCGGACGAGGCGCTGGACGTCGGGCGAGAGCGCCGAGACGGGCGCCTCCGCGCGCTTCTCCTTCGCGCCCTCGATGCGCTCGAGCGTCTTCTGGTCCACGGCGCCTGACGACTGGCCACGTGCCTTGTGCGAGCCGATCTTGCTCGAGGCGAGCGAGACCTCCTGATAGCCCTTGTTCGTCTTCTCGCGGAAGATCTGCGCGTAGCAGCTGGCCGCCTCGGCGGCGTCCTCGAAGTAGCGCGACTCCTTGGCGCCCGCGTTCGGGTTCGTCTCGAGGTCGTCGGTGCGGCCGTAGTGCGTGAAGACGCGATGGGTGGGGCCGCCCTTCTTCGCGGGGCTCGACACCGTGTGCTGCTCGATCGCGTAGTACTTGTTGTGGTTCGACGCGATGTCGGTCCACTGGAGGACGGCGCGCTGCTTGATCTCGAAGTCGTCGGGGAACTCGGGCTCGCCCGGTGCTCCCATCCTCCACGCCTTCGGTTTCGCCATCGCTCTGCCTCCCGCGATCGAGTCGCGTCCTTGTACCGCGCTCATGTACGGCGCGGGTAGCCCCGTCTTCCCTCGCCGCGTGCGCCGCCGCACCGCATCCACCTGCTGGCGGGCGCTGTGGTACGAGGGCCCGATGCACGCGAGGACATCGTGAGACCCGAGGACTTCGAGCAGCTCGGCGCGTTCTACCTGGGCCGCCCCGTGGGCGATCCGACCACGCCGCTCCTGCTCCCCTCACGGCACCTGGTCACCCACGGCGTGATCGTCGGCATGACGGGGTCCGGCAAGACGGGCCTCGGCGCGGTGCTGCTGGAGGAGGCAGCGATCGACGGCATTCCCGCGATCGTCATCGACCCCAAGGGCGATCTCGGCAACCTGCTGCTCACGTTCCCGTCCCTCGACGCGGCCTCGTTCGCGCCGTGGGTGGCGCCCGGCGACGATCCGAGCGCGATCGCGGCGCGCCATGCACAGGGCCTGGCGGAGTGGGGCGAAGACGGGGCTCGGATCGCGCGCTTCGCGGGCTCGGTGGAGCGAGTGCTCTACACGCCGGGCAGCACGATGGGCCGGCCGCTCTCACTGCTGCCCTCGCTGGGCACGCCCGCGCCGGGCACCGATCCGGAGGTGCTCCGGGAGCGGGCGCTCGCGACGGCGTCGGGCCTGCTCACGCTCGTGGGCATCGATCCCGATCCCGTGAAGAGCCCCGAGCACGCGCTGCTCTCGACGATCTTCCTCCAGACTTGGACGGCGGGCCGCGGGCTCGATCTGGTGTCGCTCCTGCGCGCCATCCAGACGCCTCCGTTCTCGAGCCTCGGCGCGATGGATCTCGAGTCGGTCGTGCCGGCCAAGGCGCGGAGCGCGCTCGCGGTGCAGCTCAACAACGCCTTTGCGTCGCCCGCGATGGCGGGCTTTCTCACCGGAGAGCCGCTCGAGGCGGCGCGCCTCCTCTACACGCCGGAGGGACGCCCCAAGCTGTCGATCCTCAGCCTCGCGCACCTCTCGGACGCCGACCGGATGTTCTTCGTCACCGTGCTGCTCGGCGAGGTGCTGGCGTGGATGCGCGCGCAGAGCGGCACGCAGTCGCTCCGCGCGCTGCTCTACATGGACGAGGTCTTCGGCTACTTCCCGCCCGTCGCGAACCCGCCGAGCAAGACGGCGATGCTGACGCTCCTCAAGCAGGCGCGTGCCTTCGGCCTCGGCATCGTGCTCGCCACCCAGAACCCCGTGGACCTCGACTACAAGGGACTGTCGAACACCGGTACGTGGATGCTCGGACGCCTCCAGACCGAGCGCGACAAGCTCCGCGTGCTCGATGGCCTCGAGAGCGCGGCACAGGCGAGCGGGCAGGGCATGGATCGCGCGCAGATGGACGCGCTCCTCTCCGGGCTCGCGCCGCGCACGTTCCTCCTCCACTCGGTGCACGAGCGCGCACCCCGCGTGTTCCAGTCGCGCTGGGCGCTCTCGTACCTCCGCGGCCCCTTGTCGCGCGAGGAGATGAAGCGCCTCTCGGCAGGGAGCGCGGGGGCAGTGGGTGCGAGCCCCGTAGGTGCCAGTCCGATGGGTGCCAGTCCGATGGGTGCCAGTCCGACGGGTGCCAGTCCGATGGGTGCCAGTCCGATGGGTGCCAGTCCGATGGGTGCCAGTCCGATGGGTGCCAGTCCGATGGGTGCCAGTCCGATGGG
>JAIBCE010000261.1 GCA_019694315.1 Sandaracinaceae bacterium
GGCGCCCGCGTTCCCCGAAGATCCCGTGCACGTGCCGGCGCCTGCGCGCGAGCCCGCGCGGGTGGCTCCCGCGCCGCCGAAGGCGTCATCGCCCGCGCCGATGACCGCGCCCGTGGTATCGGCGGAGCCGATTCCTGCCCGACCCGCGCCAGAGCCGCGCGTCGAGGTGCGCGCCCCGCGGGAGGCACCGCCCGAGCGTGCTCCCGAGCCCGCGCCGCGCCCTCGTCGTGCCGAGCCCGCCGAAGAGCCGAGACGCCCCCGCCCCATCGAGCTCGGCGACGAGCCGCTGCCGAGCGGTCGCGGCAACGGCGTGTGGTTGGTGCTCGCGACGCTCATCGCGGGCCTCGCGCTCGCGGCGCTCTACGTCGCGACGCAGCGCCCCGATCTCGTGGATCAGGCCCTCGGACGGCCTTCTCCCGACGAGATCCCGGACGCCGCCGTGCCACCGCCGCCCGAGCCGGAGGCCGGGACGCTCGACGTGGACAGCACTCCGCAGCGCGCGCAGACGTTCCTCTTCGTCGGACGAGGGCCGACGGTCGTCGAGGACCTGCCGATGGGCGTCGCGCACGAGTTCCTCGTGGTCGCCGACGGACACCGTCCGCAGCGCGTGATCGTGCCGCCCGATGCGCAATTCGAGGACACGCCCGAGGGCCCGCGCTACGAGCTCGCCGCGCAGGCGGGCGCCGTGCTCGCCGAAGGCGAGACCATCGAGAGCGTCGATCTGGGGCCCTCGCTCTTGCCGGCAGCGCCGGGTACGCCGGGGGATCTCGGCTCGGTCCGCGTGATCACGAATCCGCCGGGCGCCAAGGTGTTCATGCTCATCGGCTTCACGCCCGACGTGCACGTGGAGAACCAGCCCACGCACGAGGCGATCGAGCTGATGCTCTGGCTCGAAGACCACCAGCTCGAGCGCGTGGTCGTGGGGCCGAGCGACTGGCAGGGAGAGGGCAGCCACCAGGAGGCCCACATCCGCGCGACCCTCGAGGAGCTTCGTCGTCGCTGAGGCCGTGCTCATCGACTGCGCGGCGGTCGAGAGCACGGCTCAGAGGCCGACGATCAGTGCGCCATCGGGGGCGACGCGCACCACGATCACGCCGCGACCGTGGAGCGCCACCGCGAGGAGCGCTCGCTCCGCCTGCGGCTCGACGGGGAACCACACGAGCAGATCCTCGGGCTCGAGCCCCTGCGGGATCCGATCCGCGAAGTAGACGCGTGCGGGGACGATCTCGATGCCGTCGGGGTCGACGATGTCGCGCGGCGTCGCATCGCTCGCGAGGCGCCCCGCGCGGCGCGCGCTCGACAGTCGCTGGACGACGACCTCGCGGCGGCTCGCCGAGAGCACCCTCGGGACCTGACGCGAGAGGCGCACCGCGTGCACGGACCAGGTCTCGGCGGCGAGCAAGCGTCGCATCGCGTCCGGGTCGTCGCGCACGAGCGCGTCGAGCAGCTCGAAGAGCACCGCGCGCGCCGCGTCGGCGCCCGTGACGAGCCGCGCCGCTTGGCCCGGAGCGCTCACCGTGCGTCCGGCATGCGGCGTGGCGCGAGGGAGGGTGGCCCCTGCCTCGATCAAGACCTCACGCGAGCGTGGCGGTGCGCTCGCACCACAGCCGACCACGAACGACAACGCGACCGAGAGCGGCGCGACCCCAAGGGTCGCGACCCCAAGCGTCGTGACCCACGGCGTCGCGCACGAGCGCGTGACGACGCCGGCGCGCGCGCTGTCGGTGCCCACGCTCATCAGAGCGAGAAGGTGCGCGTCGAGAGGTCGCGCTCGATCCAGAGCGCCGAGCCGCGCGCGATGCGCGCGTAGTCGGGGGGCGCCGCATCGCCGGCGTACGCGAGCACGTAGCGGAAGCCCGGCCCCGCGGGCCCGCGCGCCTCCGTGGCGAGATCGCGCTCGACGAAGAACATGGGGGCACCGCGCGACACGACCGTGGTGCTCCTGCCGTTGGAGATCACCATGTCGAGCTCGGCCTCGGGTGCCCCGATCTCGGACACGAGCCGATCGACGAGCGCGAGGGTCGAGCGGATCGCGCTCATGAAGAGCTTGGGATCCGCGTCGGGTGCGTCGAGCACGCCGCGATCGTGGAGGAACGAGAGGAACGTGTGGAACACGAGCTCGCTGTCGGTGGTGCCGCGCACGTTGCGGCGGAGGAAGTCGGGCAGCGTCTCCACGAGCGCGTCGCGGATCGCGTCGAAGCCATGCACCGTGCCGTGGTGCGCGAAGAGCCACTGCCGCATGCGGAACGGGTGCGTGTTCTCCGAGCGGTAGTCGCCCACCGACGCCTTGCGCAGGTGGATGACCGCGCAGTCGGTCTTCACGTTGCCCACGATGTCCTGCCAGCTCACCGCGTCGCCGCCGCGGTGGGGGCGCTTCTTGTGGAGCACCTCGCCCGATTGATAGAAGCCGATGCCCCACGCGTCGGCCGACTCCGACGGCACCTCGCCCACGGCAGCGCGCTCCTCGCGCAGCGCGTCGAGGAGGCGATCGGTCCGATTCGCGACGTAGGCAACGAGGCGCGCCATGGTGGTCTCCGACATCTCTCGCGCGGACGGCCGACGAGGTTCTCGAGTAAGACGCGCGAACGGGCTCGCGCATTCGGGGCAGGACGGCGACCTACCGGTGCGCACGCTCTCTGGCGAGCGCCATCGGGGGACGACCCGATGCTGAGGACAGTGTTTGGGACGCGCGGGTTCCGTCAAGGCTCGGCAGCGTCGTCCTCCTGTCCGTCCTCCGAGGGCTTGCTCTGGTCCTCGGGGCGCGAGCTCTTCCGCGCGCGCAGCTCGCGCACGAGTGCATCGGTGCGCTCGTCCATGCGACGCTCCAGCCAGCTCGCCCACGTGCGGATCGCGAGCACCACGACGACGGCCACGGTGAGGATCGCAATCGGAATGCTGAGATCGACGTCGAGCACGGACGAAGGCTCCCCAGCATGACACGTCGTGGCGCCGGGCTGGCGTGGCTCGTGGGGCTCGCCGTCCTCTGGGTGGCCACGCCCCGCGCGCACGCCGCGCGCGCACGCCGCTACGAGGTGGAGGCGGAGCTCGATGCGCGGAGCGGCCTCGTGCGGGAGCACGTGGTCATCGAGCTCGAGGTCGGCGAGGGCGAGGCCGAGGCGCGGCTGTGGCTCTATCCCGACAGGCTGGCGGTGCCGCCGGAAGCGATGGAGGAGCGGAGCGCGCGGTGGATCTACCCGGGGGAGATCGACCGCGGCGGGATCACCCTCGAGCACCTCACCGTCGAGGGCGCGGCGGTCGCGCCCCGCGTGGCCCCTCTCGGTGAGCCAGGTGGGCTGCGCACACGCGACACCGGCGGCAGCGATCTCGTGGTGCCGATCGCGCCGGGCGCCGCACGCACGATCCGGATCGAGCTCGACGCCACGCTCGACGTGCCCGATCGCTTCGGGCGCCTCGGACACGCCTCCTCACGCCTCTCGCTCGCCGCGCCGTGGTACCCGCTCGTGCTCGACGGCGAGGTCTGGAACGCACGCGCGGCGCACGACGTGCACGTGCGCGTTCGTGACGGTGCCGCGAGCGCGCCCGAGGGGCGAGTGGCCTCCGAGCTCCGGTGGCGTGGAGAGACCACCTACGTGCCGCTGCTCGTGGGCGGCGGGCTCCGGGCGCGCACCGCGCCCCTCACGGGCGGGCATCGGCTGATCGTGATCGAGCACGGCGATGGCTACGTGCCACCGCCGCGCGATGCACCAGGCGAAGCGGGGCTCGAGGACGTGACGGGCGTCGATCGCTTCACGCTCCTCCGAGGCTGCGCCGAGGACGTGGTGCGCACGGCCGCGTGGCTCGAGGTGCCGGTGCCGGAGGACCTCGTGGTCTTCGTCGTGCCGAGCCGCACGGAACTCGCGGCGTCGGCGCCCGGCGTGGTGCTGGTGTCCGATCGCATCTTCCAGATCTTCCCGCTCGAGGATCTGCGCGAGACGCACCGTCGCGCCGCGCGACGCGCGATGTTCCAGCGGCTCGCGCAGGAGCTGTCGGTGATCGATCCCGAGACCGATCGGCGCTGGTCCGAGGATCTGAGGGCGGTGGCCCTGCAGGATCTCGACGACGTGCGGCGCCGCGGCGGGGTGCAGCGGGTCGATCAGATGCTCCAGCCGTTCTCGTTCCATCCGGCGGTGGATCAGCTGCTCTACGCGCCACAGGTGGCCTTCGAGGACGTGTACTTCGGGGCGATCGACGAGCCGGATGCGTTCCGCGACGATCCCATGCGCGCGCGCCTGCCCACGGTGCGGGGCCATCGCCTCCTCGAGTCGATCGCCGACGTGATGGGGGAGGCGAGGATCCGGCGCTTCGTCGCGATGCTCGTGCACGCGCGGCGTCCGGTGCGCGCGGCGCTCGAGCGCGCGATGCCAGGCGCCAGCGCGCACCTGCCGACGTGGATCGCGTACCCGACCTTCGACGTGAACTACCGCCTCGGCGAGATCACGAGCGAGCGCTCGGTCGACGCCGACGGCGTCGTGCGCTTTCGCCACGTGGTGCGCGTGATCCGCGACGGAGATCGTCGCGTCGAGCCGGTCGAGGTCGACGTGGAGGACGAGCACGGCCACCACGTGAGCGGCGTGTGGGATGGCGAGGGCAGCGCCGGCGAGGTCGTGATCGAGACCGACGGAGAGCGGCGCACGGTGACCCTCGATCCGCGGCAGCGCCTGCCGCAGAGCGCGCGCGTGGTGGACGGCCATCCTCGCGCCGACGACGCGACCTCGCAGCCCTGGCGTCTTCCGCTGCTCAACAACTTCTCCCTCGACGTGCTCGCGTCGGAGGGCAACTTCACGGGCCTCGCCGACATCTCCCTGCGTCAACGCTACGACCTCGAGCACGTCCTCATCTTCCGCATCGCGCGCACGATCGCGCGCACGACGGGGCGCATCCGCTACCTCCAGGGCCTCGGGCCCAAGGTGCACAACAACCGCCGCATGCTCCAGCTCGGCGGCGGGCTCGCGTTCAGCCGCGTGGAGCCGGGCTTCGCGACGAGCACGCAGGGAGGCTGGGCCCTGGAATTCGACGTGCTCGGCATCCTCAGCACACAGCGATTCGTGGCCGATCCTCGCGAGGGCGTGAACGCGGTGGTGCAGCTCACGGGAGGCGGCACCCTGCGCGACGACGGCTCGATCGTGGGCACGGCGCGCGGCATGGCGCGCGTCTCGGGCATCGTGCCGGTGGGCCTCCTCAACGCGTTCTTCTTCCTCGGCGCCGGCGGCTTCACCCTCGGCGCGGCGCTCGACGCGGATCGTCAGATCATGGGTGGCCGCTATGGCCTACGCGGCTTCGCCAACGACGAGCTCGTCGGCAACGGCATGGCGTTCGGCGTGGTGGAGCATCGATACACGTTGATCAACGATCTCGCGATCAACATCCTCCACGGGGTGTGGGCGCGCGAGGTGCAGATGGTGACCTGGGTCGGTGGCGGCGCGGTGTTCGACACGCCCACGGGCGAGGCCGTGCGCTTCGCGGGCGAGGGCGGCATGGGCCTGCGCTTCCACTACGAGTACGGCGGCGTGCAGCCAGGCGTGCTCGCGCTCGACCTGGGCGTGCCGATCTCGCGTCTCGCAGAGAACGGACGCGGAAACCCGGTCGCCTTCTACGTCAGCTTCGATCAGTACTTCTGACCGAGAGATGGAGAACGCCCGTCTTCGAAGCGGGCGCTCGTCACAGCACGGGGGTGGGGCGGGAGCCGAAGATGGCGTGCGTCCAGCTCGGGACCGTGTGCTCGCGGAAGGCGTCGTGGGCCTCGGCCACGCCTGCGTAGGCGGGCTCGCGCAGCGCGCGCTTGATCGACGCGTAGGCCGCGCGGGGCAGGCGTGCGCGCTCCGTGAGCACCTCCTGGGCGCGCGCCGCCAGGTGGTCGCGCTCGACGACCTCGTCGACGAGGCCGAGGCGCAGCGCCTCGCGCGCGTCCACGCGGCCCGCGCCCATCAGCACCGTCTCGACGTGAGGCGCGGGCACCCGCGCGCGGAACACGGCGGGAACGAACGGCGGGTAGACGAGGCCGAGCGCCACGCCCGTCATCCCGAAGCGCACCTTCGGGTCGTCGACCGTGATGCGCCAGTCCGCGCACTGCACCACGAGGCAGCCGCCGGCGATCGCGTGCCCGTTGACCGCAGCGATCACGGGCGCGGGGTGCAGGAACAGCCGGCGCGTGGCGCGCTCCATCGCGTCGAGGAGGTCGCCCACCTGCGACGCGTCGGCGCGCGAGAGCGCGTCGAGATCGAGGCCCGACGAGAACGCCTCGCCTGCGCCGGTGAGCAGGATCGGCTCGTCCCCCGCAGCATCCAGCTTGGCGACGATGCCCTCGAGCATCGCGACGGACATGGTGTTCGGGCCGCGGCCCTCGAGGACGATCGTGTGCATCGCGCCGTTCTACCAGAGCCAGGCAGGGACCGAGGAGGGCACCCGATCCGCCGAAAACTGGAGGCAACCGGGTCGGCGGCGCGAGGCTCTCCGCGTGGGCGAGACCGATCTCCTCCTCGACGGCTACCTCCAGCACCTTCGGATCGAGAAGGGCCTCGCGGCCAAGACCGCGCTGGCCTACGCGACGGATCTCGCGCCGTTCACGAAGCACCTCGCGGACGAAGGGCTCGAGCTCGGCGACGTGCGTGGCCCGCACCTCTCGGCCTTTCTCGCCGTGCGGGCGCGGCAGGGCCTGTCGGCGCGCTCGCAGGCGAGGCTGCTCTCGGCCCTCCGCGGCTTCTTCGGCTACCTCGTGGCCGAGAAGCACGTGCGCGCCGATCCCACGGAGCTCGTCGACACCCCGCGCGCGCCCAAGAAGCTGCCTGTGGTGCTCTCGCGCGAGGAAGTGCTCGCGCTGCTGAGCGCGCCCGACGAAGAGAGCCCGCGCGGCATCCGCGACGCGGCGATGCTCCACACGATGTACGCAGCGGGCCTTCGCGTGAGCGAGCTCGTGTCGCTCGATCTCGCCGATGTGAACCTCGAGACCGGCTTCGTGCAGGCCTTCGGCAAGGGCGGCAAGCGTCGCCTCGTCCCGCTCGGGGCGCCCGCGCGACGTCGCATCGAGCGCTGGCGCCTCGAGGTGCGTCCACGCTGGGCCCCCGACTCATCACGCGCGCTCTTCGTGACCCACCACGGCAAGCCGATGACGCGGCAGGGCTTCTTCGCGCTCGTCCGCCGCTACGCGCTCGCCGCAGGCATCGGTCGGCCGCTCTCACCGCACAAGCTCAGGCACTCGTTCGCGACGCACCTCTTGCTCGGAGGCGCCGACCTTCGCGCGGTGCAGACGATGCTCGGGCACGCCGACATCACGACCACGCAGGTCTACACGCACGTGACGGGGGATCACCTCGGACACGTTCACAGCACGTATCATCCGCGCGGGTGAGGGCGCGTCGCCCTCCACGAACGAGGAGCGCTCGCGTGAGCCGCTCTCCCCGAGGAGTGATCGAATGAACGAGCTCGAAGGACGCGAGGTCGTGGTGACGGGAGGCGCAGGCGCGCTCGGGACGGCGGTGTGCGCGAAGCTCCTCGCCGCGGGCGCGCGCGTGCACGTGCCGGCCTTCGACGAGAAGGAGGCTGAGCGCTTCGCGCTCAAGAGCGACCCACGCGTCGTGATCCGCGCGGGCCTCGATCTCTCGGACGAGGTGGCGGTCGAGTCGTTCTACGCGCACGTGCCCGCGCTCTGGGCCTCGATCCACGTGGCCGGCGGCTACGCCGGTGGCGCCATCCTCGAGACGACGCCGACGCAGGCGAGGCGCCTCTTGTCGAGCAACGCGATGAGCGCGTGGCTCTGCGCACGCGAGGCGGTGCGGCGCATCCGCGCCCGCCCCGACGCCCACGAAGGAGGGCGGATCGTGAACGTCTCGGCCAAGCCTGCGCTCGTGCCCACGTCGGGGCTCAGCGCCTACGCGATGTCCAAGGCGGCCGTCGCGGCGCTCACGACCTCGCTCGCCGAAGAGCTGCGCGACGAAGGGATCTGGGTGAACGCGGTGGTGCCGTCGACGATGGACACACCGGCCAACCGCGCCTCGATGCCGGGCGCGGACTTCACGAAGTGGCCGACGGTCGAGGACGTGGCCGAGACGATCGTCTTCCTCGCGTCCCCGTCGAACCGCGCCACGCGCGGCGCCCTCGTGCCCGTGTACGGTCGGAGTTGATCAGCGGGCGCTGGCCGTGATCGTGCGGCGGATGCCCTCGTCGATCGAGACCTTGGGGACGTAGCCCAGGTCCTTCTTGGCGCGCTCGATCGAGAAGTAGTGGTGGGTGCACATGTAGCGGACGGCGAAGCGGGTGAAGCCATCCTCGGGGTGGCTCGCCTGGCCGCGGATCGCGCGTGACCACTCGACGAGCGCCGCGGCGCCGTAGGCCACGGGGTAGGGGATGCGGTAGCGGATCTTCGGATCGCCGCGCGCCACGAGGACGCGATCGACGAAGTCCCAGAACGGGATCGGCTCGCCGTTGGTGATGAAGTAGGCGCGCCCGCCGATCGACGGATCACGCGAGAGGCCCACGTCGGCGAGAAGGAGCGCGTCGACGAGGTTGTCGACGTAGGTGAAGTCCGAGAGACGCGGCTGGCGGCCGACGCCCACCTTGAGCTGTCCCTTGTCGGCGCGAGACAGGATCGCGGGCAGGAAGCGGTTGTCGCCCGGCCCGAAGATCACGTGCGGGCGGAGCGATGTGGTGAGGAGGCCGCCGCGGCCGTTGGCGCCGAGGACCTCCTTCTCCGCCGCGATCTTCGAGTCGGCGTAGGGCGCCTGCGAGCTGGCCGCGTAGGGGAGATCCTCGTCGCCGTTCTCGATGTCGCGGCCCTGGTAGACGACGCTCGCCGACGAGACGTACACGAAGCGCTTCACGCCCGCCTTGCGGGCCGCTTCGAGCATCGTCTGGGTACCGCCGAGGTTCACGGCCCACACGCGCTCGGCGCCGGCGCGGGCGGTCTGCACGAGCGAGGCATTGTGGAAGACCACGTCGACGCCCTCGAGGAGAGGGGCGATCGAGCGGGGATCCGTGATGTCGGAGATCGACATCGACACCGGCAGGTCGTCGCGCCCACGGACGTCCGAAGCGCGGACCGTGTCGCCTCGCGCGTGGAGGCCACGAACGAGGTGCGCGCCGACGAAGCCGCCAGCGCCAGTCACGAGGGAAGTGGTCACGCGCGGGGTTCTACACCGCCGCACGCGAAGAGGGCACGCGCAGGCAGCCGCCGACCCGCGAGCGGATGGATCACGAACGATCCCCACGTCGGCACCTGGCGCACGTCGCGTTGTCGTTTTCTTGCGGCGTCTCGCCGGAACCCGTTATCCGGCGACTGTTCGAGGCTTGCGCACGGCTCGGTGGTCGAACGCGCGCGGCTTCGTCGAAGGAGAGCACGCGTGGTCGACACCCCCCTCTCGAGCTGCTCGGTCTGTCAGCGGAGCTTCGAAGTGCGCTTCCGCTATCAGGTGCGCGAGGACGCGAGCGGCTTCTCGTACTTCTGCTCGCAGATCTGCCAGCAGCGATCGCTCGTGGGCGACGTGGAGCGCGGTGCACGCGTCGCGTCGGTCCCCCATGCATCACCGGGGCACGCAGCGAGCACGAGCCCCGTCGCGCCCCGTCCACAGAGCGCACGTCCGGGCTCCTCGCGCCCGAGCGTCGTCGTCCCCAAGCCAGCGGCCACGGTGTCGAGCGCGGAGCCGGAGGCAGCGAGCGACGAGCCGGCCGCGAACAGCGCCGGCTGCGCGTGTGACGTGTGCGGCAAGCGCTTCCAGTTCGAGTACCCGTTCCAGGTCAGCGTCTCGGATCGAGGCGCGAGCTACTACTGCACGATGGCGTGCCGCAACGCCGCGCGCGCCGGCGTCTCGAGCATCACGCGCGCAGGCGCCAAGGTGAACAGCGGTCCGCGTCGCATCGCGGTGTTCAACCACAAGGGCGGAACCGGCAAGACCACCACGGCGGTGAACCTCGCGGCCGGCCTCGCCGAGGCCGGAAACCGCGTGCTCCTCATCGACGCCGACGGCCAGGGCAACGTGGGCGCGAGCCTCGGCATCCGCGGCGAGCACACGCTCTATCACGTGCTCGTCCAAGGAATTCCGGCCGATCGCGCGGCCGTGCCCGTGCGCCAGAACCTCGACGTGCTCACGTCGAACGAGATGCTCGCGGCGGCCGAGTTGCACCTCGCGACCCGCCCGAACCGTGATCGGATCCTCCGCGAGCGGCTCGGCGATCGCGTGTCGGGCTACGACGTGGTCGTCATCGACTGCGCACCGGCGCTGTCGCTGATGAACCAGAACGCGCTCGTCTACGCCGACTCGGTGCTCGTGCCCGTGTCGTGCGACTACCTCGCGCTCGTCGGCGTGAAGCAGGTGCTCCGCACGCTCAAGAACGTGCGGGAGCTGCTCAAGCACGACGTGTCGATCCTCGGCGTGCTGCCCACCTTCTACGACGCGCGCGCCAAGATCGCGCGCGACTCGATCGAGGCGCTGCGCGATCACTTCGGCGATCGCTGCCTGCCCGCCGTGCGCGCCAGCACGAAGCTCCGCGAGGCGCCGAGCGTGCGCAAGACCATCTTCGAGCACGCGCCCGACAGCCACGGCGCGGAGGACTACCGGGCGCTCGTCGAGCACGTGCGCCGCGCGCGGGGTGACGCCGCGCTCCTCGATCGCGAGGCCGCGAGCGCCTCCGCGGTGGGTCTGCGCGCCGACGCCTCGAGCGACGGTGACGCCGCGATCGCCGTCTGAGCTCGAATCCCTCTTCCCCTCCTGGAGTCAGCCATGACCGAGACGTCCGCAGCGCACGCGCTCTTCGACCGTGACGAGATCCGTGAGGTCCTCGAGACCTCGTTCTATCGCTCCGAGCCAAGCCCTCAGGCCCCGCCGCAGAAGGCCCGCCCCGGTCTCGCGCGTGCTGGCCAGCCCAAGCGCAAGGCCGCCCGCAAGCCCAAGCCCGATCACTACGAGATCATCTGCATCTCGATGTACGTCGAGGATCTCGCGTCGCTCGACGCCAAGGTCGAGGCGCTCAAGCAGAAGGGGCACCGTCGCATGACGCGCAGCGCCCTCATCCGCTACGCCCTCGATCGACTCGCGGTCGAGGACGTGCCGCGCCCCGCGCTCTGATCACGAGGCGGCGAGGAAGTCCTCGCCCTCGACGAGCCCGCGGCGGACGAGCTCGGAGACGATGAGATCACGGGCGCCGCGCGCGCCCACCGCGACGATCACGAACGGGCGTGGCGTGGCGTCGAGGACGGTCGCGTCGTGGACGCGCACGCCGCGTCTCGTGCGGCCGAGCTTGTCGGGATCGATGTCGATGAAGGCGCCCGCACGCACGCCGTGGGCCTCGAGATCGCGCGCGAGCCGCTTGCCCGTGGGCCCT
>JAIBCE010000262.1 GCA_019694315.1 Sandaracinaceae bacterium
CCGCCCGTGCCGCTCACGAGCATGCTCGCCACGAGCTCGATCGTCGCGTCCACCGCGAAGAGCGCGAACGAGCTGCCTCCGGCGCCGCCGCCACCGCCGCCGTGACCGCCACAGCCTCCGCTGCCGCCGCCACCACCACCGCCGCCCGTCGCTCCCCAGCCGCCGGCATTGCAGCCTGCGCCGCCGCCGCCGCCGCCCGAGCCTCCGATCCCGGCTTGGCCCGGACTGCCACCTTCGGCGGAGAGGCCCTGCCAGACACTGCCCACCACGCTTCCGCGCATCGGGGAGGCCATGGCGCTGGAACCGGCGCTGGCAGGGCCACTTGCGCACGAATGCCCCTCTCCGCCATTGGCACCCTCGTAGTCGATGGGACTGACGCACGAGCATGCATCACCGGGAGTGCCTCCGGCGCAAGATGCCAGTCCGGAAGGTGCCAGTCCGGGACTGGCATCTTCGCGATACGTGCCACAGCCCATCGCGCCGTCTCCGCCGCCCGAGCCGCCCTCTCCACCGCGGCTCTGCGGCACGGGGACGCCGTCGCAGAGCGACAGGCTGCCCACGCCGCCGGGGATCGCGTCGCCGCTCGCCGTCGAGCCAGCGGGACCTGTGCCACCGATCTCGCCGTCGTGGCCCGGATCGCCGGGGCTGCCCGCGCGGCCCAGAGCGCCGGGGCCCGACACCACCACGAGATCGCGCAGCGAGAGCCCGCCCAGCATCGCGAGCACGGGCGTCGAGCGCGCGACGCGGACGCCGTAGACGTCGGTGCCCGGCGGCGCGCCGGGACCGGGGCTCGCGTGGATCGTGAAGCGCTCGAGCACGGTCGGCGCCGAGACGTCCTCGGCGACCACCGCCTCCACGCGCCCGTCGGTGAGCACGTGGCTCTCGATGCTCGTCACGTTGCCAGCGCTCCGCGACCAGCGATCGGACGCGTCGAAGCCGCCGTACACCGAGACCCCGTTCGCGAGCACCACGCGCTCGTCGTAGGTGCCTCTGGACACCGCCACGGCGTGCACGTGCCCGGTGGCCACGCCCTGCGCGACGGCCACGTCGATGCCGTGACCGATCGTGCGGAACGGGCTCGCGTGCGTGCCGTCGCCGCGCATGTCGTCGCCGCTCGTCGCGACGAAGACGCAGTAGATCTGTCGCCCGTGCTCGTCCTCGAAGTACGCGAGGTCGGGGCTGCACTGCGTGGGCGCGATCGTGCTCGTGTCGCGCGCGACGAAGCCATCGCTCCCGGCATCGCGCGGGACCGAGCCGTCGACGCGACTCGAGGCGTCGTTGCTCGCGTCGGCGCCTCCGTCGGCGAAGTGAGGCCGCCCCTCGCCGTCGGCACAGCCCGCGCACGCCAGGCCGAGCGTGAGGCCCACGAGGGAAGCGCGCGCGCACGTCTTCATCGCGTCGATGAGAGCAGCAATCCCCCCGCGGACGCAACGCTCGCGCAGCGCGCTCATCCTTGCGAAAGCAAGGGTTTCCAGCGCGATCGTCCCGTTCGCGCGGTCGCGATAGGCTGTGTCCCCGGAGGTCGCCATGGCGTGGGTGAAGATCCCCAAGGAGAACCACGAGGTGCTCGTGGCCGCGTTGCCGCTCGACGATCGCATCGAGACCAAGGCGATGTTCGGCGGCCTCGCCGCGATGCTGAACGGTCACATGCTCGCGGGGCTCTTCGGGACGAGCGCGATGGTGAAGCTCGGCGCACGGGAGCACGCCGCGCTCTCGTCGCTCGGCGGCACACCGTTCGATCCCATGGGCGATGGCCGCGCGATGTCCGAGGCGCTCGTCCTGCCGCAGGCGGAGTTCGACGATCGCGCGCGCCTCGCGGGCTGGCTCGCCAAGGCGCGCGACCACGTCGCGAGCCTCCCGCCCAAGAAGGCCAGGAGCGCCAGTCCGAAGAAGGCCAGTTCAGAGAAGGCCAGTCCGAAGAAGGCCAGTTCGGAGAAGGCCAGTCCGAAGAAGGCCAGTCCGGGGAAGGCCAGTCCGAAGAAGGCCAGTCCGAAGAAGGCCAGTCCGGAGAAGGCCAGTCCGAAGAAGGGCTCCGCGACGCCGGCGGCCACACCTCGATGAGCTACGGGGGGCGGACGGCCATCCTCGCGATCCACGGGGTCGCCAACCAGGAGCCGGGCGACACTGCCCGCGCCGTGGCGGCCGTGCTGCATGCGCGGGAGCGCGGCAAGGGCTCCGAAGAGCGCTGGGAGGCCCGCGTCCCGAGCTTGCCGGCGCCGGAGGCCCGCGGACCGCTCGCCGAGGAGATCGAGCCGAGCTCCGACGGCGGGGGCGCGCCGTTTCGCACGCTCGTGGTGCACGACGTGCCCGTGTCGTCCGAGCGGGTCGTCGATGTGCACGAGATCGCGTGGGCCGATCTCTCTCGCCCCGGGACCTCCCCGACCGCCGTCCTGGCGGCCCTCGCCACGCTCGTCTTGGGACTGCCCTCGATCGGCCTGCGGGAGCTCCGCGCCGCAGGGCTGTCGGCTCGACTGGCCGAGCACCTCGAGCGCGCCAGTCGCCTCGTGAAGCGTGGCATGCTGCCCGGCGTGATCGCGGGGATCGTCTTCACGTTCTCGCTCGTCGCGCTCCCGTGCTCGCGCGATCGCCTGGAGACGATCCGGTTCGTCATGGCGGTCGCGCACGGCGTGCTCCTGCCGCCCGCGGCGGCCTGGTTTCTCACGCGGAAGCTCCAGCCGACCCTCGATGACGCCGGTCGACAGCGGCGATGGAGCGTCGGCGTGTGGCTGTTGCTCCTCGGGGCAGCGGTGGCGGCGCTGTGTCTCTGGCTCCCCGATCTCGCGTTCTCGACGCTGCCTGCGGTCGAGGTGGTGGCGATCGGCGCCGTGCTCGGAGGCCTCGGCATCGAGGCCGTGCTCTCGTCACCGGAGGATCGTCGCGCGGCGGTGCGGGTGCTGCGTGCGTCGTGCGTGATCTGGCTCGGCCTGGTCGTCATGAACTCCCTCACCGCGGAGAGGGGTGATGCGCCGAGTCAGGCCATCGCGATCGCGCGCAACGTCGTCTACGCGGTGCTCTACGCGATCGAGGCCGTGTACTTCTTCACGAGCGTCGTCTTCGCGATGGCCAGCCTCTTCGCGATCGTCGCGCTCTTGCCGTGGGCGGGGCCCATCGTGGGGGCGCGCGAGAGCAACCGAACGCACGTCCACGCGCTGCGCACCATCGCGATGAGCCACGCGCTGCCGTTCGTGCTGTTCGTGTTCCTGGTGCTCCCGCTCGTGAGCGCCGTCCTCGCGTTCCTCACGAGCAACGATCTCTTGCCGAACACCCGCGTGAGCCCGCAGATCCTGACGTCGCTCGTGCGATTCGCGGACGAGGGCCCTGTGTGCGAGCCCATGCACGTGCGGCACGTGCTCACCGCGCTCGTGCGCGCGGCCGGTACGCATCTGCTCGTCGTCGTGCTCGCGGCGAGCCTCTGGGTGTGTGGGATCGTCGTGTTCGTGGTGACGCCCGTCGTCCGCGTGGAGCTGGGCCTCCTCGAGGATCCGGACGACGCCGAGGAGCAGCACCTGCCGCCGGGGCATCGGCAACGCGACGTGCTCGCGCGCTGGCTCGAGCGCGGCACCTTCGTGGTGTTCGACTGGATCCGCAACGGCTCGCTCCTCATCGCGTGCATCTTCCTCTTCGGCTTCTTCCTCGAGGTCGGCGTGTGGCTCGGCGATCACGTCGGCCTCGCGCGCTCGCTCGTGTTGCCGATTCGAGACGGCTGGCGTTCAGTGCGTCACGCCGGTGGCCGAGCGGGCGACGACGATCTCTGGGACGCGCTCGCGCACCTCTCGGGGCGGCTCGTGATCGGCATGGGCGGCGCGCTCGCGGGCTCCACGGCGCTCCTTGCCCTGCCCGGGCGCGTGCGGACGCTGACGCAGCCCCTCTGGCCCGTGCTCGACGTGATCCTCGACGTGACGCGGTATCTCGATCGCGATCGACGCACGCGGATCCTCGCGCGCGCCCACGGCGTGCTCGAGCACCTCGTGGCCGAGGGCTACGACGAGATCGTCGTCGTGGCGCACAGTCAAGGGACGCTGATCGCGGCCGACCTCCTACGCATGACACGCGCGCAGCGACCGCGCGGTCCCTCGATACGGCTCGTGACGCTTGGGAGCCCTCTCGCCAACCTCTATCACCGCCTGCTCCCGGGCTCGTTCGCGTGGGTGAAGAACGCCGTCGAGGATCCGAGCTATCTGGGGATCGAGGCGTGGACGAACCTCTACGGCGGTGGCGACGCCGTCGGCCGAACGGTGCGCGACACCGAGCTCCTGCGCCTGCAGCGCGGGCTCTCCTCGGACCCTCGTCCCGGCCACACCGACCCGAGCGATCGTGCCAACTGGATCGAGGAGACGAACGTCGGCTCCCTCGGCCACGTGCACTACTTCTCGCCCGACATCCGCCCCGCGGCGCTCATTCGAGAGCGACTGCGGGCGGCGGTGCTCGCCTCGCTCAAGGCACCGTGACGAAGTCGACGTACTCGCCGTGCGTGAGGCAGTTGCCGTGCACGCGGATCACGTCGCCCGACACCACGCCCTCCGGGAGCTGCGCGAGGTACACCGTGTTCTTGCCGAGATCCGCGGTGACGTCGGTGCCCTCTTGCGCGACGTAGCGTCCGGAGTCTGCCTCGAGCACGGTCGGCCAGCCGCCGTACGTCGAGGTGGTCTCGAGCGCCTCGTCGGCGGTGGCCTTGCGGATGCGGATCCAGTCGTACCAGTGGCCCGTCGGCACGGCCTCGCTCGGCGGCGCGTTGGGGTGGCGCGTGCGACCGAGCGACGGGTCGCCGAACATCAGCGCGATCATCCCGGCGGGCACCAGGCCGGCCGCGAGGCTCGGCACATAGGGCAGGTGCTTTCCGAGGTGGACGAGATCTCCGTCGGGCCCGTTGATCTCGTCGCGATAGCTCTCGGGGATCGCGCCCGCGTTGCCACGCGCGCGATTGAAGGCGAGGGCATCCCAGCCCTCGGGACGCGTGGTGGGCACGGCGAGGGGGTCGCTCGTGGCCTCGCCACCGGAGGCCTCGTGCGCAGTCGTGGTGCTCGCGCCCGAGGCGCTCGAGCCGCCGCAGCCCACGGCGAAGGGAGAGAGAACGCTGGCGCCCGTGGCGGCGGCGAGGAGCTCGAGGAGGTCGCGGCGTGTCGTCGTCATGCCGTGTGGCTACCACGTGAATCGTGGCCTGCACGACACCCGACGCGGAGGGGAGAGCCGCGATACGCTCGCGCCGATGGCCGACGAATACGAGCGTGGTCACATGGCTGGCGTCGGGGAGGTGCTCCATCGCGTCAAGGCCAGCGTCGGTCGCGGCCTCTTCGCGTTCGTCGCGAGCATCCCGCTCGTGTCCGCAGCGGCGGGCGCGACCATGCTCACCGGCGCGTCCCTCGCGCCCATCGCGATCGTGCTCGCCGGCGGCGTGCTCGGTTCGCTGGCGCTCGGGGCGCTCATGCTCGTGTTCGCGGGCGTGCGGCTCGTGATCTCGGAGGGCGAGGTGAGCGCGCAGCTCGGCTTCGCGGGGCCTCGCGTCGCGGTCGCCGACATCGCGTCGGTGAGCCAGGGCCCGAGCGGCACGCGCAGCTACGGCCTGGGCGTGATGCGCGACTTCCAGGGCAACACGATCCTGAAGATGCTGGGCGACAACGCCACGGCGGTGCACATCCACAAGACGGACGGCACCCGCCTCGTGCTCGTGACCAAGGAGAACGACGCGGTGCTCGCTGCGGTGCGCGAGGCGCTGGCGCGGCGGGACGCCAAGCTCCCGCGGGTCCGCGTCGAGAGCGTCGAGGACGGGCCGGAGGGCGAGGACAGCGAGGACGCCGCCGCTCGAGCACGCCGACAGAAGGCCTGATCCGCGCGCCGTCTGGCGCGTCTGCGACATCGGGCCTAGATCCGACTTCGGATGCCGAAGAGCCCGATCGTCGAGCACTGGTTCCGGGGCTACGAGAGCCCGATGAAGGCGGTGGTGCTCGCGATGCGCGAGATCCTCTTGGCCGCCGACCCGCGCCTCGAGGAGCAGCTCAAGTGGCAGTCGCCGACGTTCGTGCTCGGCGGGCACCTCGCGAGCTTCTTTCCGCGCAGCCGCGAGCACGCGCGCCTCATGTTCCCGCTCGGCTCGACGATCCCTGGTGATTTCCCGAGCCTCGAGGTGAGCGGCGCGACGAGCCGCGTGCTCCGCGTCCGCACGCTCGCGGAGGTGGAGGCCCTTCGCGACGAGCTCACCGAGATCGTGCGAGCGTGGGCACGCGCGCGCCTCGGAGAGGGCGATCCGAGGTCGTCGAGGTCGAGGTCCGCGAGGTCCGCGTCCGGGTCCAGCCGCGCGAAGGGTGCGCCGAAGTCGACCTCGAAGGCTGCTGCGGCATCGACGTCGAAGGCTGCATCGAGGTCGAAGGCTGCTGCGGCATCGACGTCGAAGGCTGCGGCATCGACGTCGAAGGCTGCATCGAGGTCGAAGGCTGCGGCATCGAGGTCGAAGGCTGCATCGACCTCGAGGGCTGCCTCGACGTCGAAGGCTGCATCCAAGGCTGCGCCGAAGTCGAAGTCGACCTCGAGGCCGAAGTCGACATCGAGATCGTGAGCGGCGCGAGCGTCACTCGAGGCGTGTGACGCAGAACGCGACGGACGCCTCGCCCGCATGGGTCGCGCCCTTGGCGGCCTCGTCGGCGCTCGAGGCCTCGCGGCAGAGGAGCTCGTAGGCACCCCGCCGGATCGCGCCGAGGCCCTCGTCGTCGGCCGAGAACGTGAGCACGCGCGCGAACGCGTCGTCGTCGCTCGCGCTCGTGAAGAAGCGGCGGCGCACCGTCTCTCCGACCGTGCGGAGGAAGTGGCGCAGCGAGTCGAGCCGCTGCGCCTCGTCGCCACCCTCGAACGAGCTCCACGCGCGCGTGAGCTCGAGGCGCTCGTCACGACACGCGATCGCGCCCTCGTCGATGAGCACACCGAGCTCGTCGTGGAAGACATCCTTCTTGGCGCGCAGCTCGGCGCGGGCCTCGTCCACCGCGATGCCGGGCGTGCGCGAGAGCAGGCGGATGAGCTCGCGTCGCAGGCCGATGCGCTCGCTGTGCTCGAGCGGCGCGCGGCTCGTTTGCGCCTCCTTCGAGAGGGTCGCGACCGTGCGCCGGCTCGTGCCCACGCGACGCGCGATCTGCTCGAGCGAGAGGCCGCGATCCTTGTGGAGCTGCACATACGACGCGCGCACGGCGTCCTCCACGTCGTCGAGCGAGAGGGAGAGCGCGCGGGCGAGCTGGAGCGCGGGCTCGAGCGTCAGGAGGAACACACGGAGCCGCAGATCGAGGGAGGTGCGCACGCGCACGACGGTACCGATCGGGAACGAGGGGGCGCAATGCACCTCGTCGGGCGCAGGATCACGGCAGGGCGCCGCAGTACACCTCGCGACCGGTGACGCGGACCATCGCGAGATCCGGAGCGGTGGGGCAGATCTCCGCGAGGCACGCCTCGTACGGTGCGCACTCCGATCCCATGCAGTCCGCGAGCGCGTCACACGCGCTCGTGGTGGGCTCGACGCAGCCGAAGGTGTCGGGCCCCGGCTCGCCGGGCGTGGTGCTCACGCAGAAGTCGATCACGGGGCACTCCATCGTGCCGCACGCGAAGGTCGGGACGCAGCACGCGAGCGGGCCCGCCTCCACACTGCCGCAGCCGAGCTGTCGATAGCCACCGAGGCCCGTCTCGGAGCCGGAGATCGCCGTGAAGCCCGGGCCGCAGCTCACCGTCGGTGGGAGCCCGCCCGTGGGGAGCGTGCACATGCCGCCGAGCCTCGTGCAGGCGTTGCCTGCGGCGGGCGCGTCGGAGCCCGCGTCGCCTTCGGGGACGCAGCCGCAGCACACGTCGGTCATCCCACCCTCGCGCAGCACGTCGATCCAGTACGGACAGCCGTGCATGTCGGTGCCACGACGCCAGCGTCCGTCGAAGCTCGCAGTGGGACCAGGGCACTCCGCCATGGAAGGCGCCCAGCCGCCGATCGTCGGCATCGAGCACGGCGACGCGCTCGGCTCGCAGCACACGCCGGAGCCTGCCTCGAGCCCCGCGTCGAGCAACGGGCTAGCGCAGGCAGGCACGCGACGACAGACCTCGGCGGGCACGTCGTCTCGGCTGCGGACGGGGCGGTCGCTGCACACGAAGCCATCGGGCACGCTCGGATCGCTGCTCTCGAAGTCGTAGCGATTCGGCAGATCGCTCGGGCAGTCGAAGCCGCCGATCACGACGCCATAGGCGCAGTAGCGGCCCACACCGGAGCTGACGTACTCACCGTCGCTCGGGCAGTCGTACACGGCATTGCCGGGGCAGCCGGCGAGCGCGAGCGTCGTGAGCGCGAGAGAGAGCATGGAAGCGAAGCGTACGGACATGACTGGACCTCCGACGCTCGAAGGATGCGCGCAGGCTCGCGGGGGGAAAAGGACGCGGCCGAACAAAGCGGTGCAAGACCTTGCACTCCCCGGGATCGCCCACGGATCCAAGGCGTTTCGCGCGCGGCGTCAGGGGGCCGGCTTCGCGCGGTCCTCGGTGCCCTCGCTCTTCGCGGTGCCCTCGCTCTTCGCGGTGTCGGTCTTCGCGATGTCTGCGGTCTTCGCGGTGTCCTCGGTCTTCGCGCGTCGCCGCCGCGCGCGCACGATCGCCACCACGATCGCCGCGAGCACGGCGACGACGACGACGCTCGTGTAGCCCTCGACCCAGCGGCGGAGCACGTCGAAGCTCTGCCCCGCGAGCCAGCCCAGCACGAAGAGCACGGCGTTCCACGCGACAGCCGAGAGGCCCCCGTAGACCACGACCTGCCACACCGGCACGCGCGCGATCCCTGCCGCGACGAAGAAGAACGCGCGGAGCGCAGGGACGAAGCGATTGCCGAGGAGATAGAGCCCGCCACGCGCGCGGTAGTGGCCCTCGAGCGTCGCGATCGCGTCGGTCGCCGCCTGGGTGCGGAGGAACGCGGGACGGCTCTCGGGCTCGGCGAAGGCGCGGCCGAACGCATAGGCCGCGAGGCCGCCGATCATCGCGCCCACGTTGAGCGCCACGAGCACCCAAGGCGTGGAGTAGCCGGCGCTCGTGGCGAGGAAGACGCCGAAGAGCGCGACGGTGTCGCCCGGAAACGGAGGGAACACGTACTCCACGAGGCAGGCGAGGCCGAGCACCACGTAGGCCCAGGGGCCTTCGTGAGTGGTGAGCCACGCGAGGAGATCGTCCGTCATCGAGCCTCGCGTCGTTCAATCCCTCGCGCGCACGGGAGATTCCAGCCGGAGGACGGCTCCGCGCTCGTCGGCCTCGAGGCTCGCCTCCACGCCGAACGGAACCTCGAGGTTGTCGGGCACGTGCCCGGCCCCGAGCCCGCGCACGACGGGGATTCCCAGGTCGGCGAGGCGCTCGCGCAAGACCTCGTCGATCGTGGTGTCGTAGGGCGCGGGGTGGGACTTGCTGAACGCGCCGAGCACGATGGCGCGCGCGCCGTCGAAGAAGCCCGAGAGGCGCAGCGTGGTGAGCATGCGATCGACGCGGTACGGCGGCTCACCGGTGTCCTCGAGGAAGACGAGGCGGTGGATCGCGTGCGCCGAGTACGGCGTGCCCTCGAGCGCGTGCAGCATCGAGAGGTTGCCGCCCACCAGCACCCCGCGCGCGTGACCCGCGACGATCGTCTCGAGGCCCTCGATGGCGGGCAGCGGCGCGCCCTCCACGCAGCGGATCCAGCGCTCGAAGAGGGGCTCCTCGAGCTCGCCGAGCGCCGCGGCCATGCTCGCGTGCACCGAGCTCACACGCGCGCGCTGCCAGAGCACGTGGAGCGCCGTGATGTCCGAGAAGCCCACGAGGAGCTTGGGTGCTCGTGCGAGCCTCGCGAGGGGGATCGAGGGCAAGAGGCGCATCGCGCCGTAGCCGCCGCGCGCGCAGACGATCGCCTGACAGAGCGGATCGTCGATCGCCGCGAGCAGCTCGTCGCGGCGCCGCTCGTCCGAGCCCGCGAGGTAGCCCGTGCGCGTGAAGATCCCCTCGTCGAAGACCACGTCGTAGCGCTGCGCGAGCCGCGCCGCGCCCTTCTCGAAGCGCGCGCGATCGAACACGCCCGAGGGCGCCACGAGGCGCACGCGCGCGCCCGGATAGAGCGCCTCGGGGCGCACGAAGGGGCGCGTGGTCTTGGCGAACGGCTCGTCTTCGTCCGGATCCATCGTCGGGCCGAGGATAGTCCGGCCCGGGATCCGCCACCCGAAAGGGTGCGACGCCATGCCGCACCCGCGCGGCCTTTCGCCGCGGGGCGCCGCGTGCGACCTCTCGGCGCATGACGATCTCCCTCCGTGCTCCGGCCCGCGTCCTCGCGCCGGCCCTCTTCACCTTCTTCGTCGCGGCCTGTGGCGATGGCGGCGGCGGCTCCGACGCGGCGGCCTTGCCCGACGCGCCGCTCCCCCCTCCGAGCTGCGAGACCTACTGCACCACCCTGATGGCCAACTGCACCGCGGACGCCGCGCAGTACGGCTCCATGGCCGCGTGCCTGGGCGCCTGCGCCGGCCTCACGCTCGGCGCAGCCTCCGACTCCGACGGCAACACCGTGGGCTGCCGCACCTACCACGCGAACAGTGTGCCCACCGCGGGCGTCGAGCACTGCGATCACGCCGGACCGATGGGCGCCGACGAGTGCGGCTCGAACTGCGAGGGCTTCTGCGCGATCGCCGTGCACACGTGCACCGGCGCGAACCAGGTCTGGGCCACCGAGGCCGCGTGCATGACCGACTGCGCCATGATGAACGACACGGTCGGGTACAACGCCACCGTGCAGACGGGCGACTCGCTCGCCTGCCGCATGTACCACCTCACGGTGGCGTCGGAGAGCATGGCCATGGCCGCGACGCACTGCGACCACATCGGGCTCACGAGCCCCGTCTGCAACTGACCGCGCCGCATGCCGCTCGCGCGGAGCCGGGCTCCGTTCGCGGACGGTGTCGACGGGCGTGCCGGGCCGGTGGGCCTGCGCACGCCCGTCGTCGTTTCCTGAGAGATGGAGAAAAAACCGCCGTCGGGGACGCCACGCGGCGGGGTTGCGCAGCAACCCCAGGAGCGCGCGAGAAAGCGAGGCTTGGGGAGCGTCGAGCAGGGGATTGGGGGGAGTTGCTCCCCCCTGCCGCGCCGAAGGCGCGAGAAACACTGAGAGATGGAGAAAAAACCGCCGTCGGGGACGCCACGCGGCGGGGTTGCGCAGCAACCCCAGGAGCGCGCGAGAAAGCGAGGCTTGGGGAGCGTCGAGCAGGGGGGAATGGGGGGAGTTGCC
>JAIBCE010000263.1 GCA_019694315.1 Sandaracinaceae bacterium
TCATCGCACTCTCCGATCCGCAGAGCGCGACTTCCCCGTGCCTCACGGACGCACCCTCGGAGGCGCGAGCCAGTCCCTTCCTGCCCCAAATCGAGCAAGGACATGGAGGTACGCGCCGAAACGCGGGTTCGCGTGAGCCTCTGCATCCTCGCGTCTCATCGCACTCTCCGATCCGCAGAGCGCGACTTCCCCGTGCCTCACGGACGCACCCTCGGAGGCGCGAGCCAGTCCCTTCCTGCCCCAACTCGAGCAAGGACATGGAGGTACGCGCCGAAACGCGGGCTCGCGTGAGCCTCTGCATCGTCGCGTCTCATCGCACTCTCCGATCCGCAGAGCGCGACTTCCCCGTGCCTCACGGACGCACCCTCGGAGGCGCGAGCCAGTCCCTTCCTGCCCCAATCAGCCAATGACATGGAGGTACGCGCCGCAAGGGAGGTTCGCGTGAGCCTCGGCGTCGTCGCGTCTGAGGATCTGCCCCTCGGATCCGCAGAGCGCGACCTCGCCGTGCCTCACGGACGCACCCTCGGAGGCGCGAGCCAGTCTGTTCCTGCTCCAAATCGAGCGATGACATGGAGGTACGCGTCACTACGGGGGCTCGCGTGAGCCTCGGCATCGTCGCGTCTGATCTGCGCGCTCGCATCCGCCCACCCAACCGCAGCGCGCGACAACCCCGTGCCTCACGGACGCACCGTCGGCGGCGCGAGCCAGTCCCTCTCAGCGCCCAAGCGAACAGGAACATGGAGGTACGCGCCGTAACGGGGGCTCGCGTGAGCCTCTGCATCGTCGCGTCTGATCTGCCCCTCCACGCTTCCGGTCTCGGAGTCGGATCCGCGATAGCCTCGCGCGATGTCGCTCCGATCCTGCGCTCCGCTCGCCCTCCTCCTCGTGTCCGGCTGTCCGTCCTCACCTGCCACCGATGCCGGCGCCGGCACTCCAGATGCGCCCCTCGCGCTCGATGCGCCGTCCGCGCCCGATGCGCCGGGCGAGTACGTGCCCGATGGCTTCACGCGCACGCCCGATCTCGGCGACGGCAGCGTCCACTCGTTTCCGGCCGGCCCCGACATGGTGCTCGAGGCGGGCGTGGACTACGCGATGGTGCTCGAGACGGACGTGGGTCGGCTCGTGATCGATCTCCTCGAGGACGAGGCGCCGATCTCGACGAATTCGTATGTGTTCCTCGCGCGTCAGCGCTTCTTCGACGGCACGAATTTCCATCGCGTCATCGAGGGCTTCATGGCGCAGGGCGGCGATCCCAACACGCTCGGCGCGAGCCGCAGTCGCTGGGGCCTCGGCGACGCGGGCTACGCGATGGACATCGAGGTCACGAGCGGCGGCGCGACCTTCGATGGCCCCGGCGTGATGGGCATGGCCAACGCAGGCCCAGGCACCAACAGCTCGCAGTTCTTCCTCACGTTCGCGTCCGCCCACCACCTCGACGGCGGCGGCTTCACCATCGTAGGCCGCGTGACCGAGGGCCTCGATGTGCTGCCGAGCATCGCGCGGGGCGAGCCGCCCACGACGCCCACCGTCGTGACCCGCGCCTACATCGTCCAGCGCTGAGGGAATGGGTGCGGGCGTCGTGCTCGCCGCCGCCGCGGGCCTGTCGGTGCTCGATGCCTCACGCGTCTCGGGGCATGGGGCGAGCTCAGAGTCGGCCGACGAACTGGAGGAGCACGCCCTCGAAGGGGGGGACCTCGCGGCAGACGCCGCCCGAGCAGATCGTGCCGCCGGGGGTGGTGCCCACGAAGCCGCGGAGGAACGTGCCGGGATCGAAATTCCAGCGCACCTCGAGCGAGGGGTACATCTCGCCGCCGAGGAAATTGTAGTCGCGCTGCGCGCGCGCGACGTTCTCGCCGACCTTGTAGTTCGTCCAGCGGAGGCCCAGCGAGAGCGCGAGCTGGATGTTGTAGGTGTACGTGAGCGAGACGCCGCCCACCTGGAAGTCACGCACGCTGTCGAACGGGACCTCTTGCTCGTAGCGTTGGTCGAGCACGATGTCGAAGCTGTGCTCGCCCTCGGACAGCGTCACGTCGAGCATGCCGTGGATCATCCGGCGATCCATGTCGCCGCGGTGTCGCGTGGTGCCCGTCACGTCGTGGAGGAGCGTCTCCTGGCGGAAGCCCGCGCTCGCGTTCACCGACCAATTGAGGCCCTCGCCGTACTCCTGACGCTTCTGGAGCGTGAGCCAGCCGTGCGTCACGAGGATGCCGTCGAAGGGATCGCGGAGGTTCTCCTCGTTCAGGCCGAAGAACGAGCCGTTCACCGAGAATTGCCAGGGGCCGGGCAGGAACGCGTAGTCCACGCGCACCGAGCCGCCGCGCTGGTTGCCGATCACGCGCAGGCGCTGCGGACCATCGAATTCGAGCGACGGCGCGGCGCTGTAGATGCGCCACGGGTTGCCCTCGAGCGTGGTCGGCGCGACGAGGAAATTCGTGTAGTCCTTCCACTCCACGAGCACCGTGAGGTTGTCGGCGAGCAGCTGCGCGCTCGCGTAGATGCCGCGGCCGAACTCGTGCTCCTCGGGGCCGAGACCGCCCGTGCCGGTGCTGCGCTGGGTCGTGCGGCGCAGGCCATTGGCCTCGGCGTAGAGCGCGAGGTGGCCATCGGCGAGCGAGGGTGCCTCGAAGGTCCAGCCGAGCACGTCGACGCTGCGGTCGTAGCGGAGCTCGCCCGTGTGCGTGAAGAAGTCGCGGCCCTCTTCCTCGAACCAGACGCGCACGGCGTGGCCGCTCAGCGCGAACATGTCGCTCGGGCCGAAGGTCACGCCCACGGTGCCCGCGGCCACGATGTCGGCCGGATCCTGGAAGATCCGCAGCGTGATCGGATCCTGGTTCTGCGGGTTCGCGAGGCCGGTGTGCAGGCGGAAGCGGAAGTGCCCGTCGTCGAAGCGCACGTGCGCGCCGCGAAGGGCGTTGTCGACGCCGAGCAGATCGACCTTGCGGAACGAGAGCGCGACGCCGCGGCCGATCACGAGCTGCGTGTCGCCGAGCTCCACCGACCAGCTCTCGTGATCCCAGCGCAAGACGATGCGCTCGGGCCGCACGTCCCAGCTGAGGTAGCAGCTCGCCTCGCGACCGGGTGTGCAGCCGTTCTGCGCCTGGTCGCCGAACCACGACGCGAGCGGTGTCACCGTGCCGCTACCGGGCAGCGTGACCGTGCGCTCGAAGCCGAACGGCAGGAAGGTGTCGAGCCGCACCTCGAGGCGCAGCTCGTCGCCCTGGAGCGCGAGATCGAAGCGCTGCTGGAGCGAGCCGAAGTCGTCGTCGAAGAGGTTCGTGTCGTAGTTGTTGCCGCGATAGCGCGCCGTCGTCGTGCTCGTCATCGAGAAGGTCGTGTGACCGAAGACGGGCAGATCGAACGAGAAGTCGTCGGCGTGCGCGCTCGAGGGCGCGAGCACGCTGGCGCTCGCGGCCACGAGGATCGCAGCGACACCAAACGAACGAGCGCCCACCGTGGAGGCGGGCGCTCGGTGTGACCTCGGGGTCGTCACGCAGCTGCTCGAGGTCGTCGTGCTCAGCGGCTCGCGAGGGCGCGATCGAGCTCGGCGCGCAGCGTCACGAGGCCGTCCGTCGCGCCGTCCTCGCGGTAGATGATCGTGCCCGTCTCGTCGACGATCAGCGTCGAGGGCAGCGATCCCGAGGGGAACGCGCCCGCCGTCACGCCCGCGGGATCGATGAGCTCGATGTTGTGCGTGAGGTTGAATCGGTTCACCCAGCGGTTGCAGAGGTCGAGATCCGGCGGGCCGTACGACGCGTTCTGGATGACGATCTGCACGAGGCGCACGCCGCGATCGGCATAGGGCACCGCGATGAGATCGGTGAGCATCGAGCTCTCCATCTGGCAGGGCACGCACCACTCGGCCGCGATGCTGAGCACCGTGAGCGTGTGCTCGGGGGCGCAGAAGTCGGCGTTGTAGAACGAGTAGTCCTCGTTGTTGCACTGCGGGAGCGTGAAATTCTCGAGCTTGCGGCCCTCGCTCGCGCCGAAGCCGCTCGTCGGCACGTTCGCGCAGAGCTGCATGGGGCCACTGTCGGGCCCGCCGCCTCCGCCCGCGTCGTTCTGCACGACCGCTGCGTCCTCGGTGCTGCCGCCGCCGCCGCAACCGAGCGCCGCCAGCGACATGAGGCCTGCCAGTCCCAACTTCACCGTCTGCGTTCGCATGCGTGCTCCTGTGGAAACCATGACTCTATCGAGGTGCGAGGCGGTTGCCCAGCGACGCCCTCCCGTTGCCCAGCGCCGCCTCCCGATGGGGGCATCAGCCGTTCGGCCAGCAGACGCCGTTGTCGAAGGAGAACGTCGGGCCGCCGTCCTGGAGCTGATAGTCCTTGCGGCAGAAGTAGCCCGTGCGGCAGTCCGTGTCCGCCGTGCAGCCGTCGAGGCAGACGCCGAGGTCGCGCGCGGCGAAGCTGCCGTTGAAGGGCATGCAGATGCCGTCGTCCGGGCAGCCCCCGGGCGGGAGCACGGTGCCCTCGTAGAAGCTGTTCGTGTTGAAGCCCGTCGGCAGCACGCAGTTCGCGATGCAGTAGCCGCCAGTGAAGCCGTTGGCCGCGGGCACACACGCCCCGCTCGCGCAGGCGGTGCCGCTCGCGCAGGCATCGCCCGTGACGCCGCCCGTCGCCTCGCTGCCCGCCTCGACGCAGCGGCCGGTGTGCTCATCGCACACTGCGCCCGCGCCGCACTGCGCGTCCGCGTTGCACACGGGGATGCAGAGGCCGCCCGTGGGCAGCTGATCCGTGAGGCACGAATAGCCTTCGCCGCGGCAGTCGCGGCCGTTCACGCAGTTGACCTCGCAGTAGGCGCGGTCCTCGCCGTTGAGCTGCACGCAGTGGTTGTTCTGCGTCCCGAGGCCCTCGCACGGGGTGCGGTCGTCACACGGAACGGTGCAGTAGCCGCCCGGGTAGCCATCGAGATCGCGACGGCAGATCGCGCCTTCGCCGGGGCACTGGGCGTCGAGCACGCAGGGGCCGTAGAGCTCGCTCGCGCCGTAGATCATGGCGTCGGGATACGGCGCGTCCGGCAGCGCGGCATCGGTGGGCGCGGGATCGGACGGACACCCCGTGAGGCCCAGACCGGAGAGGGCCGCGACGAGGAGCGCGGTGGACGTGCGGAGGGAAGCGCGCATGAAGGCCCGAGGATTGTCGAGGGGGCGAAGACTGTCAAAGGGCGACGTCGACATTTTCCCGCCGGGGCGGACGTGCTATTGCCGCTCCTTCCGAGGTCTCGCATGCGACAGCTTTCGACCCTGGCCGGGCTCCTCTCGACCGGTGCTCTCTCCCTCGCCGCGACCGCGTGCGGTCCGTCTCCCGTGGCGCCGCTCGACGCGCAGTTCCCCGACGCGGCCGTGCCCGACGCCGTGATCGTCCATCCCATCGACGATCGAGGGAGCCCGTGTGACGCGCCGATGCACGTGGTCGGCACGATGGGCTCGCCCAGCACCGTGATGCTGGACACGTCCATGACCGACACCCGCCCGAACGACCTCGGCCTCGCGTGCGGAAACGTGACGGCGCGCCGCTGGGCCAGGCAGCAGGTCATCGAGTACGTCGTTCCGGGCACGGGGCCGATGGGCGTGCGTGTGTCCACGGCGAACATGGGCACGGACACGAGCTTCAACACGGTCCTCCAGATCCGCCGCGAGTGCGGGACGATCCCGACGCAGCTCTTCAGCTGCTTCGACGACGTGTCGGGCAGCGATCCGCGCACGGAAGGTGGCTTCAGCGCGATGGGCGGCGAGACGGTCTACATCTACGTCACGGGCTACAGCGAGCCCGAGGCGATCACGATGCAGGTCGACGAGGGCCAGGTACGGGTCACGCTCGAGGCGGGTCCCAACACGGCGCCGACGCTCACCTCCGCGCGCTACCTCGAGGCGGGAAGCGACGTGCTGGTCACGGGCGCAGGGCACGACGGCGAAGGCAACGTCGCGGGCCTCACCGTCTTCCTCTACAACGCAGCGGGTCGCATCAACCTCGCTGGTGCGCCCAACGGCATCGAGCTCCGCGCGCCGGACGCGACGGGGATGGACTGGAGCACGACCATCCGCGTGCCCGGCTCCGACATCCCGCTCGTCGACTTCTGCGCGCGCACCGACATCGTGTGCACGGGCGTGGGCGTCGTGGCGTTCGACCAGTACTACGCAGCGAGCGCAGAGCGCATGATCTCGATCGAGGGTGCGGCGATCGTCGGCCTCGGCGACACGTGCGACACCGAGCATGTCTGCGGCGCCGGCCTCGTGTGCAATGCAGGCATGACCTGCGAGCCCACGCCCGCGGCGATGGCGGCCTGCGGCGGCGCGACCGTGATCGTGGTCCCCACGCCGACGACGATGGCCACCGTCGGCTCTGCCACGACGACCGTTCCCGGTGGTGCATCAGGCACCTTCACGGGCCCCGCGGGCTGCGCGACGACGAGCTCGGGCGCCGACGCGACGGCGGGTCCGGAGCGCCTCTTCCGCATCGACGTTCCGGCGGGCACGTACGACCTCACGGTGGGCACCGATCGTCCGGGCACGGGCTCGACCGACACCGTGCTCTACATGCGCGCCGAGTGCGGCGACCCCACCGACAACCTCGGCTGCATGGATGACATCAACACGATGAGCATGATGTACGGCAGCCGCGTCACCGTGATGAACGCGACCGAGGGCGACTACTACGCGTTCGTCGAGACCTTCGGCGGCGGCGGGGGCGCGGTGGAGGTGCAGGCGACGCTTCGGCCCGTGCTCGCGATGGGCGCAGCGTGCGACCCCGCGGGCGTGCAGAACCGCTGCGCGGCGGGTGCGTGTCCGGCAGGCACGATGGTCTGCCCCTGAGCGCACGCGCGCTCGCTTGGCGAGATGCGGCGATCCGGGTGACGCTCGGGGGAGGAGCTCGCGATGAAGATCCTCCTCATGCGACACGGTGACGCCGTTCGGAACGACGGGCCCGACGAGGCCCGTCACCTGAGCCGCACGGGACGACACGACTCTCTCTCGGTGGCGCGCGCGCTCGCGGCCAAGCTGCACGGCGAGCGCGTGGACTTCGTGATCTCGAGCCACCTCGTTCGCGCGGTGCAGACCGCCGAGATCGTCGTCGGCGAGCTCACCCGCGCGGGCACGGAGGTCGATCCGATGGTGCACGCGGATCCGATCTTCGAGCCCGACGCCTCGCCCCGACACGCGGCGCAGCGCCTCGAGTCGCTCGCCGCGCGCCACGCGCCCCACGCCATCCTCTGCGTCTGTCACGAGCCCATCGTCCGCGGCATCGCGGCTCACCTCGGCGGCGCGAGCGGCTCGTTCACGACGAGCGGCCTCGCCTGCATCGAGCGTGGCCGCACGGTGTGGACCCTCGATCCGAGATCGCTCGCATGACCGTGCCCGACGTGCGGGAGCTGCTCGCGCGTGGTGAGCACGTGGAGGCTGCGCGGCGCCTGCGGGCCGCGGGGGCGCTGGCCGAGGCGGCCGAGGTGCTCGCGCAGGTGTGGCGACACGCCGAGGCGGTGGAGCTCGCCCTCAGCTCCGAGCATCCCGAGGCCGCGTACAAGCACGCGCTGGCGTCTGCCGACGTGCGCCTCGTCGAGCGCACGATCGACGCGCTCGCGAGCAAGCCCGAGGCGGCGCGGCGTGCCGCCGATCTCGCGGAGGTGCGCGGTCGCATCGCCGATGCCGCTGCGCTCCGCCGTGCCGCGGGCGAGCTCGCCGAGGCCGCGGCGCTCTACGAGAAGGCCGGCGAGCTCGGGCTCGCTGCCCGCATCTACGAGCAGACGAACGAGCTGCGCCGCGCTGGGATGCTGTACGAGCGCCGGCTCGCCGAGGCTCCCGACGATGCCGCGAGCGCGCTCGCGCTGGGCCGAATTCTCCTGGGATTCGGCCGCGCCGAGCACGCGGTGCGCGCCCTCCAGCAGGCGCTCAAGAGCCCCGAGCTCGAGCGCGACGTGCTGCCCTGGCTCCTGCGCGCGCTCGTCGGCCTCGGCCTCCTCGACGCGGCGTCGGAGATCCTCGATCGGCTCCGCGCGTTTCGTCCGGAGCTCCCGCTCGATCCGCGCGCGGCGAGCAGCGCGCTGAGCCACGAAGCGGCGCTGCCGCGCACCGAGGCGCAGGAGCTCTTGCTCGGACGCTATCGCGTGCTCCGCGCGCTCGGCGCAGGAGGCTCGGGACGCGTGCTCGCCGCCGAGGACGTCTTCGCGGCGCGTGAGGTCGCGGTGAAGGTCCTCTCCACGGCGGGCGGCGTGCAGGGACGCGATGCGCTGACTCGCTTCGCGCGCGAGGCGCAGATCGCGGCCGCCATCGATCATCCCAACGTCGTTCGGGTGTTCGACTTCGTCCCCGAGGGGCCGCTCCTCGTGATGGAGCTGATGCCCGCGGGCACGCTCGAGGATCGCCTCTCGAGCCACGCGCCGCTCTCGCCTGCGGTCGCTGCGCACGTGGCCCGCTCGATCCTGCGCGCGCTCGAGACCGTGCACCGTCGTGGCGTGATCCACCGCGATCTCAAGCCTGCGAACGTCTTCTTCGGCGCCGCGGGCGAGGTGAAGGTGGGCGACTTCGGCGTCGCGCACCTGGTCGATGCCCAGGCCACGCTCACCGGCGCGATGATGGGCACGCTCGCGTTCATGGCGCCCGAGCAGATCACGGGCGACGGCCAGCCCGACGCGACGACCGATCTCTACGCGCTCGGCGTGATCCTCTTCCGCATGCTCACGGGGGTGCTGCCCTTCGCGGGTCCCGACTTCGTCTCGCAGCACCTCGGTGAGCCCGTGCCCTCGGCCTCGGCCCGCGCGCCTTGGCTCGATGCAGCCTTCGATCGCGCGATCGAGACGCTCATGGGCAAAGACAAAGAGAGCCGTCCGCGCAGCGCCACCGACGCGCTCTTCCTCCTCGATGCGCTGCCGTTCGCGGCGGCCGAGGAGGGCTTCGTGCGCATGACCGAGCAGGGCGCGACGGCACCGTCCACTGCGCCGATCAGCCAGCGGCCGCGCGCGAGCCAGCCGCCACCCGGCGACGCGGGGCGCTACGTGCCTCGCGAGCTCGTGCTCCGGCGCGGTCGCGAGCTGCGCCTCGCCGACGACACGCTGCTCGGCCGCCGCGTGCAGATCGTCGAGGGCGACGACGCGTCGATCGCGCATCACCGCGGGCTCGCGAAGGCCGTCTCGCCGTTTCTCCAGGCCGTGCTGGCCATCGACGCGGAGCGGCGCGAGATCGTGCTCGAGGATCCGAGCGGCACGCCTGCGGGCAGCGGCCCGATCGACTTCGCGCGCATGTCGGACCTCGCCGAGGCGCTCGACGTGCTCGAGGCGCACCAGCTCAGCCACGGCTCGATCACGCGCGAGAGCATCGTGGTCTCCGACACCCGCGCCGTGCTGCTCCTACCGCTCGCGCCGAGCGCGGGGAGCCTCGACGACGATCGTCGCGCGGTGGCCAGGCTCTTCGGCGGGCGCTGACGCCCCGCGATTCAGAGCGTGAGTCCCTTGCATGGACTCACGCTCTTCTTGCCGGAGGTCAGGGGATCTGGTCGGGGCACGGTCCGTACATGGGCAGCTCGTAGACCGTGGTGCCGCCCACCGCGGGGGTCACGCGGCCGTTGCCGCTCGCCACGCTCGTGGCGTCGAACGTGATGGTGATCATCGCGCTGTCGCGCATGCCGCGGATCGCGCCGCTCCTCGGCCAGCAGTCGCCGATCTCGAAGCCGAGCGTGTCGTTGTGCACGGTGAGGTCCTGCATGCCCGCCGCCGCGTGGAGCGCGTGCACGTCGAGGAGCCCGCCGATGCTCGTGGCCGTCGTGGACATCTGCACCTCGAGCGCGTCGCCCGCCGGTGTCGCGATCGTGTACTCGTTCGACTCGAGGGCCATCGTGGTGTGGAAGGTCCCGCAGTCGCTGGTCCGCAGCGTCATCGTGCCGACCGCGTCGAGGCCGTTGATGCGCGCGCGCGGCATGTCGAAGGCGAAGACGAGCTCGTCCGCCTCGCGGGTGATGTCGAGGTGCGAGGCGAGGCTCGCGATCGTGTCGTGGCCGAAGTCGCAGCTCGCGCCGGTCATCACGTCGACGCCTGCGCCGGTCTGCATCACGTCGCCGCACGCGCCGAGATCGCCACCCACGCGCGCCGCGATCGCCGCGGCGTTCTCTTCGGGCGTCGCGGTGCAGTCGATCGTCTCGGTGAGCACACGATCGGCGAAGCGGATCGCCTGGTACTCGATCGTCTGCCCGAGCGCGGCCTGACGTGCGAGGCGCTCGTCACCGACGGGCTCGCTGCAGGCAGGGAGGAGGATCGCGACGAGAAGCATCTCGCGGGTCGGGAGACGCATCGCGCGGGTCGAGAGGAGGACCGAAGGACGAAGCCGCATGCGATCGGAGATAACCCGTTTCGCTGGCCGGACGCGAATCTCGCGTGAGCGACCGCGCGACGATGCATGCGTCGACATGCATGCGATCGCACGCATGTGCGGCCCGGACGCCATCGCGCGCGTGTGATTCGAGCTCTCGATACGCGTCTTCGGCACGAGTCGTCGACTCGGGCTCCGACGCGAGCGGATCAGCGCGAGACGCGGCCGATCACGATCGGCGTGACCACGTAGCCCTCGCTCGCCGTGCCGAACCAGCCGTAGCTCGTGCCGTGCCCCGACTCGTCGGTGAGGAAGACCAGCGTGCCGATCCCGAACCCGCCGTCCTCGTCGTTTGCGCGCGTGTCGTCTTGATGGGCGAGCGAGGTCGCGTCCGCGACGCGCACGGCGTACGCGCCCCGCATGCCCGGGACGGCAAGGGGGCGATCCATCACGAAGCCCACGTGGCCCGTGTTGTGGCTCGGAAAGCCCCGCGGCCTGCGCCACGCGAAGAGATCGCCGGGCCGGGCCTCCGCGAGGCGCTCGATGCGCTGCCACCCGCGTGCGGGCCTCGTGGTCGGTGCGTCCTCGATCGCGCGGGCGAAGTCGCGCGCCACGGGACGCGGGCGCGTGATGCGTCGCATCGCCACGGGCGCGGCGCGACGGAGCACCCACGCGGCCATGCCCGAGCAGTCCCAGAGGTACACGCCGTCCCGCTCGCGGATCACGCTCGCGTGCTGGTAGCGCGTGTCGCGCACGTCGCGCTGCACGTCGCCGAGCACCTCGACGATCCGCGCGGCCGAGCGCGTCGCGGGCGTCGGCGGCGGCTCCGTCGCGCGCGGCGCAGCGGGCAGCGGCCACACCGGCGAGGGGATGATGGGCCAGGGCACGCCCTCGTAGGTGCCGACCTCGAACGTGGGCCGCACCTGCGCGAGGA
>JAIBCE010000264.1 GCA_019694315.1 Sandaracinaceae bacterium
CCTTGCTCGTGGCCGCGGCGTGGCGCCGCGCGCGCGGGCGCTTCCCGTCGGAGCTCTTCGACGAGGCGATCGCGTTTCGCGAGGTGCGCGGGGCGCGGCGCGTGCTCCGCATCCTCGAGCTCCGCTACGCGCCGGAGCCCTTGCGCCTCGTCCGGGAGCGACTCGAGCAGCCCGCGCGGCGCGCGAACGCGCTCGAGGTGCTCGACAACACCATCGATCCCTCGCTGCGATCGCTCGTCATGCCGTTCTTCGACGACGTCGGGATCGAGGAGAAGCTGACCAAAGCAGGCCTCGGCCCGCCGCTCGAGCCCCTGCCGTTCCTCGAGTCGCAGCTCGATCACCCGAACCCTTTCGTGGTGCTCCTCGCGCTCGACGCTGTGAGTCGGAACGACCCGGCGCTCGCCCTGCCACACGCCGGCCGCCTCCTCGACCACCGCGAGCCGCTCGTGCGCGAGGGCGCCGTGCACGCGATCGTGCGAGGCGATCCCGAGCACGCGGCCGAGCGCCTCCGCCCGATCCTCTCGGACGACGATCCCGTCGTGCAGCGCATCGCTCGAAGCGCGATCGCGCGTGCGAGCTCTCCCACGCCCTCCGAGGTCCCCATGGAATCGACGATCGAGAAGCTCCTCGCGCTGCGCGCGGCGCCCGTGTTCTCGAAGCTCCGCAGCGAGGATCTGGCCGTGCTCGCGCGCGTCGCCGAGATCGAGACCTTCCCCGCGGGGGCCACGATCTTCACCGAGGGCGAGATGGGCGACGCGCTCTTCGTCGTGGTGCGAGGGGCCGTGAAGATCGAGCACGAGGGCCGCACGCTGGCCACGCTGAAGAACGGCGAGCCGTTCGGCGAGATGGCCGTGCTCGATGCGCAGCCCCGCTCGGCGACCGCCAGCGCGGCCGAGCCCACGGAGGCCCTGCGCATCGCGAGTGACGCGTTCTACGACGTGCTGCACGAGCAGGGCGAGATCGCCGAGGGCATCATCCGCACCCTCAGCGCGCGCCTGCGCGAGGCCAACGAGATGCTCGAGAAGGAACGGATGAGCCACGTGCCGGCCGCCGCGGCGCCGGAGGGGAGGAGCTGACATGTTCGAGTCTGCCGAGCTCGGCCACGAGGTCTCGAAGTCGAAGTACGAGCGCGAGGTGCCCGCCCTGCGCGAGGCGCTGCTCGAGGCGCAGTACGAGGTGCTCGATCGACGATCGAGCGCCACCCTCATCCTGATCGGCGGCGTCGACGGCGCCGGCAAGGGCGAGACGGTCAACGTGCTCAACGAGTGGCTCGACCCGAGGCACGTGCACACGCACGCGCTGGGCGTGCCCACGGAAGACGAGCGCGCGAGGCCCGCGCACTGGCGCTTCTGGCGATCGCTGCCGCCGCGCGGCAAGGTCGGCATCTACTTCGGCTCCTGGTACACGCAGCCCATCGTGCAGCGCGTGTTCCGCCAGACCAGCGAGGCGGAGCTCGATCAGGCCGTCGAGCGCATCGTCGAGCTCGAGCGGATGCTCGCCGACGAGCGCGTGACGCTCGTGAAGATCTGGTTTCACCTCTCGAAGGCGCAGCAGAAGAAGCGCCTCGAGGCCCTCTCACGCGACAAGAAGACGCGCTGGCGCGTGACCGAGAAGGACTGGGAGCACTTCGCGCTCTACGACCGCTTCCGAAAGATCTCGGAGCGCGTGCTGCGCCACACCTCGAGCGGGCACGCGCCGTGGCACGTGGTGGAGGGCCTCGATGCCCGCTACCGCTCGCTCACGGCCGGCGGGCTCGTCCTCTCGGCGATGCGCGCGCAGATCGAGCGCGACACCGCCGCCGCGAACGCGAAGAAGGCGGCCGCGGCGAAGGTCGAGGCCGCCAAGCCCGAGACCGCGAAGGTCGAGCCGTCCAGCACGGCGGCCAAGGGACGCAAGGGAAAGGGCGCGCCGCACGAGCCCGGCCTCCTCCCCGAGACGACGAACCTCTTCAAGGCGCTCGATCTCAAGTCGCGCGTCGACAAGGACGACTACGAGAAGCGCCTCGAGGAGCTGCAAGGGCGACTCAACCTCCTCACGCGCCACAAGAAATTCCCCAAGATCGGCGTGGTGGGCGTCTTCGAGGGCGTCGACGCCGCCGGCAAGGGCGGCGCGATCCGTCGCGTGACGCAGTCGCTCGATGCGCGTGTCTATCGCATCCACCCGATCGCCGCGCCGACGGAGGAGGAGCGCGTACAGCCCTACCTCTGGCGCTTCTGGCGCCACGTGCCGCAGCACGGCTCGATCGCCATCTTCGATCGCAGCTGGTACGGCCGCGTGCTCGTCGAGCGTGTCGAGCGCTTCTGTCGCGACGAGGACTGGCAGCGCGCGTTCGGCGAGATCAACGCCTTCGAGGAGTCGCTCGTCGAGCACGGCCTCGTCGTGGTGAAGATCTGGATGCACGTCGATCCGGCCGAGCAGCTCAAGCGCTTCGAGGAGCGACAGGCCACCGGCTTCAAGCGCTTCAAGATCACCGAAGAGGACTGGCGCAACCGCGAGAAGTGGCCCGCCTACGAGGTGGCGGCCTGCCAGATGTTCGATCGCACGAGCACCGAGATCGCGCCCTGGAAGATCGTGGCCGCCAACGACAAGCGCGGCGCGCGCCTCACCGTGCTCGAGACGCTCTGCGATCGCATCGCCGCCGCGCTCGACCGCGCGTAGTCGTCAGCTCTGGGCGGGGCCGCCGCTCTGCGTCGTGCTCTGCGGCGAGCCCACGGGGCCGCTCACGTCGAGCACGCTCGCCGTGGGCACGCCGATCGCGGCGGCCAGACGCGCGAGCGTCTCGAGCGAGGGCGTGTGCCGACCTGCCTCGACGCGGGCGATGTTCGGGCGGTGGATGCCCGTGCGCCGCGCCAGCTCGGCCTGCGTGAGGCCCGCAGCGAGCCGTAGCTCGCGCACGCGCGCGCCGAGCTTGGTGCCGTCGATCGACGAGAGCGCGAGCTCCTGCGTCGCGGCTGCGATCTGACCGCTCGAGGACGGCGTTCCCTCCATGCGCGCCGGCACGAGCAAGCTCGCCGCGAGCTCGAGCTTGGCGCCGCTCGCGAGCTCGAGCTCCGCCGTGCGCGCATCCTCGGCGATCGTGATGGAGAGCACCTCGCCCCCGTCGTCGTCTGCGTGCACGGGGCGCGGCAGGAGCATCGCCGAGCCGTCGCCCGCCACCCCCAGGAGCGCCTCGCCGCGGGGCGAGACCGTGAGGTACTCGAAGCGGGCGCGGGCGCTGGCGCCGGCGCGCGCGAGGCTCGCGATGATGCGCGGCACCTCCTCGTCGCTGCGGGCCACGCGCATCGAGCACACGTCGTCGAGGAGCTCCTCGATGCCTGCGTAGAGGGTCTGGGGCAGCACGACACCCACCGCGATCGAGAGCGCGCGTGCCAGCGCCGCGTGGGCCAGGAGCTCGTCCTCGTCGTACGCCGCCGCGCCGCCGTCGATGAGCAGCGGCCTGCCGTGGGTCATCGCGCTCGCGCATCGCTCGGGGTGCACCACCTCCACCCCCACGCCCGCCTGCGTCAGGAGAGGAGTCCAAGCGGCCTCGAACGTGGGTCGATCGGTGACGATCACGACGTGGGTCATGGTTCTCTTTCGCTCTCGTTCTCGGGTCCCGTCGCGCGCCGCGTACCCTCGGAGTGGACCGGCGGCCGATGACGCCACGGAACCCGCCTGCCTGCAAGTCGCTCGCGCTCGGAACCGCGCCCGTCGATTCAGGCTGCCTCCCCCGCACGTCTCGCCTTCGCCTCGCGGGCCTCCGCAAGCCGCGCGGTGGCGACCATCGACGCCGTGAGGAGCACCATGCCCACGGCCCACGCGCCCCAGCCCAGGCTCTGTCGTATCGGGACCCCGAGGAGGCCGTAGGCCAGCTCGAGGTGGGTGCCGTACACGAGCAGCGAGCTCCGCCCCATCGTGGCGATCGCGTCGTAGAGCGGTCGCGCGTGACGGCCCAGGAGCGAGAGCACACCCGCGCTGCCGATCGCCGCGGTTCCGTAGAAGACGAGGCGCAAGACCGGCCGCATCCACTCGGCCCGCGCCGTGATCGATGGCGCGATCGGGCCGGCCTCGAAGACCGCGACGAGCACCGCCGCGCATGCGAGCGTGAGCAACCACGGCCGCCGCACGAAGGGCACCTCGAAGGCCGCGAGGTCCCGCGGCGCCGCGCGGAGGATCGTCCCGATCGCCGCGCCGTAGAGCGTGTGTCCGAGCCAAGGAAACAGGGCGAAGCGGGCGCCGCTGGCGGCAGGATCCGCGGTGGTGCGCGCGACGTAGTCGGCCACCCGCGTGGGCAGGGGCGCGAGCGAGACACCGACGACGTGCGGCGTCGCGAGCGCCACCGCGAGCGCGAGCAGGCCGAGCACCACGGCGCGCGCGCGCTCGCTCGGCACCACGCGCCCGACGCCGAAGAAGAGCAGCGTCGTCGCTGCGAGCGCGGCGCCGATGCCCTGGAGCACGTCGAGCCGCGCCAGCACCTCGGGAGAGCGAGGCAGTCCATCGACGCGCGCATACGTGCCCACGAGCACGGCGGCGCCGAGCGCCCCGGCGATCGCACGGGCACGCACCGTTGCCCTCGCGGGCTCGCGAAACGCGAAGATCAGCGCCGCCATGGCGGGGATCGCGAGCGCGAGCGTGGGCAGGCACCGCACCTCGCGGATCGCGCCGTGGTCGACCGTCCACGCGAAGAGCTTGAGGGCATAGCCCACGACCAGCACCCAGCCCGCGCGCAGGAGCCCTTGTCGCGTGCGCTGCCAGGTGGGTCGCAGCTCCGTCGAGAGCGCGAGCGAGAGCCCCGCGAGCCACAAGAAAGAGGGCGCGGCGAAGCCTCCCACCAGCCGAGCCCGCTCGAACGCGGGTGTTCCGTGGATCTCGGGCGTGAGCCACGCATCGGCCGTGTGCCACACGATCATCACGACGCACGCGAGGCCGCGGACTGCGTCCACGACGCCGATGCGAGGAGGCCGGTGAGGAGTCGGCGGAGCGGACGCCACGGCGCCGCGAGCTTGGATCGAACGCTTGCGCCCGCAAATTCGGTTTCGCAGGGCCTCGGTCGGTTCGAGGTGCCTCGCGGCGGCAGCTGGGGTATGCGTCGCGACTCCCTTTGTTCCTTTGGTGAGGAGCGCTCCATGAAGAAGACCAGTTCCCTCGTGTGCGCCGCCGCGGCGTTGACCGCGATCGTCGGCTGCAACAACCCCCCGGCGGGCAACGATGCCGGATCCACGCCCGACACCGGCATGGGTGGCAACGACACCGGCCCGGCCGTCGACACGGGCGTCCGCAACGACACCGGCATGACGAGCTCGGGCGGTACGTGCGCGATGCCGATCGACCTCAACACGGCGGGCACGGCGCTCACGTCCGGCACGGGCCGCACGATCACCCGCTCGAACGCGTCGGCGCCCGCGGGCCAGATGTCGGGCCTCGCGAACGGAAGCTGCGCGGTGAACTCCTCGGGCGATCCCACCGCGACGAACGAGATCGTCTTCAGCTACACGATGCAGGGCGACGCGTTCCTCGTCGTCTCGACCGACGACGCTGCCACGACGGCGGCCGACACGATCCTGTGGGTCCTCGAGGCCTGCACCGCGACGGGCATGGAGCTCGGCTGCAGCGACGACAACAGCGCCGGCCTGCTCTCCACGGTCGCCTCGGGCGGCGAGGTGAGCGCGGGCACCACCGTCTACATCGTCGCGGCGAGCTACGGCATGTCGGACACCGGCGACATCCACCTCACCGTCACCGAGGCGCAGCCGCACGGCGCTGGCGAGGACTGCAGCGACACGGGCCTCTGCATCGCCGACTACGCCTGCGTCACGAACGCGGCGGGCGACATGCAGACCTGTGTGCAGAACGGCACCGACGGCGGCCAGTGCCGCCTCGCGGCGCCCTTCTGCAACACCGGCCTCGGCTGCACCGAGACGGCGCCCACCGCCGACGCTCCGGGCCAGTGCCAGACCGAGATCCCCGCGGGCGATGCCTGCAGCGCGGATCACTTCGTGTGCGTCGCCGGCGCCACGTGCCTGCGCGACCTCGGCTCCACCACGATGGGCCACTGCATCAACGACGGCAGCGATCTCGGTCTCTGCCGCACGACCGGCATGGCCTGTGACACTGGCCTCACCTGCAGCGAGATGATGCCCACCACCGACAACCCGGGCGTCTGCCAGGTGCCGGTGCCCACGGGTGACGCCTGCACGCAGCGTCACTTCCTCTGCGCGTCTGCCACGGCCACGTGTCAGCTCGACGAGGGCAGCGACACGATGGGCCACTGCCTCGAGGCCGGCTCGGAGTTCGGCAACTGCCGCACCACCGGCGCGGCGTGCGACGGCGCGCTCGTGTGCAGCGTCGCGGCGCCCACGGCCGACAACACCGGCACCTGCCAGACGCCCGTCGCCGCGGCGGGCGCGTGCACGGAGCGCCACTCGGTCTGTGTCGATGGCTACTCGTGCCAGCTCGACGACATGAGCACCGATGTGCGTCACTGCATCGCCGATGGTGGCGACCGCGGTGAGTGCCGCCTGGCGATGCCCTTCTGCGACTCGGGCCTCACCTGCTCGGAGGCGGCGCCCACGGCCGACATGAACGGCGTCTGCCTCGCGCCGATCGCCTCGGGCGCCGTGTGCACGGCCTGGCGCTTCCTCTGCGTCACCGGCTCGCACTGCATCGCCGACATGGGCAGCGACACGATGGGCCACTGCGTGCTCGACGGCACCGAGGGCGCGTACTGCCGCGAGACCGCGCCCGAGTGCGACACGGGCCTGACCTGCGATCCGTTCTTCGGCATCTGCACCGCAGGCTGACGAACGCCGAGCCCCACCCGGGGCCCGACCCGCGCCAAGAGCGCCGCTGACCCTCGGGTCGCGGCGCTCTTCGCGTTGGGGAGCTTCGTCGGTCACGCGTCGTCGAGCCGACCGAGCCACGGCACGAACCGCCCCGTCACGCGCGCGTACGCGCGGTAGCGCTGCCCGTGCGTCCTCTGGAGGTAGGGCTCCTCGACGAGGCGCACCTGCACCTGCACGGCCAAGGCGAGGAGCGCGGGCGCCGTGAGCGCGAGGGGTGTCGGGCACACGAGCGCGATGCCCAGGCTCGCGATCATCATGAAGGTGAAGATGGGGTTGCGGACCAGCCGGAAGGGCCCGCGCGTCACGAGCTCGGTGCGCTCGCTCGGGTCGACCCCGACGCGCCACGAGCCCGCCATCACGAGCTGCGCCGCGAACGTCGCGAAGGTCCCGAGCGCGACGAGCGCCAGCCCCAGCAGCGACGTCGAGCCACGCCCGAGCGGCGAGCCCACGAAGGGACCGACCGCGCCGAGCGCGAAGGCGAGCACGAACACGACGCCGGCCGCTCGCTCGACCCAGGACGCCTCCGTCCGGATGACGACGCCACTCCTGCCCGTCGTGCGGAGCTGCACGAGGGTACGCGCGACGAACGTGACGACGACGTAGGCGAGCCACGAGAACGCGGCGATCCGTGCTTGCATGACGAGCGCTCCTCTCGGAGGCAATATCCGAGCATTCGCTCGGTTTGTCTGCTCGGATCCGGAGCGCCCATGACACGACCCCGCACAGGCCACGATCGCCCGCGAAAAGCGCCCCGCCAGGCGCGTGCCCGCGCGACGTTCGAGGCCATCCTCGACGCCACGGCTCGGATCCTGGTCACGCGCGGCTACGACGCGCTCACGACGAACCACGTCGCTGCGCGGGCGGGCGTCTCCATCGGCACGCTCTACGAGTGGTTCCCCGGCAAGGACGCCCTCGTCGCCGGCGTCGTCGATCGGCACCTCGCTCGCGCCGAGGACGTGCTCGACGCACTGGTCGGCGAGCTCGCGCCGCTCGCCGTCGTCGCGATCCTCGAGGCGCTCGCCGCGCGCATGGCCGAGGCCATGGTGCGGCTCCACGAGGACGAGCCGCGCCTGCACCGAGCGCTCACGGAAGAGGTTCCTCGCTCGCCCCGCGTGCGTGCGCACCTCGCCGCGCTCGAGACGCGCATGACGGACGCGCTGGCCGCGCTGCTCGCCATCCACCCTGCCGTGCGCGTGGGCGACGTGCGGCTCGCCGCGAGCCTCTCGGTGCTCGTGCTCGAGGCCGCGACGCATCGGTGGGCGACCGATCGCGCGGGCCGCCTCGTCGAGCGCGAGGCGCTCGTCGCCGAGCTCGCCCTGCTGCTCGCGCGCTACCTCGGCGGAGCGGGATCCTCGGCAGATCCTTCTCGAGGCCAGCCCGAAGCTTCTCGAGGCCAGCCCGATGCTTCTCGAGGCCAGCCCGAAGCTTCTCGAGGCCAGCCCGATGCTTCTCGAGGCCAGCCCGATGCTTCTCCCAGCGCGAGCCCACGACGGAAACGACGAGCGCCGCGATCGAGGTCGATCGCGGCGCTCCGTCGGTGAGGCGCATCGCGCGTCGCGCGATGCTCGAGCTCACTTCTTCTTCGCGTCCTTGGCAGGAGCCGCCGCCTTGGCGTCCTTGGCAGGAGCCGCCGCAGGAGCCTTGCCGCCCGCCGCAGGAGCCGCCGCCGCCGCGCCAGCCGCAGGCGCCGCGCCCGGAGCGCCCGGCACGCCCTCGTCCTCGGGCTTCTCCTTCTCCTTCGTCGTGACGACGACGAGGTTCCGCTCCGCCGGAAGCGCCACGCTCACGCCCGCAGGCAGGGTGAGGTCCTTGACCTTGATGCCCTGGTGCATGCCGAGCGGGGTCACGTCGACCGTGACGTCGGCCGGGATCGCGCCCGGCGGGCCGACCACGGGGAGCTCACGGAAGATCTTGTGGAGCACGCCGCCCTCGGCGACGCCCTTGGCGCGACCGTTCGCGATGAACGGCACCTTCGCGCGCACGGGGCGATCGAGCGCCACGCTGTAGAAATCGACGTGCAGCGGCTTGCGCGACATCGGATCCACGGCGAGATCGCGCACCACCGCGAGCTCCTTCTTGCCGTCGCCGAAGTCGAGCTCGACGAGCTGGTTGCGGCCGAAGATGCCGCTCAGCGCCGCAGCGACCTGGACCGGGCTCACGGTCAGGTTCGTCGGCTTCTTGTCGGGACCATAGAACACCGCCGGGATCAGCCCACGCATGCGGAGCTGACGCGCGGGCCCCTTTCCGCTTCCGTTGCGGACCTCAGCCTTGAGCGTCTGCGCTTCCATTCTCTTCCTACCTCTCTGTTCGTACCGTTCTCTACGACCGCGCCTCGGCGCGATCGCCGCCGGCCCTCTCGCTCAGACGAAGAGCGAGCTGACCGAGTCGCTGTTGTGGATGCGCTTGATGGCCTCGCCGAGCAGGCGCGCCACCGAGAGCACCGTGAACTTCTTGGAGCTCTTGGCCGCCTCCGAGAGCGGGATCGTGTCGGTCACGACCACCTCCTCGAGGCAGCTCTCCTGGATGCGGCTGATCGCCGGGCCCGAGAGCACCGGGTGCGTGGCGACCGCGAGCACGCGCTTGGCGCCGCGATCCTTGAGCGCCTGCGCCGCGTTCGTGAGCGTGCCGGCCGTGTCGATCATGTCGTCGATGATCACGCAGTCGCGCCCCTCGACGTCACCGACGATGTTCATGACCTCGCTGACGTTGGCCTTGGCGCGGCGCTTGTCGATGATCGCGAGGTCGCCCTTGAGGCGCTTGGCGTATGCGCGCGCGCGCTCCACGCCGCCCGCGTCGGGCGACACGAGCACCGTGCCCTCGCCGAGGCGCGGGCGCAGGTAGTCGAGGAACACGGGCATGGAGAAGAGGTGATCGAAGGGCACGTTGAAGAAGCCCTGGATCTGGCCGGCGTGGAGGTCCATCGAGACCACGCGCGAGACGCCGCTCGTCGTGAGCAGGTCGGCCACGAGCTTGGCCGTGATGGGCGTGCGCGGGGCGACCTTGCGGTCCTGCCGGCCGTAGCCGTAGTACGGGATCACCGCGGTGATCGAGCCCGCCGAGGCGCGCTTGAGGGCGTCGACGGTGACGAGCATCTCCATGAGGTTGTCGTTCACCGGCGCGCAGGTGGGCTGCACCACGTACACGTCCACGCCGCGCACGTTCTCCTGGATCTCGGTGAACACCTCGCCGTCCGAGAAGTTCGAGATCTTGCAGCGCCCGATGGGGAGCTGGAGATAGTCGGCGATCTGCTCGGCGAGCCGGGGGTTCGCGTGCCCAGAGAAGATGCAGATGGACTTGAACACGTCCTACCTCCTCGGTGTCGCCGACGAGACGAGCGGGGTGCCCGTCGAAGGAGCGCGGGGGTAGCAGAGGGGGAGGGGGGGTGTCAAAGCGCGCGACGCACCGCGTCGTGAGCCTCCGACCATGCGTCGCGGGCTGCCGTGCACGACGTGGAGCGCGAGGAGATCGGTTCGCGCGAGGAACGGACCGAGCGTGTCGGGGCGCGAGAGGCGACCGAGCGCGGAGCTGACGACGAGCGCTGGCGTACCCTTGCGCTGACCGCCGCTCCACGACGCCATGAGCACCACGGAGGAGATTGCCCGCTCGGTGAGCGTCGGCACCTCGACCGTCTACCGTGCCAAGCGACGCTTCGTGGAAGGCGGGATCGACGGGGCGATCCACGATCGTCCGCGACCGGGCGCAGGTCGCAAGCTCACCGGCAAGGAGGAGGCATTGTTGGTCGCTACGGCCTGTTCGAGCCCCCCAGCGGGTCGCGCACAGTGGACGCTCGAGCAGCTCGCGGGTGCACTCGTCCAGCTCACGTCGCACAGCAAGTTGTCGCGCGAGACCGTACGCCGTCGTTTGTCGGAGAACGACCTCAAGGCGTGGCAGAGGAAGATGTGGTGCGTGCCGAAGGTCGACAGCGAGTACGTCGCTCGCATGGAGGACGTGTTGGACCTCTACGCAGAGCCGGCGCGTCCAGAAGCGCCAGTCGTGTGCTTCGACGAGTCGCCCACGCAGATGATCGGAGAAACGAGAACGCCGAGCCCACCGGCCCCGGGCAAGCCCGCGAAGATCGACTACGAGTACCGGCGGAACGGGACAGCCAACCTCTTCGTCTTCCTCGACGCGCATCGGCCCTGGCGACACGTGAAGGTGACCGACCAGCGAACCGCGCTCGATTTCGCGGAGTGCATGCGCGAGCTGGTCGACGACCACTACCCGAGCGCAGAACGCCGTCGCGTGAACCCGTCAAGACCCCTGTGTCGAGGTACTAGCGTGGTGTTCCGAAATGAACTCGGGGCGCTGCGAGTGTGCTCGCAACGCCCCGGTGTCTCTGAGTCTGCGGAAGGCGGGACTTGAACCCGCACGAGTGTTACCCCGCTGGAACCTGAAAGG
>JAIBCE010000265.1 GCA_019694315.1 Sandaracinaceae bacterium
CCTCCGAGTCGAGCGCCCTCGACGCGCGACGCGCCGCGCCCTGCGGCCCGCGCACCCCGGAGGGCTACGATCGCGCGGCCCTGCACCGCGCGCTCGGTGGGCTCGACGGAGGCCGGCTCTGGTACTCCGAAGACGACCCCGCGACGGTCGACTGCATGCACCACGATGCGCTCCAGCTCGCGAGCGCAGCGCCGATCGCGACGACGCTCGCCGTGGGCGCGCACGTGGGCATCCACCGCGCGCTCTTTTCGCGCCTCGATCCCGGACGTGAGGGCTCCGATCGCCGCGCCGAGGCGCTCGGCGTGCGCTACCTCGTGAGCACGACCGCACCCACGACGGGCTGGAGGCTGCGCAGCGAGCACGGGCTCGGGCTGTGGGAGAACGAGCGCGCTCCCGGCCTCGTGGGGCTCGGCTGCGTGGTGGAGACGTGGCGCGGCGACGACGCGGCGCTGCGCACCGCGATCGAAGAGAGCGCGCGCGAGGACCACGACGTCGACGCGCTCCTCGATCCCTCGCGTCTCGTGGCCTGGGCCCGACCGAGCCCTGGTGACGCGGGCGCGCTCCATCGGGACCGAGCGAGCACGCCTTGCGATCTCGAGGGCGCGCGAGTGACGGAGGTCCCCCACGAGGCCGGCCGCCTCGAGGGCGTGGTCACCGCCGCGGGCCCGCTCGACGTCGTCCTCCGCGCCACGAGCTACGCGGGATGGGTCGCCAGCGTCGATGGCGAGGAGGTCACGCCGACCATGGTCTCCCCCGGCTTCCTGAGCGTTCGCGTCGCGCCTGGCACCCACCGCGTGCTCGCCACGGTGACCCGCACGCCCGGTCAGCCGGGCTTCGCCATCGTCGGAGCCCTGCTCTTCGTGCTCGCCTCCCTTCGTCGACCTCGGACCCGGGCCGGACCAGAAGCTGACCGCCCCACACGCCCGTTGGTATAGAGTTGGCACAGCGAGCCGGTCGGTCTGGTGACCGAGCGCTCTTGGTGCGCGCAACGGAGGTCGAGATGCGTGGTGCGATCACAAGCGTTCAGCGGTCCGTCCAGCGGCGAAGCGGCTTCACCCTCATCGAGCTGATGATCGTGGTGGCCATCGTGGGCATCCTGGCGGCGCTCGCGATCCCGGCGTTCCGCGGCTACGTGCAGCGATCGCGCATGGCGGAGAGCTTCACGTTCCTCGGCGAGATCCGGCAGCGCGAGGAGGCCTATCGCGCAGAGTTCGGCGAGTACGTCACGGCCCCCTGGCACCCCTCGAGCTCGCCCTACACGAACGCCGCGGCAGCGGGCTGGGCGTCGGCGGCGGTGCCCGTGTCGTGGCGTCAGCTCGGCGCCGTGCCCGACGGCCCCACGCGCTTCATCTACGAGACGAGCGCGGGCGTGCCGGGCATGGATCCGGCGGGCTGCCCCGGCGGCCTCGGCGCGACGGACTTCTCGTTCTGCGCGCACGCCGAGGTGGACCTCGACGGCGACGGCATGACCGCCTGGCTCGAGACCACGTCCGAGAACTCCCGGGTGTTCATCGGCGCGGGCCGCGGCAGCGCCACGTATCTCTCTCAGGGCTGGGAGTGATCGAAGCGGCGAAAAAAACCACCGGGGGGTGGTGTTTTTCGCCGACGCCGCTGGAAATCGCCGAGTTTCGAGCGGCATGGATGCTGCTCACCGGGCGCCGAACCCCCGGCGCTCCGCCCACGAAAACCCTACAGGCTCTCCCGCTGTCGGCCGAGACGCGGAACGCGCTCCCACCACGAACGGTCTTGTCACTCACGGAGGTCGCATGAGGACGATGATGAAGAAGAAGTCTGGTTTCACGCTGATCGAGCTGATGATCGTCGTCGCGATCATCGGCATCCTGGCCGCGCTCGCGATCCCCGCGTTCATCGGCTACATCCGCCGCTCCAAGACGGCCGAGGCAGGCTCGAACCTCCGCAACCTCTTCCAGGGTGCAGCGTCGTACTACCAGTCCGAGCACTGGACGAGCTCGATGGTCATCCGCGCCTCGAGCGCTGCGGCCTCGGTCGCCTGCGCCACGACGGCGGGCAACACGGGCAACTCGGTCGGCGTCAGCAAGACGCAGATCGACTTCCAGGCCGCTGGTCTCGCGAACTTCCGCGACATCAGCTTCACGCTCGGCGATCCGGTCTACTACCAGTACGTGATCGGTGGCGGCGGCGCGGACGGCATGTGCGGCCACATGGTCAACGAGGACATCTACACCTTCCAGGCGCTCGGTGACCTCGATGGCGACGCGATGATGAGCACCTTCGAGCTCGCGGCGGGCTCGGACAACGAGAACCAGCTCATCCGCGCCCCCGGCCTCTACATCATCGACGAGCTCGAGTGATCACTCGCTGATCCTCAGAGAGACCGTGTCGAGAAGCCCGCTCCGGCGGGCTTCTCGCGTTCCGTCCTCGCTCGAGAAGCCGCTGCGGCGGGCTCTCGCGTTCCGTCGCTGGTTTCGTGCCGAGGTGCGCTCGGCCGCGCGGCACGGTTGGTGCTCATCGTGGCTCGGCGGTCGGGTCGAGCACCGGTCACCGAGAAGGTCGCGGCCCTCCTCCGAGAGGCGGAAGGCGTCCAGTCACAAACTCCACGGAGGTCGCATGAGGACGATGATGAAGAAGAAGTCTGGTTTCACGCTGATCGAGCTGATGATCGTCGTGGCGATCATCGGCATCCTGGCCGCGCTCGCGATCCCTGCGTTCATCGGCTACATCCGCCGCTCCAAGACGGCCGAGGCGGGCTCGAACCTCCGCAACCTCTTCCAGGGCGCGGCGGCGTACTACCAGTCCGAGCACTGGACGAGCTCGATGGTCATCCGCGCCTCGAGCGCTGCGGCCTCGGTCGCCTGCGCCACGACGGCGGGCAACACGGGCAACTCGGTCGGCGTCAGCAAGACGCAGATCGACTTCCAGGCCGCTGGTCTCGCGAACTTCCGCGACATCAGCTTCACGCTCGGCGATCCGGTCTACTACCAGTACGTGATCGGTGGCGGCGGCGCGGACGGCATGTGCGGCCACATGGTCAACGAGGACATCTACACCTTCCAGGCGCTCGGTGACCTCGATGGCGACGCGATGATGAGCACCTTCGAGCTCGCGGCGGGCTCGGACAACGAGAACCAGCTCATCCGCGCCCCCGGCCTCTACATCATCGACGAGCTCGAGTGATCACTCGCTGATCCTCAGAGACCGTGTCGAGAAGCCCGCTCCGGCGGGCTTCTCGCGTTCCGTGCTCGTTCCGCGGACCGGCAGCACGGCACGGTTGGTGCTCATCGTCCGTGGCCGGTGTCGGGTCGAAGCACCGCTGCCGAGAAAGCGGCGCTCCTCGACAGGCGCAGGCGCTCACTCAGTCACTCACGGAGGTCGCATGAGGACGATGAAGAAGAAGTCTGGTTTCACGCTGATCGAGCTGATGATCGTCGTGGCGATCATCGGCATCCTGGCCGCGCTCGCGATCCCTGCGTTCATCGGCTACATCCGCCGCTCCAAGACGGCCGAGGCGGGCTCGAACCTCCGCAACCTCTTCCAGGGCGCGGCGGCGTACTACCAGTCCGAGCACTGGACGAGCTCGATGGTCATCCGCGCCTCGAGCGCTGCGGCCTCGGTCGCCTGCGCCACGACGGCGGGCAACACGGGCAACTCGGTCGGCGTCAGCAAGACGCAGATCGACTTCCAGGCCGCTGGTCTCGCGAACTTCCGCGACATCAGCTTCACGCTCGGCGATCCGGTCTACTACCAGTACGTGATCGCGGGCGGCGGCGCCGACGGCATGTGCGGCCACATGGTCAACGAGGACATCTACACCTTCCGCGCCCTGGGTGACCTCGATGGCGACGCGATGATGAGCACCTTCGAGCTCGCGGCGGGCTCGGACAACGAGAACCAGCTCATCCGCGCGCCCGGCCTCTACATCATCGACGAGCTCGAGTGATCGCTCGCTGATCCCGAGACCGTGTCGAGGAGCCCGCTCCGGCGGGCTTCTCGCGTTCCGTCGTCCCGCGCGCGTTCCCCGCCGAGGCCCATTCTGTGTAGAGTCGAGGCGCGATGGCGTCGTTGCTCCGTGTCGCAGGTCTGTGCGCTGCGATCGCCTTGATGCTCGGCACGCGTGCGGTGGCCGCGACCGCAGCGCTCGACGCGCAGAGCTACGAGGACGTCTACTACCTTCCGCCGCCCTCGTGGCTTCCCCTGCTGTCGCTGGGTCACCGCGAGGCGCTGGCCGATCTCATCTGGTGCCGCTCGCTCGTCTACCTGGGCGAGGAGTACGCGCACCAGGGCGGCCTCGGGTTCGTCTTCGACTACACGGAGGCGATGCTCACGCTCGACCCCGACTTCCAGGCCGTCTACCACTGGATCGCGACGGCCGGCGTCTACCAGCCGCAGGAGGTCACGCCCGAGGAGATCGAGCGCAGCGTCGCGGTGATGGAGCGCGGTCGCGAGCGCTTCCCCGACGACGGCCAGCTCGCGTGGGAGCTGGGGGCCACGCTGAGCTTCGAGCTCGCGCCGCTCCTGCCCGCCGGGCCAGCGCGCGACGATGCACGCCTCCGAGGCGCGGAGCACCTCGTCGATGCCTCGCGCCTCGGCGCCGCGCCGGACTGGATGGTCCTCAGCACCACCTCGCAGCTCGCCAGCATCGGCAGCGCTGAGCTCGCGGTGCAGGCCCTCGAGGAGATGTACGCGAGCGTGGGCGACGAGCAGGTGCGCACGGAGATCGCCGCGCGCATCGCATCGATCCGCAGCGAGGCCTATGGCAACGCGTTCGTCGAGGCCAACGACGAGCTCGAGCGCGCGCGCGTGCGGCGCTACCCGTACGTGGCGCCCTCGCTCTACTTCCTGCTCGCCCCCGGTCCCGGAGAGTCGTGGGACGAATCGCTGCGACTCGGCTACGGGCACGTGCTCATCGACGCGATCTCGCCGCCGATCGAGGAGTGACGCCCCGCGGGCTCTTGCGAGCTACTGCGGCTCGGTCATCTCCGGCATCACCGTCGAGGTGCTGCTCGCCGACTCGCCGGGGGTCTCGTCGGGCGCACCGAGATCGATCTGGAGGTTCACCGCCGCCTGGAGCACGCGCTCGTGCGCCTCGTCGAGACCGGCCGTCGCCTGGAGCGCCTGCGCCAGCACCTCGCGCGCGAGCTCGGGCCGGCCGTCGCGATGATGGAGCTGCGCGAGGCCGATCGCCGATCGTGTGGTGGTCGGATAGATGCGGAGCGCGTGGCGGAAGTACATCCACGCGAGGCCACCGTTGCCGCCGCCCATCGCCGACTCTCCGGCGCGCGTCCACTCCGCGGCTTGTGCAGTGCGTGCGCGCCACGCGAGCTGCTCGGCGCGCTGGCTCGCGTCGCGATCCCCCGCCGCGAGCGCGCAGAGGAAGACCCAGTGCGCGGCCTCGGCGTACGCCGAGGTCACGAGCACGCGCTCGGCCTCGGGCACCGCGCCCACGGCATCGCAGCCTGCGCCCGCCGCCACGACGAAGCGCGCGAGCGGCGAGTCGACCGACGTGGCGCGGCGCACGGCCTCCTCGGAAGGCCGCGTCTCGGTGAGCGCGGCGCGGTAGTACGCCTCTGGCGGCGCCGTCTGGGCGAAGGGCATCGCGAGGATCTCGGAGTACGCGCCGGCGGCGTAGCACAGATCGGCCGCGCGCAAGAGCGCCTCGGGGGTGCCGAGCGCATCGTAGGCCGCGAGCGCGCCGTTCACGTCGCCGCGCGCCTCGAGCAGGCGCGCGTGCACCATCGGCGTGACCCCCGGGCTGCGCTCGACACGATCGAGCGCGAGGCGACGCGCCTCGACGACCTCGATGCGCTCGAGGAGCACCTCTTCGGTCGCGGCCTCCGCGGCCCAGGGCACCTCGCTCAGCACGCGATCGAGGCTCCGCGCGTCGAGGGTGCTGCCGACGGGCAGCGACGCGAGCTCGAGCTCGAGCAGCGGCCGATCGTCTTCGATGATGGCGCCGCCCTCGGCGAAGGTGCGCGCCGCGGCCTCGTCGAGCTCTTGATGTGCGAGCACGCCGCGCGCATCGCCCAGGCCATAGGCCGAGAAATACGGCCCCATCGTGTCGATGGAGCGGATCTGCTCGCTCTGCTCGAAGCCGAGCGGGCGCGGCGTGGTGGAGGCCATGAGCACGAGGCTCGAGGACTCGATGATGTAGCCGCGCACGTGCGGAAAGACGCTCGTGAGCGTGGCCAGCACCGAGCGCAGGTGCGGCACGTCCATGCGGAAGAGGTTCACCCAGAGCCCGAACACGCCGTCGTCTCGGAGCGCGCGATCCACCTCCTCGAAGAACTCGCGCGTGTAGAGCGCGCTCGAGCCCGCGAGCCACGGATGCGAGGGCTGCGACATGACGGCGTCGAGCGAGTCGGGCGCCATGAGGTTGAGCTGGTTGCGCGCGTCGTCGACGACGAGCTCCGCGCGCGGATCGTCGAGCGGAAACGGCCTCTCGCGCGCGGAGTAGAGCAGGCGCGAGGCCTCGACCACTCCCTCTTCGAGCTCGATCACGCGCACGTGTTCGAAGCCACCTGCGAGCGCCATGGTGGCGGTGTGCCCGGCGCCGAGGCCGATCACCATCGCGTCGTGACGGTTGCCCGCCAGCACCGCAGGGAGACCTCCGAGCACGACGAGCTCCGGACCGAAGCCCGGCTGCCCCGCAGAGAAGCCGGACTCGGGGCGACCGTCGTTGTAGAGCGAGAGCGACGAGCGGCTGCGGATCACGGTGACGGTCGTGTTGCGTCCCTCGTGGATGAAGACCGTTCGCTCGCTCCACGACTCGTCGGGGCCCTTGAGCATCGCGTCGACGGGGTTCGAGGCGCTGCCGAGGAGGAACCGGAGCTCGAGCGAGGGGCGCGCGACGAACACCGCCGTGAGCACGGCGAGCGGGCCCACCATGCGGAGCACCCGTGACGCGAGCGCGAGACCGACCTCTTCGCCGGGCGCGGCGCGCCGCAGCGCGATCGCGGCGACGAGCGCGTTGATCGTGGCGAGGCCGAGCAGCGTGGCCTCGGTGCCCAGGCTCGGGACCAGCGCGAAGCCGGTGAGCAGCGAGCCCACGAGACCGCCGCCCGTGTTGGCGGCCAGGAGCACCGCGGCCCCGCGGCCCGCGTCGGCGCGCTTCTCGATCATGGCCCACGTCGACGGAAGCCCCGTGCCCAGCACGAGCGCGAGCGGGAACAAGAGGAGGAACGAGACGAGCCCGATGATCCACGTCTGGTGCGGGACCGTGTCGGCCTCGCTCGCGAGGACCGGGATGAAGCGCGGCACGAACGGCACGAGGGCCATCGCGAGCGCGGTCAGCACGACGAGCGCGGTCTGGCTCACGCCGAGCACCGTCGCCGGGTGGATGCGTCGACTGAGCGCGCGCGCGAGGAGCGCGCCTGCGGCGATGCCGAGGAGGTAGTTCACGAGCATCGCGGCGAACGCGGGCGTCGTGCCGTGGACGATGATGCGCAGCACGCGCGTCCACACCACCTCGCTGCCCAGGGCGGCGAGGCCCGCGAAGCATGCGAGCGTCGCGGCGAGGCCGATCGGCGTGGTGCCCGGCGCACCCTCTTCGATCGTCGCGCTCGAGGCCGCGGGCTCGGCGGAGCTGCTCTCCTTGCGCGCGTCGCGGAGCACCGTGAGCACGAGCGCGGCGGCCGCGAAGCTGAGGAGCGCGCCCGTGATCACCGTGGCCCGCGTGCCGAGGTGCGGCACGAGCACGAAGCCGGCGAGCGCCGCGCCCACGACCGCGCCGAGCGTGTTCGACGTGTAGAACGCCGTGACCGAGCGCGACCACGCAGCGTCCTTGGAGGCCTCGGCCACGACGGGCAGCGTCGCGCCCATGAGGACCGTCGGGGGCAGGAGCGCGAGGCACGCGAGGGCGAAGCGGACCACCGTGAGCGCGCCGAAGCTCGCGTTGGCGCCGAGCGCACCGTACGCCGCCCCGATGCCGGGAACGATCGCGAGCGAGAGCAGCGCGTAGAGACCGACGCCCACCTCGAGGATCGCGTACGCCCTGCCGGGCCGCGTGACGCGGGCCACGTAGCGAGCGGCGATGCCGTTGCCCAGGCCGAGGCCGAGGAAGAACGTCGCGAGCACCGTCGCCACCGCGAGGTCGCCGACGCCGAAGACCCGCTGGAGGAGGCGGGTCCACGAGGACTGGTAGATGAGGCCCGCGGCGCCGGAGAGGATCAGGGCCGCATGCAGAGAGACGACGTCGCGACGCACGCGGCGAGGATCCTACGCGCATCCGACGGGGGTCAACGAAAGCGGGTCACTCGGACGCGTCGGGCGCCGATTCCTCGCGGTCGGGGCCGCTGTCGGAGCCGCCGGGTCGCTCCGGAGCGCCACCGTTCGCGTTCTCCGCGTCTTTCGCGTCTTTCGCGTCTTTCGCGTCCTTCGCGTCCTTCGCGTCTCTCGCGTCCTTCGCGTCTCTCGCGTCCTTGGCGCCGCTCGCGTCCTTCCCAGCGGCGCTCGCGTCCCTCGCGTCTGGTGCGTGTCCGAAGAGCGGCGAGAGCAAGCTCCCGGGCGACGAGGTCGAGGCGCGCGGCAGCCCCGTCATCGTGGAGCTCGCCGGCACGCCGAGAGCCACCTCGCGGAAGTGGAGGAAGAGGCTCTGCGAGATGCTCAGCACGGGCACGGCGAGGAGCGCGCCGAGGATGCCGAAGAAGTGCTCACCGGCGATGAGCGAGAAGACCACGAGGACGGGGTGCACCTTCGCGGCATCGCCCATGATCTTCGGGTTGAGGAGGTTCGCCTCGATCTGGTGGATCCCGATGATCCACGCGAGGGTGAGGAGGGCCGTCCCGACGCCCTCCTGGAGGCCCACGATCACGGCGGGCACCGAGCTCAGGATCGCGCCGAAGATCGGGATGATCGACAGCACCGTCGCGACCAGCGTGAGCACGGGCCAGTAGTTGAGGCCGAGCGCGTAGAAGCCGATGCCGCTGAGCGCGCCGTTGACGAGGCAGATCACGAGCTGCCCGCGCACCACGCCCGAGAGGCCCTTGTCCATGCGATCGAGCAGCAGATCGAACCCCTTGCGGCGCGGTGGCGAGATCAGCGTCCGGAAGAAGCCGAGGATCCCGTCCTTCGTGATGAGGATGTAGGCCGAGAGCATCAGCATGATGAAGAACTTGAAGATGCCGTTCACGAGCGCGGCCACGAGGCTCTGCGCCGTGCGGAGCGCGTCCCCTGCCGTCTGCTCGCTCTCCTGCATCTGGCGGCGCAGCGCCTCGGTGATCTGCACCGAGAGGTCGGTCGCGGCCTCCTCCTCCTCGTCGTGCGCGCGGACCACGTAGCCACCGTCGTCGGTGGGCGTGACGGTGATGCCGTCGGTGGGCAGCACCACCTCGTAGCTGCCATCCGCGCGCGGTCGGATCTCGACGTGCGCGACGACCTCGCGCTCGGGCTGCTCGACGAGATCGCTCGCGTCGAGTCCCTCGCCCTCGGTCCCCTCCCCTGCCTCACTCGCACCATCCCGCTGGAGCGACTGGCCGAAGCTGTGCACCACGCGATCGAGCGCAGGCAGCCACTCCTCACGCGCGGTGGCCACCATGCGCGGAGCCTCGCGCCCGAGACGCCCGAGCTCCCGCGCGAGCAGCGGCGCCCCGATCGCGATGCCCGCCGCCATCGCGCCGAGCAGCGAGAGATAGAGCAAGAGCACCGCGGCCCAGCGCGGCACGCGCCGCCCGGCGAGCTGACGCGACTCCATCCAGTCGACGAGCGGCGCGAACACGTAGGCCACGACGAGCGCGACCGCGAATGGTGCGAGCACCTCTCGGAACGCGTAGAGGATCCCCAGCGCGAACGCGGCGGTCGCGGAGAGGAAGGCGACTCGTCGCCAACGCTCCTCGGCCATGGGCGAACGGTACATCGCCACGCCTATACGACGAGGCCGCGGACGCGTCTACCGAGGTGGCTCCTCGCGAGACGCGGGCGCCCCCTCATGCACGCGCGCCGCGGTGGCCCGGAGGAGGTGACCGTCGCCGATCGTTCGCGACTCCGCATCGGGCCACACCCGATCGAAGAGCTCTCGCGCCTCGGGGCTCAGCACCCACGCGGCCGTGACGCCGCGCCTCGAGGCCCAGCCCGCGAGATCACGGCACGCGATGCGCGAGCGCGCATACACGATGTTGCTCGCCTCCACCATGTCGCAGTCGCCACGACGGCGCGTGAAGAAGATGGTGCGCTCCCACTCGGACCACAGCACCGAGAGCGACGCCCAGCCCATGGGTGGTCGCGGCTCGACCCGCTCCACGAGGAGGGCACCGCGACCGAGCACGTCGTCGAGCTCGCCGCCTCGCAGCATCACTCCTGCCCTCACCGAGCTGGGATCGACGAAGCTCACCGGCTGCGAGAGCCCCAGCACCAAGAGCGCGCCGGGCAGGGCCAGCGCCGCGACCGCAGCCGCATGCGAGCGCGGCTCCGCACGCGCGAGCAACGTGGCGAGCCCCAGCCCTGCGAGCGGGACGAGGCCGATCTCCAGGTTCGACACGAGACGCGGCGCGAAGAACTCGATCTCGCGACCGTCGACCACGAACACGCCGAGACCGCTCCCCGACGCGAGCTCGAGCACGAGGCCCGGCACGCCCACCAGCGCGAGCAGACCGAGCGCACGAAGCGGAGCGAGCCCTCGCCGCCAGAGCCAGAGCGCGGCAGCCGTTCCGACCACCGCCCCACCCGCCCAGAGGCTGAGCGCCTCGAGTCGCAAGAGCGCGACGTGGCTACGCGACGCCTCGCCCGAGAGCGCGACGCTCATGTCCTCGATGGTGTCGAGGAACGCGAGCGCGTCACCGTGCACGAGGTGCTGCGCGAGCAGCCAGCCGAACGGACCGATGAGGGCGATCGAGGCCACCGCGCCATCGACGAGGGCGCTCCTCACGCCCTCACGTCGTCGCGCGGCCTCGATCGCGGACACGACGAACACGAGCGCATAGGCCCACGCCTCGTAGCGCACCCAGGTCGCCAGCAGCATCATCATGGCGCCGCTCCACACGAGCCTCCGCGGTCCGCCGCGCTGGCGCCGCACGAGCGCCGCCGCCGCGAAGGCCACGAGCGCGATCGCGAGCGGCTCGGCGAGCGCGGAGTGCGAGAGCACGAGCACGAGGGGCGAGATCGAAGCGACGACGATCGCGCCGCGCCCCGCCGCATCGCCCCAGCCCTGCGGCGCGAGATCGCGCGCGAGCG
>JAIBCE010000266.1 GCA_019694315.1 Sandaracinaceae bacterium
TCGGCGCGGGCGTGTCGGTCGTGGTGCTGGGCGCGGCCGACGAGGGGCGTCCTCACGCGGCGTGCGCTGGCGTGCGTCCTCACGGCGATCCCGAGCCGTCTCCGGCAAGACCGCGCAGGTCGTCGCGTGGCGAGCACACGAGGCCCGAGTGGGAAGCGATTCGAGAGCGCGACTGGGCCGTGCTCACGAATGCGGGGTGATCGGCGCGGGCGTGTCGGTCGTGGTGCTGGGCGCGGCCGACGAGGGGCGTCCTCACGCGGCGTGCGCTGGCGTGCGTCCTCACGGCGATCCCGAGCCGTCTCCGGCAAGACCGCGCAGGTCGTCGCGCGGGCGCGAAAAGGCCGAAGGAGAGGGCGTTCCTGCGCTTCTCGCGCTCGTCGCGTCGAGGAAGGAAGAAGTCTTGGCGGGGACGCTGCGGCTCGCCGTGAGAGCGCACGCGAGCCGCAGACGCGCGAGGCTCGACCTCTTTTTCCCGTCCGCGTGCGAGCGCGCTTCTCTCGAGCCGCGACGATCGAGTGCGAAGCGGCGGAGCGCGACTGGGCCGTGCTCGCGAGGCGTGCCCGCGGCCGTCAGTCGATCATGTCGAACGAGAAGACGAGCGTGGGGTTGAGGTTCGAGACGATGTGCACGCGGTAGTGATGCGCGCCTGCGGCGTCGGCCACGATCATCGCGCGGTCGGCGAGCGGGTCGGCGCCCTCGACGTAGGGGCTGAAGAAGCACGACGAGTAGTCGGTGGGGATCGAGGCGAGCGTCGTGTACGTGCCGGGCAAGAGACAGAGGCCGTCCCCGGGCGCGCTGATGTCGACGTTGATGCCGGTCAGGCCCTGCATGTCGCCGCACGTCATGCTCATGGACGGCATGGCCGTGGCCGTCGCGAACGTGAAGCACTCGTCGTTGCCCATCTCGTAGGTGGTCTCGCCTGCGGTGGGGGCGTCGCTCGCGCTCGGGCTGTCGAGGAGCGAAGGCGCATCGCTGCTCGTGCTCGGTGCATCGCTCGCGCTCCACGCGTCACGCGACGACATGGCCGCGTCGGGATCTCCGCTGCCGCCTCCGCAGCCCATGGCGCAGGGACCGAGCGAGACGATGAGGAGCGCGAGCGTCGAGCGGGTGGAGCGCATGGGGAGGTCCTTTCGAGGCGCGTGTTGGGTGCGTTGGATGCGCGGCCGACCGCCGACGTTCGGCGCTCAGCGCGACGGCGCGCCCAGGTTGCGCACGAAGAAGTCGATGATGCGCGTCTGGAGGCGCCGCGAGATCAGCGGATCCGGCACCATGTGCGTGAGGCCCGCGAGCGGCAGGAATTCGTACGGGCGCCCCGCGCGGAACATCGCGTCGCTCATCTTGATGGCGTGGCTGAAGTAGACGTTGTCGTCGGCCGTGCCGTGCACGATGAGGAGCGGTCGCAGCGGATCGCTGCCCGGATCGCGCGCCGCGAACGTGAGCACGCTCGAGCGGTGGTAGGCGCCCTCGACGCCGTCGGCCTCGGGCAGGCCGAGGTAGCGCTCGGTGTAGTGCGTGTCGTAGTCGCGCCACTCGCTCACGGGCGCGCCCGCGATGCCGGCGTGGAACACGTCGGGCCGGCGCAGGACCGCCATCGCGCTGAAGTAGCCGCCGAACGACCAGCCGTAGATGCCGACGCGCCCGAGATCCATCTCGGGGTGAAGGGCGCCCGCCGCCTGCACCGCGGCGACCTGATCCTCGAGCGGCACGCTGATGAAGTCCTCGCGGATCGCGCGCTCCCAGTCGCGGCCACGGCCCGGCGTGCCGCGCCCGTCGAAGGACACGACGATGAAGCCGTGATCCGCGAACCACTGCGGGAGGAGCCAGCGGTCGCGCTCGACCGTGACCTGACGATGTCCGGGACCGCCGTAGACGTAGACGATCACGGGGTAGCGATGGCTCGCGTCGAAGTCGCGTGGACGCACGATGGCGGCGCGGATCTGGCGCTCACCGACCTCCTCGAAGGTCACGTTGGGATCGAACGTGGGCGCCTCGGCCACCGCCGAGACCTCGGCGAGCTCGGAGCCGTCGATGCGCATCACCGACGCGTGCCTCGCGCCCGTGCGGCCTCGCGCCACGTGCACCCAGATCGAGGCGTCGCGCGCGAAGACCGCCTCGTGCACGGCGCTCTCGCGCGTGAGCCGTCGCGGCTCGCCCCCTGCGAGCGGCACCTCCCACACGTGCATCTCGGTGGGGTTCGCGCTCGCGCTCACGAAGACGCGACCGTGGGCCTCGTCGACCGCGAGCAGGGCCTGATACCCGAAATTCGTGGGCGTCAGCGCGCGCACCAGCGTGCCGTCGCGGCCGCGCAGCTCGAGGCGGAGCTCGCCCTCGCGCTCGCTCGTCCAGAGGAACTGCGCGCCGCTCGCGAGGAAGCGCGGCACGTCCTGATCGAGGTTCACCCACGCGGCGTCCGTCTCGGTGAGGATCGGGCTCGTGGCGAGCGTGCTCGGATCCACCGAGAGCAGGACCTCGTTCTGCTGGAGGCGATCCTGCACGAGGAGCACGGGCCCGGTCGCGGGCCAGCGCACGGTGGCGAGGTACGGATAGCGCTCGCGATCCCACTCGACCCAGCGCTCGCTCGCGGCCGGCGCGCCGAGCGTGACGAGGCCGAGGCGCACGCGCGCGTTCGGGCGGCCCGGACGCGGGTACGGAGGCGAATTCGGTTCGTTCTCGGGGTGCATCGGATCGAGGATGTGCATCATCTCGACCTCGCTCGTGTCGGTCTCCTGCACGAGCAGCGCACGCGAGTCGGGCGACCACCAATAGCCCTCGAAGCGGCCCATCTCCTCTTGCGCGACGAACTCGGCCGCGCCGCGCTCGATGTGCTCGTTCGCGCGCGTCGTGACGCGCGTCTCGGTGCCGGTGGCCACGTCGATCACGTGGAGATCACCCTCGCGCACGACCGCGATCTTCGTGCCGTCGGGCGAGAAGCGCGGATCCATCGGATAGCCCTCGCCCTGGCCGATCTCGCGCACCGAGCCGCTCTGGCCTGCGTGTGCGCGATCGACGAGGAAGAGGCGGCCCGAGAGCGGCACGAGGATGGAGCTGCCGTCGGGGGAGAGATCGAAGCCCGCGATGCCGCGCGCGGCGAGGCGCATGCGCTCGCGTCGCGCGCGCTCCTCTTCGCTGAGCGATTCCTCGGCGCCACCCAGCACTTGCTCGGCCGTCAAGAGCACGCGCTCCTGCCCGCTCGCGACGTCGAGCACGTAGAGATCGTTCACGAACGATCGCGGCCCGCTGCGCAGGAAGAGGACGGCGCTCGCGTCTGGCGTGACGACGAAGTGCCCGGGATGGCCCTGGTTGAATCGATACGTCACGGCGTATTGCTCGAGGAAGCTCGGGTCGGCGATCGAGGTGGAGTCGCGCATGGGGGTGGGGCAGGTTCGGTCGCTCGGGGACGCTCCGCCGCACGCGGGTGCGGTGAGGAGCGCGAGCGCCAGGAGGAGAGGGCGGACGCGCATGAGGGCGCGCGAGGATAGCAGTGTCGTCGCGCCTGCGGCCGTGGGGCGCGCGGAGCGAGGCGTGGCAGGCCCTCTGCGTCCAGCGACGGTCATCCACAATTCGCCCCGTTTCGTGGGCGAGATCGCTACCATGGCGCGATGCGTCACGTCGTCTTCGTCGCCCCTCGCTTCCTCGAGAACACGAACCGCTACGTCGCGGCCTTCGCCTCCCTCGACGGCGTGAAGCTCAGCGTGATCAGCGAGGATCCCGAGAGCGCCATCCCCGAGCCCATGCGAGCGCGTGTCGCGGGACACTATCGCGTGGGCGACTGTCTCGATGGCGCGCAGCTCGCCGAGGCGACCCGCAAGATCGACAAGGCGCTCGGCCCGGTCGATCGACTGACGGGCGCGCTCGAGCAGCTCCAGATGCCGCTCGCGGAGGCGCGCGATGCGCTCGGCGTCGTGGGCATGGGCGTCGAGACCGCGCGCCGGTTCCGCGACAAGGATCGGATGAAGGAGGTGCTGCGCGCGCACGGCGTGCCGGTGGCCAAGAGCGAGCTCGTGAGCTCGCCCCTCGAGCTGAGCGAGTTCGTGCGGCGCGTGGGCTTCCCCATCATCGTCAAGCCGCAGGCGGGGCTCGGATCACGCGCGACGTACCGCATCACGAGCCAGGACGATCTCGAGGCGCTCGCGCGCACCGGCCTCGTGCCGTCGGCCGCGCAGCCCCTCCAGGCCGAGGAATTCGTGCGCGCCCGCGAGCACACGTGCGAGACGGTGACCATCGCGGGCAAGCCCGTGTGGCGCTCGGGGACGCGCTACTTCCCGACGCCCCTCGAGGTGCTCGAGACCTCGTGGATGCAGTACTGCGTGCTCCTTCCGCGCGAGGCCGACGATCCCACGTGGACGTCGTTCCACCCCATCAACCAGGCGGCGCTCGACGCGCTCTTCGGTGACGCCAAGCACGGCGCAGGCACGGCGCTCACGCACATGGAGTGGTTCCTCAAGGACGACGGCTCGATGCTCGTGTCCGAGGTCGGCGCGCGCCCGCCCGGCGTGCACATCATGCCGATGATGAGCCTCGCCCACGAGACCGACATGGTGCGTGACTGGGCCGAGCTCATCGCGTTCGATCGCTTCACGCCCAAGCCGCGCAGGTGGGCCTGCGGCGCGGCGTTCTTCCGAGGGCAGGGCGCGGGCCGACACGTCTCGAGCGTGACGGGGCTCGAGGACGCCTTCGCGAAGTGCGGCGACGCGCTCGTCGAGGCGCGCACGCCCAAGGTGGGGCAGCCGCGCGCCGAGGGCTACGAGGGCGAAGGCTGGGCGATCGTGAAGGCGGCGACGACCGAGGGCGTGAAGAAGGCGCTGCTCGCGCTCGTGGAGAGCGTGCAGGTCCGCTACTGACAGGGCTGTCACCGACTCGCCCGCCGCGGGCCGCTGCGCTCTCTCTAGCGCGCGTGGCCCGCGACGATGAACGGGAACGAGACCGTGATGAAGCCGGGCTCGCGACCTCCCGATCCCACACTCGGGTAGGCCTGGGCCTCGAAGGCGTGCTCGATGCAGTGCTCGGTGGTGAGCGTGATGCCCTCGGGCGCCTGTCGAACGTCGGCCTCCGAGCCGCGTCCGGCGCCGTCGATGCGCAGGTGCACGACGTAGCGGCCGTCGACGATGTCGGGGCAGGCCGCGGAGGCCTCGGCCGCCGCGCGGAGCGGCGCGCGGAATCGATCGACCGCGATCATCGCGGAGGCCGGCAGTGGCAGGAGGCACGCGAGCAGGGCGAGGACGAGGATGCGCTTCACGAAGCGCTGACAACGCCGGGGGCGTCGAGTTCCCGCGGGCGGCCGAGGCTCGGCGAGGAGCGCACCCGATGTGCGATGCTCCACGCGCGCCTCGAGGCGTGAGGAGACGAGCGATGAAGAGCGTGTTCCGCGACGACATCCTGGACGGCAAGGTGGCCTTCGTCACTGGAGGGGGATCGGGCATCTGCAAGGGCATCGCGGAGGCCTTCCTCGCGCACGGCATGAAGGGTGTGACGATCGTGGGACGCAAGGCCGAGCGGCTCGCGGCGGCGGCGGACGAGCTCACGAAGAAGACGGGCCGTGAGGCGCTCGCGTGCCCCGCGGACGTGCGCAAGCCCGACGAGATCGAGAAGGCGCTCGAGGCCACGCTCGATCGCTTCGGTCGCATCGACGTGGTCGTGAACGGGGCCGCGGGCAACTTCCTCGCGCCCGCCGCAGCGCTCTCCTACAACGGCTTCAAGACCGTCATGGAGATCGACGCGGTGGGCACGTGGAACGTCTGCCGCGCGAGCTTCGAGCGCTACCTGCGCGATCACGGCGGGCACATCCTCAACATCACCGCGACGCTCCACTACGCGGCCACGCCGCTCCAGATCCACGCGTCGGCGGCCAAGGCGGGCGTCGACGCGATCACGCGCAACCTCGCGCTCGAGTGGGGCCCGCTCGGCATCCAGGTGAACGGCATCGCGCCCGGGCCGATCGACGACACGGAGGGCATGACCCGCCTCGCGCCGGGGGACGTGCGCGACGCGATGATCAAGGGCGTGCCCCTGCGGCGGCTCGGCACCGTCGAGGACGTGGCGAATTGCGCGCTCTTCCTGACGAGCGGCGCGGGCTCGTACGTGAACGGCGAGACGATCGTCGTCGACGGCGGCGCGTGGCTGCCGGGCATGGCCGGCTTCTCGAAGATGATGGGCGTGGACTGATGCGAGCCCGCCTCACCACGCCGATCGTGATCGGCCTGACGGCGGCCACCTCGATCGCCGTCGCGCTCGCCGCGCGCGCGAGCGACGAGACGCGAGCTCCGAGGCAGAGCGCCTCGATCGAGCAAACCTCGATCGCGAGCGCGTCGATCGCGAGCACGTCGAGCGCGAGCGAGCCTGTCGATGGGCGCTCCGATCGGAGCATCCCTCCCGCGCAGTCGCCGTCGTTCGCGCCGTGTCCGGCGTCGCTCCCCGATGGAATGGCTTGTATTCCTGGTGGATCGTTCACGCGCGGCGCCAACGACGACGAGGCCAGCGCGCGGCCCGCGGAGTCGATCACGATCTCGACCTTCCTCCTCGACACGCGCGAGGTCACGAACGCGCAGTGGAGCGAGTGCGTGCGGGCGCGCGAGTGTCGGCGACTCGTTCCGTTCCGCGGCTACGGCGCGCCCGAGCAGCCCGCAGTGGGCATGCGCTGGGACGAGGCCGCGGCGTTCTGTGCGCGACGCGGCGCGCGGTTGCCGACGGAGGCGGAGTGGGAGCGCGCGGCCTCGGGGCCCGAGGACACTCGCTATCCGTGGGGCAACGACACCCCGAGCGAGCCCTGCGCGCGCGCGGTGGTGCGCATCCACGGTGGAGGCGAGGCGCGCGGCCGTGGCTGCGGCACGGGCACGACGCTTCCCGTGGCCTCGCGCCCTGCGGGGGCCTGGGGCCTCTACGACATGAGCGGCAACGTGTGGGAGTGGACCCAGGACGTGTACACCGAGTGCTACCGAGGCTGCGCGCGCGAGTGCGGCGATCTCTGCGCGGGCACCGATCCGCGCGGTCCTTGCGGGGGGGCCGCGGAGTGCCCCGGGTCGCGCGGCCTTCGCGTCGTGCGCGGCGGCTCGTGGTGGCACCACATCGACCGCGCCGAGGTCCACGACCGACGCGGTGTGCCCGCCGCCAACCCGAACCCTCACCGCTTCGGCTTCCGCTGCGCGCGCGACGTGCCTCGTTGAACTCGCTCACGATCGGGTCGCTGCGCGCGGCGCCTTCGCCTTCGGTCGCGCCGTAGTCGTCTCCGTCGTCGCCGATCTCGGAGGACGGGGACGCGTGCGGGTGCGGCCGACGCCGGGCGCATCGACGGGACACGCGAGGGGTCTCGTCACGACGGGCGGCAGGCGCGCCGCGACCCAGTCGATGAACGCGCGAAGCTGCGGGGGCATGAGCTCGCGCTCGGCGTAGACGATCGCGATCCGCATGTCGCCCCCGATGAGGTCCGGGAGCACGGGCACGAGCTCTCCGCGCGACACGAGCTCGCGCACCACGACCTCGGGCAGGAGCGCGATGCCCATGCCCGTGACCGCGCCGTGCGCGAGCACGCGGAGATCGTTCGCGAAGAAGGCTCCCTCGAGGCGCACGACGCCGCCGCCGGGACGGGGCCACGCCGTCTGGGCGTGCTCGCCACGCGCGAAGCCCATGAGGCAGCGGTGCGCGTGGAGATCCTTGGCGCTCCTGGGCACGCCATGCGCTGCGAGGTAGGCGGGCGAGGCGACCGCGACCATGCGGCCGCGCGCGATGGTGCGCGCGACCAGGCCGGGCTCGAGCTCGGCGCCGGTGGCGCGGATCGCCACGTCGTAGCCGTCGCGCTGGAGATCGACGTGCCTCGTGGAGAAGTCGTAGTGGCAGCGCACCTCGGGGTGCTCGCGTGCGAAGCCGAGCAGCACCTCGGCCAGCTCGGGCACGGTGATCGGCGGCGCGCTGATCCGTAGCTCGCCGCGCACCGAGGCTTCGCCCTCGCGCACGCTCGCCTCCGCCTCGGCCACGGCCTCGAGCGCGGCCCGCGCACGGTGGAACAGGACCTCGCCGGCGTCGGTGATCGCGAGCGTGCGCGTGGTGCGTCGAACGAGCCTCGTTCCGAGGCGCGCTTCGAGCCGTGCGAGGCGACGGCCGAGCGTGGCGCGCGGGATCTTGAGCTGCTGCGCGGCCCGCGAGAGCGAGCGCGCCTCGACGATGCGCGTGAAGGCGAGGAGCTCGGCGGTCTCGAGGGGATCGGTGGACGTGGCGCGCGGCATTTGGATCATTTCGTAGCAGATGATGCTCATTGGCGCGCGGTGACGACGAATCCCGGCGGGCCCATGTCTTGGGCTCACGGAGGTTCACGATGGCGAAGACGTACGGATACTGGGCGGCGACGGGGCTCGTGGCGTTCGCGATGCTCGCGGGCGGTGTGATGGATCTGGCGAGGCCCGCGGAGCTGCTCGAGGGCATGCGACACCTCGGCTACCCGGACTACTTCATGACGATCCTCGGCACCTGGAAGGTGCTCGGCGCGCTCGCGATCGTCGCGCCGCGCACGCCGCTCCTCAAGGAGTGGGCGTACGCGGGCATCGTGTTCGATCTGACCGGCGCGTTCGCCTCGCACCTCGCCTCGGGCGATGGCGCGGACAAGCTCGGCCCGACGATCGTGCTCACGGCGCTGGCCGTGGCGTCGTGGTCGCTCCGCCCCGAGGCGCGCCGCCTGCCCGGCGCGAGCATCGTCGCCTCGGGGACCTCGAGCGCGAGCGCGCCCTCCCGTCAGGCGGTGGTCAGCGCTTGACCACGGTCTGATCGATCGTGCCGAAGATCGACTCGCCGCTCGCGCTGCGCATCTCGATCTGCACGCGATCGCCGAACGTCAGGAAGGGCGTGATCGGCTTGCCGGACTCGAGGGTCTCTCGGGTCCGGCGCTCGGCCAGGCACGAGACGCCGCGCGCGGGATCCTCGTTCGACACGGTGCCGCTGCCGAGGATCGTGCCCGCGCCGTACGAGCGCGTCTTGGTGATGTGCGCGACGAGGTCGAAGAAGGAGAAGTGCATCTCCGGTCCCGCGTCGGGATCGCCCGCGATCGCGCCGTTGAGGCGCGTGACGAGCGGCAGGTGCACGCGGCCGTCCTTCCACGCGTCGCCGAGCTCGTCGGGGGTCACCGCGAACGGCGAGAAGGCGCTCGCCGGCTTGCTCTGGAAGAAGCCGAAGCCCTTGGCGAGCTCGTCGGGGATGAGGTTCCGGAGCGTGACGTCGTTCACGAGGAGCACGAGGCGCACGAAGCGATGGGCCTCCTCCTTCGTGGTGCCCTGCGGCGTGTCGCCGAGGACCACGGCGATCTCGGACTCGAAGTCGCAGCCCCACGCGAGGTCGGCGAGCGGGATCGGATCCGTCGGCGAGAGGAGCACGCTCGAGCCGCCCTGGTAGACGAGCGGATCGGTGCGAAGCGTGGCCGGCGGCTCTGCGTTGCGCGCCTTTCGCACGAGCACGATGTGGTTGATGTACGCCGAGCCGTCGACCCACTCGTAGGCGCGCGGCAGCGGCGAGGCGAGCTGCCTGGGATCGAGCGCGTGCGTCTGCGTGGTGCCCGCCTCGACGGCGGCGGCGAGCTCCCGGAGCCGCGCCTCGCACGAGCCCCACTCGTCGAGCGCGGCCTGCATGGTCCCGGCGATGGACGCGGCATGCGCGTAGCGCGTCCCATCGCGCGAGACGACGATCAACGCACCATCACGACCCTGGCGGAGCGACGCGAGCTTCATGCGCCTCGATTACCGGATCGTGCCCGTGGAGGCCAACCCCTGCCTCACGTCGCGCGCGCTCGCGCGAGCCGGGCCTCAAGCCCGCGCCTCGGAGGGCCGATGCCGTGGGAGGTGACGAGCCGGCCTCGTCGTTTTGTTGACCCCACGGATCGGGCCCAGTTATCCGGGGCTCGGGAGGCATCCTCATGGGCATCACGTTCTCGCGCTCGCTCGTCCTCGGTCTCGTCTCGTCCCTCGCCGCCGCGGCGGGCTGCAGCTCGGTGCACGCCCCGACGGAGGTCGCGTCGGGCATCTACGCGCTGACCGTCACGACGGAGCGCGACGCGTGCACGCCAGCCCGCAACACGGGCCTCATGGGCGACGTCGCGGTCGTGTCGTCCGACGACGTGCTGAACATCGGCCTCGCCGACGGCGCGCGGATCTCGCTCAACCAGGCCGCGGGCTTCCACGGATCCGTCGACGTCCCGATCGCCACCTGCGCAGGCGCGTCGCTCCACCGCGAGTGGACCATCGTGGGCTCGACGCCCGGCGGCTTCTCGATCGCGTACGCCGAGGAGTGGAACGGCATCGCGGGCTGCCCCAGCGTCTCGATGCCCGAGGCGCCCGATCACGACTGCCGCGCCGACCTCGTGCTCGACTACGCGCGCAGCGCGGCGTGTGAGGCGCCGTGCGAGCTCCGGCTGACGGCCGCCGGCCCGTCGTGCAGCTGTCTCTGATCGCCCGCTGATCGAAGGCGCGTCGCGCGTGCTCGTTCGAGCGGATCGCTCGGCGAGCGCGTGTTCTCGATCACCCCGGAATCGCGTACGATCACGCCCGTGCATCGACTCCCGCACGCCGCCTCGATCGCCGCGCTCGTTGTCCTCTCTGTGCCTGCGTGCACGCCGCTGCGTCCCCTCGACGAGCTCGACGCGTTCTCGCCAGAGCTCGATGCGGGCCGACCGATCGATGCCGCGCGTGACGCGACGAGCTTCGATGCGCCCGGGCTCGACGCCCCGCAGCCCGATGCCCCGCAGCCCGATGCCCCGCTGCTCGTGGATGCCGCCGACCTCTCGGACGCACCGGCGCCGGATGGCGGTACCGACGCGGGCGCGGACGCATTCGTGATCGTGCCCGACGGGGGCAGTGACACGGGCGTGGGCGATGGTGGCGCGGGCTGCACCACGACCGCACGGTCGGTGACCTGCACCGTCCCTGGCCTCTACGAATTCGCGGTCCCATTTCGCCGAACCAGCGTGCACGTCGTCGCTGTGGGCGCGGGTGGCGGCGGCTACTCGTCGCTCGTGCCTGGCAGCGGGTTCCCGGGCGGAGCGGGCAGCACGCTCGAGGGCGATGTCACGGGGGTCGCGGGCGACACGCTCACGATCGTCGTCGGTGGAGGAGGCAGCGGAGGCGGCTCGTCGATGGGCTGCACCGGAGTCGGGGGATCGGGCGGAG
>JAIBCE010000267.1 GCA_019694315.1 Sandaracinaceae bacterium
ACGGCGCGTTGCCCATCATGCGCGACACGACGAGCAGGCTCGCGTCGAGCTCGGCGGACGCCTCGAGCACACGCCCGCGGTAGCGCTCGGCCTCGACGCGCGACTGCAGCACCTGCACCTCGCCGATCGAGCCTGCTTCGAGCCGCTGACGGTCGATCTCGATCACGCGCTCGAACGTCGCGAGCGCGCGCTGCGTCCGATCGAGCACGGCCTGCGCGTAGAGCGCGTCGACCCACGCGGTGCCGGCCTCGGCGCGGAGGCTCCATGCGGTCGCGTCGAGCTGTGCGTGCGCCTCGCGGGCCTGCGCGCTCGCCAGCGCCGTGCGGTGCCCCACGCGATCGGAGAGATCGACGGGCACGTCGAGCTGGAGGAGCGTCATCGTGGGCGCGGAGGTCCCCGACACATCGACCATCGACACGCCGCCCGAGAGGCGCGGCGAGGGGAACACGCGCGCGAGGTCGATGCGCGCATCCGCCTGGTCCACGCCTGCGCGCTCGGCGACGAGATCGAGGTTCGCCTCACCCACGCGGTGGAGATAGTCGGGGTAGGTGAGGCCCACCGTGACCGTGGGCGGTGCGCCCTGCGCGAGGGCCGGGATCACCGGCAGAGTGAGCGCGAGGAGCCCCCCCGCGAACAGGGCGAGATTCATGCCGCTTCGTGCCTCCGGGCGACTCACGGCGCGCCTCCGCTCGAAGCGTCCGGTCCCATGGTGCTCGAGCTCGGCGTGCTCGGGGCAGGTGCCTTCAGCGACGGAAGCGCGGGCGGGGGCATCGACACACCCTGGAGCTCGCGCATCTCGCTGAGCACGCTCGCGGGCGTCGCCGGCGGCGAGCGACGGAGGACCCAGCGCTCGATCACCACGTAGAGCGCAGGAAGGACGAAGAGCGTGAGCGCCGTGGCCGTGAAGAGACCGCCCACGATCACGGTCGCGAGCGGGCGCTGCACGTCCGAGCCGATGCCGTGCGCCATCGCGGCCGGCAGCATGCCGAGCCCCGCCACGGTGGCGGTGAGCATGACGGCGCGCAGGCGATCGACCGTGCCGCGGCGCACGGCCTCGTCGAGCTCGAGGCCCTCGGCGCGGAGCTGCTCGATGCGGCTCAAGAGGATGACGCCGTTCTGGACGGCCACGCCGAAGAGCGTGATGAAGCCGACCGCCGAAGAGACGTTGAGCGTCATCTCGCGCGCGTGCAGGGCGAGCATGCCGCCGAGCATGGCGAGCGGGACGTTCACGAGGATGAGCGCGGCGAGGCGCGCCTTGCCGAACGCGGCGTAGAGGATGAGGAAGATGAGCGCGAGGATGCCGGGGAGGATCATCCCGAGCCGTCGCGCGGCGCGCTGCTGGTTCTCGAACTGGCCGCCCCACACCACGTCGTAGTGCTCGGGGATGCTCGCCTCCTGCCCGAGCCGCCGCTGCGCCTCCTCGAGGAACGAGCTCAGATCGCGCCCGCGCAGGTTGAGCTTCACGGTGAGGTGGCGTCGGCCGCGCTCGCGCGTGATCGTGCTCTCGCCCGAGCGGAGATCGAGGTGCGCGATCTGCGCGAGGGGCACGCGCGCTCCGCTCGGTGTGCCGAGCGTGAGGCGCCCGATCTCGTCGGTGGAGTCGCGCACCGACTCGGGGAAGCGCACGGCCACGTCGTAGCGGCGCTCGCCCGAGTACACCTCGGCGATCGCGCGCCCGCCGATGGCCACCTCGATGAGCTGGGCCACGTCCTGCACGTTCACGCCGTAGCGGGCCGCGGCCTGTCGATCGACCACGACCTGGAGCTGCGGGAGCGGCGGCTCTTGATCGATCGCCACGTCGGCGGCGCCGGGCACCGTGCGGAGGATGTCGACCATGCGGCCCGCGACCTCGCGCGCCTCGCGCAGATCGTCGGCGAAGACCTTCACGACGAGATCGGCGTGCGCGCCCGAGATCTTGTCGTTCACGCCGTCGATCATGGGCTGGGAGAAGCCGTACGTGATGCCGGGGATCTGGTGGAGGCGCGCGTCGAGCCGATCGATGAGATCGTGCTTGGTCATGCCCGCAGGCCAGGTGTCGTAGGGGTAGAGGCCGATGGAGCTCTCGATGTGCGACGGCGTCCACGGATCGGTGCCGTCGTCGTTTCGCCCGAGCTGCGTGACGATGTAGCTGACCTGCGGCTCCTCGTGGACCGCGTGCCGCACCTCGTCGGCGATGTCGGCGGCGCGCTCGAGAGAGAGGCCGGGAGGCAGCTGCACCTGGAGCCAGATCGAGCCCTCGTCGAGCTCGGGGAGGAAGCCCTTGCCCACGGTGATGCCGAGGATCACCGCGAGGATCGCCGCGAAGATGCCGGGCACGATCGCGGCCCATGGACGCGCGAGCACGAGCGAGATCGCGCGGTCGTACGTGCGCTCGGCCCAGCCGAGGAAGGGGTTGTGCCAGAGCTTGCGGGGCTTGCGGAGCGCGGTGAGCGAGAGGCCGGGCACGAGGCCGAGCGCGAGGAAGAGCGCCGCGAGCAGCGCGAAGCCCACGGTCCAGGCCATGGGCGTGAAGAGCTTCTTCTCGACCCGCTGGAACGCGAAGAGCGGAAGGTACGCGGTGATCACGATGATCTTCGCGAAGAAGACGGGGCGCGCGACCTGCGACGCGGCGCTGGCGGCGTCCTCGTCGCTCATCGGCGTCTCGGGGTGCCGCTCGCGCCACGCGAGCAGCGACTCCATCACCACGATCGCGCCGTCGACGATGATGCCGAAGTCGATGGCGCCCAGCGACAAGAGGTTCGCCGGGATCGACGAGAACCTCATCATGATGAACGCGATGAGCAGCGAGAGCGGGATGACGGTCGCGACGATGAGCGCGCTCCGCGGGCTGCCGAGGAAGAGCACGAGCACGAGCAGCACGAGCGCGATGCCCTCGATCATCGTGTGCGAGACGGTATGGAGCGTGGTCTCGACGAGCCGCGTGCGATCGAGGTACGCGACGACGCGCACGTCGTCCGGCAGCTGCGCGTTGATCTCGTCCACGCGGTGGTGGAGGGCGTCGAGCACGAACGACGGGTTCTGCCCGCGCAGGAGCAGGACGATGCCGGAGACTCCGTCGCGCGTCTCGTCGATGCCGAGGATGCCGTTGCGTGGCATGCCGCCCAGGCGGAGGTCGCCGAGCATGTGGAGGAAGACCGGCGTGCCTTCTTGCTCGGTGACGACGATGTTGCCGAGATCCTCGAGCGTCTCGACGAGGCCGATGCCGCGCACGACGAAGCCCTGATCGCCGCGGACGAGGATCGAGCCGCCCGCGTTGGCGCTGTTGTGCTCGACGGCCGCGATGACGTCGTCGAGGGTCAGGCCGTACTGCGTGAGGCGATCGGGCTGGCAGACGAGCTGGTACTGGAGCGTCTCGCCACCGAAGTTCGTCACGTCGGCGATGCCCGGCACCTGACGCAGCCCGGGCACCACGATCCAGCGCTGGAGCTCGCGGAGCTGGCGCTGGTCGTAGGTCTCGCTCACCAGCGTGTAGCGGTAGATCTCGCCGATGGGCGACGTCAGCGGGTCGAGCTCGGGCGCTGCCCCTGGCGGCATCTCGACCTGCGCGACGCGCTCGTTGATGCGTGCGCGCGCGAAGTAGTCGTCGATGCCGTCCTGGAAGACGAGCGTGACGATCGAGAGGCCGAAGGTGCTGCGCGAGCGCATCACCTCGAGGCCGGGGGTGCCGTTGAGCGCGCGCTCGAGCGGGATGGTGATCTGTTGCTCGACCTCTTCCGCCGCGTGGCCGGGCCACTGCGTGATCACCTGCGCGCTCGTGTCGGCGATGTCCGGATAGGCCTCGATGGAGAGCTCTTGCCAGCTCATCCAGCCGAACGCGCCGAGCAGCACGAAGAGGATCAGCGCGACCCAGCGCTTGACGATCGCGAGATGGACGATGCGGCCGATCACGGCAGAGGCCCTCTCCCTCGTGTCACTGCGTCCCGTGTCACTGCGTCCCGTGTCACTGCGTCCCGTGTCACTGCGTCCCGTGTCACTGCGTTCCGTGTCACTGCGTCCCGTGTCACTGCGTCCCTGCGTCCCGTGTCACTGCAGGAGCACGGCGTTGGCCACGACCACACGGTCGCCGGAGGCGAGCCCGGTCGCCACGACCGACGCGTTGCCCGCCGGCTCGCCCAGCGTGATGACGCGCGGCTCGAAGGTCCACGGCGTGCTCTCGACGAAGACCACGTTCGAGTCGCCGCGCAGCACGATGGCCGGCGCCGGGACGACGAGCTCTGGGCGCGCCGTCTCCTCGAACGTCACGCGCGCGAACATGCCGGGGTGGAGGTGGCCGTCCGGGTTCTCGAGCGAGATGCGCACGGGCAGCGTGCGCGTGTCGGGATCGAGGAGCGCGCCGAGGTGGAAGACGTGGCCCTCTACGGGCTGACCCGGGTAGGCCGCGAGCTCGGCGACCGCCCGCATGCCCATCGTCACGCGCGAGAGATCGCGCTCCTGGACGCTCGCGGTGATCCACACCACCGACAGGTCGGCCACGACCATGACCGGCACGGCGGGATCGTTGTGGTACTCGCCAGCCGCGACGTGGAGCTCGACCACGCGCCCCGCGATCGGCGAGCGCACGGTGAGGGTGCGGCCGACGCGGCCACCGCCCACCCCCAAGAGGCGCAGGCGCATCTGCGCCCGCTGGACCTCCTGGCGGGCCAGCTGCTCGGCGGTCTGCGCTTGCTCGAGATCGGCGCGCGGCGCGATCCCGTGCTCCGCGAGATCCTCCTGGCGCGTGAGGTTGCGCTCGGCCTGCGCGAGCGCGGCGTGGGCGTTGAGGGCGTCGGTCTGCGCCGCGACGAGCTCGGGGCTGTCGAGGTCGAGCAGCGGATCACCCGGCCGGACCTCTTGACCGAGCGCCACGTGGAGGCGCACGACGCGGCCGGCGAGGGGCGGGCAGATCCGCGCGAGGTGCGAGGGGTCGGCCTCGACGTGCGCGGGCACGATCAGCGAGCGCTGCACATCCGTCGGAGCGATGGCCTCCACGCGGATTCGCTCGCGCAGCGGCGAGCCCTCCGGGATCACGATGCGGCTTCCTTCGTGTCGGAGCGGGGGCGCCTCGGGCTCCTGCGCGAGGGCCGCGTCGGGCTCGGCGTCGCCTCCGCCGCACGCCGACGTGAGCTGGCCCAGGGCCGCCAGGACGAGAACCGTGAGCGAAGAGGCGCGCACGGGACGCGAAGTTAGTCGGGGGCCCTGCGAGCGTCGACCAGGGGACGCCTGCCGGGGAAACTCTCCCCACGCTGGCGCCGGAATTCCTCGCGGAAAGGGCCATCGTTGCTATGGTCGGGGCCCTTTCTCGGACTGACCCGGATGTTCCATCAATACCTCGCCGACCTCGCCGACTTCGTGACGAAGCGGCGGCTCGCCGTGCTGAGCGTGATGGCCGTGCTGACGCTCGTCTCGCTGGCAGGGATTCCGCGCCTCGAGATCGAGAGCTCGCCCGAGAATTTCATCATCTCGTTCGGCGACTACGAGCAGCGCGTGCGCGCGTTCCGGAGCCGCTTCGGCGACACCGACAACGTGATGATGCTGCTCGTCGAGGCCGAGGACGTGACGAGCCTCGAGGCGCTGCGCTACCAGCACACGCTCGCGCGCCGCTTCGCGACCGAGCCCATGGTGCTGCGGGTCGACGGGCTCACGGTGACGCCCTTGCCGCGGGGTCGAGGCGCCGAGGCCGCCGAGACGGGCGAGTCCCTCGACGACCTCGCGCTCGAGGAGGAGCCGCCCGCCGATCCGGAGGTGGAGGCGGCGCTCCAGACCCTCGTCTCGTCCGAGCCGGAGCGCTTCCCTTCGGGCCTCTACGACGTGGCCGAGCGCGTGACCGACGCCGATCGCGAGCCCATCGTCCCGGGCGACGAGGTCGAGGCGCGGCACGTGGAGATCATCCGCGCGGCGGTCGCCGAGTCGCCGCTCGTGGTGGGCCGGCTGATCAGCGCCGACCACACGCTGGCCGGCGTCGTGGTGCGGCTGCGCGAGGAGATCGGCACGGGCAACGAGCGCGTGGCCTTCGTGGATCGCGTGGACGAGTGGCTCGACGCGAACCCGCCGCCCGAGGGCATCCACCTCCACCGCGCGGGCCTGCCCCACCTCCGCACCGCGATCGTGCGGCACATGGCGCGCGACCAGCGCGTGCTCGTGCCGACGACGGTGCTCGTCTGCGTGATCCTGCTCTTCCTCTCGTTCCGCTGGATCCCGGCCACGATCCTGCCGCTGCTCGCGGTGGGGATCTGCGTCGTCATGGTGGTGGGCACCATGGCGTGGTTCGGCGAGCCGATGACGATCCTCTCGAACGTCCTTCCGACGCTCATCATCATCATCGAGCTCTCGAACGCGGTTCACCTGATCACGCGGTGGGAAGAGGAGCTGCGGCGCATGCGCCGCGCCGACTCGGTGGAGGCGGCGGCGCGCGCGATGCGCACCATGGCGGCGGCCTGCTTCCTCACCTCGTTCACGAGCGCGGTGGGCCTGGGCTCGCTGCTCGTGTCCGAGACGCAGATGCTGCGGCGCTTCGGCGGTCTGGCCGCCGCGGGCACCATGCTCGCGTACACGGTGACGATCTTCGCGATCCCCGCGCTCCTCTCGTACCTCAAGCCACCGCGCTCGCTTCCCTCGCCCGCCACCTCGGAAGAGGGCCACAAGCGGCGCGGCGAGCCCGCGGGCTGGATCGAGCGCGGCATGGTGCACGGCACGCGCGCCGTGCTCCGTCGCCCCTGGACGGTGCTCTTCGTCACGGCGCTCCTCTCGGCGCCGGTGCTCTACGCGGCCGGCCTCGTGCAGGTCGACACCTCGCTCTCGGACACCTTCGAGCACGACGATCCCGTCGCCGTCTCGGTGCGCCTCATGGACGAGCGGATGGACGGCATCCGCCCCCTCGAGATCCTGCTCACCTCGGATCAGGCGCATCGCCTCGAGGAGCAGGAGGTGGTGCTCGCGATCATCGACTTCGAGCGCTGGGCGAGCGAGCGCGAGGGCGTGCTCCGCGCGACGTCGTATCCCGACTACCTGCTCTCGGCTTGGCAGCGCCTGGGCGACTTCGAGCGGCCGCCGGTCGGCACCGATCCCCACGCGGCCGAGGCGGCGCTGCGCGACGTGCCCCTGCGCACGAACGAGCAAGTGCGAGCGCTGCGCACACTGCTCTCGCGCGTCACGCCGGATCCCATCGCCTACTGCCTCACCGAGGATGGGACGGCGGCGCACGTGGAGATGCGCATCGGCGACATCGGCGCGCGCCGATCGAGCGCGCTCATCGAGGAGATCCAGGCGGAGGCCGAGCGCCGCTTCGAGCCCCTCGGGCTCGAGGTGTCGGTGACGGGCGAGGCCTACATCGGCAGCCGCGGCATCGAGTCGGTGGTGCGCGATCTGGTGGGCAGCCTCGGCCTCTCGGTGCTGCTCATCTTCGCGACGCTCGTGCTGCTCTTCCGTAGCGTTCGCTACGCGGTCATCGCGGTGCCGCCGAACGTCCTTCCGCTCTTCACGACGATGGCGTGGATGGTGGTGCGGGGCATCCCGCTCAACGCGGGCACGGCGGTGGTGTTCTCGATCGCGGTCGGTGTGGGGGTCGACGGAACCATCCACGCGCTCGCGCGCTTCCGCGAAGAAGAGGCGGCCGGGCACCGGCGCAACGCGGCGATCGTGCGCACCGCGCGCGGAACGGGCCGGGCCGTCGTGATCTCCGCGCTCACGCTCATGCTCGGCTTCGCGTCGTTCCTGCTCAGCTCGTTCGTGCCCATCCAGCACTTCGGCGAGCTCATCGCGGCCGCGATGACCGCCTCGCTCGTGTCGACGCTTGCGATCCAGCCCGCGCTGGTGAAGCTCTTCGGCGGCCCGGATCCGGCCGCGAAGGCCAAGCCGAAGCCCTCGCCCAAGCCCGCCACCTGACGCCGGTGATCTTGCTTCGCGACTCCAGCATGCTCGAGGCATGCGTCCGTGGATCGCGTTGACGACAATGCTCGTGGCAGTCGGCTGCGGGGGCGCTGCTGGACGCCAGCGTGCCCGGGGAGCCACCGACCAGGCTTGGTCTCGCGACGACGGTCTGGTGCGCTTCGCGACGCCGCTCGCTCTGCCCGCACCGGCGGATTACCTCGTCGCGTTCTACGGGCCGTGCGCGCGCCTGGCAGATCACCGAGTCTCTTGCGGCATCGACAACCCTCGATGGCAGGCGATCTTCGATGAGCACGACAGTGAGCTCGTCTCGGCGGGGGTCATGGCCGGGGCAACCGTTCCTCGGTCATGCGTGCTCGCGTACGAACGCGATCGAACCGTCGTCGACTGCGGCTACGGGCTCGTCTCGCTCGACGCCGCCGTCGTCGAGGTGGCCTGGCCGCACGAGTGGCCGCGCCTCACGTGCTGCGTCGGCTGCGCGGAGTCCGCCCACTTCTGTGCTCTCCTCGGTACGGGCGCCGTGGAGTGCTGGGGAGACCGATTCGTCGGGCAGCTCGGTGATGGGTCGGAGGCGGGGCAGCCACGCGTGGTTCCACTGCCGGTGCAGGGGCTGCCCGCGATCGTCGACATCGACAGCGGCCCTGGTCACGTGTGCGCCGTCGGCGCCGATCACTCGGTGTGGTGCTGGGGATCGAACCGCGAGGGGCAGCTCGGAGACGGTGGGATGACCACGCAACCGCGGCCCGTGCGGGTGCGAGGGCTCGAGGAGGTGCGCCCCGTCGCGCTCGCGCTGGGCTCGATTCACTCGTGCGCGTTGCTCGACGATGGGGGCGTCGCGTGTTGGGGGGCGCCGTGGGCGTTTGGCGAGCGCGGAGATCGTCGGACGGCGCATGTGCTCGACACGCAACGACCGATCGTCGAGCTGATCGCGGGCGACGACTTCACCTGTGGTCGCGATGCCGAGGGCGGCGTCGTCTGTGGCGGCTACGCGGAGGCGGGGCACTTCTGAGACGACGTACGTTGCACCCCGAATCCACTCGATTCCTCAGGGGAATCGACGGATCGCCGCTCTGGCCATCCAGGCGCCGTCAGGAGCTCGCGTCGCGCGTATCCTGGGATGATGGATGCCGACCTCGAGCGAGTGGGCCGCTGGATCCGCGCGGCGTCGAGCGTGGTCTACGTCGTCGGTGCCGGGCTCTCGGTGCCGAGCGGCGTTCGCGCCTACCGGTCGGGCTCGCAGCCGATCTGGGCGGAGCTCGTGGTCGAGTGGGGCACGCGCGAGAAGCTCGAGGCCGATCCGGCGGCGTGGTGGAAGACCTTCTGGCTCGGCGCGCACGGCGACCTGTTTCGCGACGACGTGATGCCGAACCGCGGGCACCGCGCGCTCGCGCGTCTCGTGGCTCGTGATCCCAGGGACCCGGTCATCACGCAGAACGTCGACGGCCTCCATCGGCGCGCCGGCCACCCCGAAGGACAGCTCGTGGAGATTCACGGTCGCCACGATCGCTTCGTCTGCAGCGCCTACGCGCGATGCCCGGGCGGTGACGGCGCCGTCGATCGGGTCGATCTCTCCGGGCTCGATGCGGGCGTGATCCCGCGATGCGCTCGCTGCGGCGCGCCCATGCGTCCCCTCGTGCTGCTCTTCGACGAGCTCTACGAGAGCCACCCCGCGTTCCAGGCGCGCCGCGCACGTCGCGCGCTCGACGACGCGAGTGTGCTGGTCTCGCTGCCGCCCGCTACGTCGAGCTGACGCGTCGCGGCGAACGGGGGGCGCGGGCGAGAGGTCGCTCAGTTCTCTTCACTGCGACGGAGGGGCCTCGGCGAATGATCCGTCTGCGCCGCGTCGGTAGAAGCGCTGCGTTCCGCAAACGTCTAGCCAGACGCCCTGTGGATCGTCGCTCCGCCCGTGAGCACGAGTGCCCGGTCGATCGCGTACTGGTCCTGCTCGGACGCGACGAGTGATGGAAGGACCCTCCGTCTCACGCCCAGACGAGACGTCGAGGCCGTCAGGGGCTTGGCGCGTTCGTCGCGGCGCACGCACGGCTCTCGGGCGAGAGGGCGATCCACCAGGCGCACTCGGCCTGGAATGCTGCCCGCCCGGTCTCGCTCCACCACCGACGATAGGCCGGAACCCGCGTGCTCGGAGGCGCCTCCCACGCGCCGCCCGGCAGGTGGGTCGCGCTGGCAGCGGGATCCACCGGCTCGCCCGTGAGCGCGGGGACGCCGGGCAGCATGCCGAGCGAGCCTGCGGCGTTCTCGGACGCGAGGCCGCCCACCTCGACGAGGTCGACGAGCACCGGCACCGCGCGTCGATCCCCGAAGTCGCGGATGCGCACCGCCACGGTGTTGTCGTCGGGGTGCGCGCGCGCGGAGCGGACGAACGGCTCGAAGTCCTCGGGCTGGTGGAGGCCCGCGATCGAGGTGCGCGCGAAGAAGCGCACGACCTCGTCGTCGCTCTCGAGCTGGGCGAGCCAGAACGTCCGCAACGCGGCGGGATCGGGGTGACGCGCGAGCGCCGAGGCCGCATCGCGACGTCGCTGCGTCGGTGCGTGGAGCACCGCGTCCTCGAAGGTCGCGCTCTCCGTGGCGACGAGCGCGTCGGGGAGATCGAGGGTGGGGTTGAAGCCGTTGTGAGGGCTCGTCGCGGCGCGATCGAGCCAGGCCGCGGCGTCGCTCGCGGGCGCGGTGCTGCTCGCGGAGGTCTGAGGCAATGTCTGCTCCGAGCTCGCCGGCGACCCGCACCCGCCGAGCATGACGAGGCCGAGCGCGAGGAGCCGGGGATCACGATGGGGCATGGCGCGAGCGTACCGAGAACACGCGCGCCGGTGCGCGCCCGTGCTCGACGAGTCACGTGCTGCCTGCTCGCGTGCCCTGCTCACGCGCTCGCAGCGAGGGCGCGCGCGTCGTCGGCGCGGCCTTCGGCGCGATAGCGCGCCGCCAGCGCGTGCAGCGCTGCGCTCCGTCCTCGCGCGTCGCTGCGGCGGATCGAGAGCGCGAGCGCGCGCAGGGCCATGCGCACGGCGTCGGCAGAGCGGCCTGCGCCGAGCGCGCCCATCGCGAGCGCGAGCAGCGGCTCGGGGCCGGCCTCGTCGCCCGCACGCGCGATGCGGGCCTCTGCGTTGGCGAAGTCGCCGCGCAGCAGATCGATCACCGCGCGCAGGCGCGCGATCGAGGCGAGATCGGCGCCGGCCAGCGTGGCTTGCTCGACCCAGCGCTCGATGGCGCCCACGTCGCGCTCGCGCAGCG
>JAIBCE010000268.1 GCA_019694315.1 Sandaracinaceae bacterium
CGCGTGCAGCTCACGGGCGCGGTCGGCGGCACGCCGCAGCGCCTCGATCTCGACGCGGAGGCGCGCCTCCAGAAGGCGATGCTGGCGATGGCGCGCGCGCACGTGGTGCGCTCGGCGCACGACGTCGCCGACGGCGGCTTCGCCGCGGGCGTCGCCGAGAGCGCGATCGGTGGCGGCCTCGGCGCGCGCGTGCGCATCCCGGGCCTCGCCGACGCGGATCCGAGCGTGCCTCGCCTGGCGCTCTCGTTCGGCGAAGAGCCGAGCCGCATCGTGCTCTCGATGAGCAAGGACGACGTGAGCGCGGCGCGCAAGATCGCCGCCGAGCACGAGGTGCCGTTCGAGGTGATCGGCGAGGTCTCGGGCACGACGCTCGTGATCGAAGGCACCCTCGAGGTGGAGGTCAGCCGCTTGGCCGATGCCCACCACCGTTGCCTCGAGCCCCTCGTCGGGGCGTGATCACGCCAGGATCGGCCGCCTCCTTCGTCACGCCCGCGCCCTGCGCGTACGAGAGCTCACGGCCAGACGTGGTCCACGTCGTAGAGCGCGATCAGCGGGTCGTTCGAGACGAGCCGCAGGCGCTCGCTTCGCGCCTGCGCCACGAGCAAGCGGTCGAAGGGATCGCGGTGATGCAGCGGCAGCGCCTCGAGGGCCTCGAGATGAGGCACGTCAATGGGCAGCGCGACGAAGCCGTTGTCGTCGACGAGCGCGCGCAGCGTTCGATCGACGACGAGCTTGCCGATGCTCTTCTTGATCGTGATCTCCCACAGCGTGGCTGCGCTCACGTAGACCTCGTCTGCGTTCTGCAGACGCTTGATGACACGCTTGTCGAGCTCGCCCGTCTCCCACCAGAGCAGCGTGTGGGTGTCGAGAAGCAGGCGGCTCATCGGCTCCGACCTTCGAACGCGTCGAGCACGTCGTCGGGCAGCGGCGCATCCCACCCTCGGAGGAGCTTGATGCGACCCTTCCCCTGACCGGGCGTTCGACGAGGCTTGACCGCCGTGAGAGGCACCAGCCGGGCGCGAGGGCGTCCGTGCTTCGCGATCACGATCTCCTCACCCTCGGCCGCGCGGTCCACGAGGTGCGAGAGCTGGGCCTTCGCCTCCGCCATGTTGAACGCGCGTTTCATGAGGCAACGGTGCCGTGGCTGACCAAGTGGGTCAAGTCACGGCAAGGAAGGACCGATGACCGCCGGCGACGTGACGCCTCGCGAACGCTCGGGCATCCTCGTGGAGCATGAGCGCTGCGCCGAAGCTCGCGACCTACGAAGCGTTGCGCGCCCTCCCGGAGGACGTGCGCGCCGAGGTGATCGCGGGCTCGCTCGAGACGTTGCCGGCGCCGAGGCCTCGACACGCGAAGGTGCAGGGCGCGCTTCGCCGCTACATCGGCGGACCCTTCGACGATGATGACGGCCACGGAGGTCCGGGCGGCTGGTGGATCTTCGTCGAGGTCGACGTCGCCCTCTCGGAGCACGACATCGTGCGGCCTGACCTCTCGGGCTGGCGTCGCGGGCGCCTCGCGGATCCCGACGAGCGTCCGTTCACCACCGTGCCCGACTGGGTGTGCGAGATCGTGTCGCCGACCTCGGTTCGACACGATCGCGTCCTCAAGCGCCGCCTCTACGCGGAGCATGGCGTGCAGCACTATTGGCTCGTCGACCCCGACGCGCGCTTGCTCGAAGCCCTCGTGTTGCGTGACGGACGCTGGGTCGAGATCGGTGTGTTCGACGACACCGCGACCGCACGCGTGGAGCCCTTCGAGGGCATCGAGCTACCCATCGGTCGGCTGTTCCTGCCGAAGAAGCCCGACGGCGATCGCTGATCCGAGCGGCGGCGACAGCCTGCAGCGACACCCAGCGTCCTCGGCCGATCGCGGTGGGATACCCTGCTCGGCGCATGAACACGGTGCACCGCGTCGTCCTCGGTCTGGCGTTCCTCGCGCTCGTGCCCGCGCTCGCTGCGTGCTCGGGCACGAGCGACGAGCCGGCCTCGCGGCGGGATCGCGTCACGCAGACGGAGTCGTCGTCGGAGCCGGCGCGCGAGACGCGTCGCGCCGAGCGCCTCTTGCCCGTGGACGACGTGCCCGCGCTGCCGCCCTCGACGTACCCGATGCCGCGGCGCCTCGTCGCCATCGGCGACGTGCACGGCGACGTGAGCGCGTTCCGTCAGGTGCTGCGCGCGCTCGAGGCGATCGACCTCGCCGATCACTGGTCGGGCGGTGATCTCTTCGTCGTGCAGAACGGCGACCTCCTCGATCGCGGCGACGACGAGCCCGAGATCCTCGCGCTCGTGAGCCAGCTCGAGCGCGAGGCCGAGGCCGCCGGGGGCCACTTCGTCACGCTCAACGGCAACCACGAGCTCATGAACGCGCAGCTCGACTTCCGCTACGTGACCGAAGACGGCTTCCGCGACTTCCAGCGCTACCGCGACGAGGCCAGCGCCGAGGCGCGCCACGAGGTGCCGCGACCCGCGTACGGTCGCGCCGGTGCCTTCGAGCCGCGCTCGCACTTCGCGCGACAATTCGCCGCGCGCAACACCGTGATCGTCGTGGGCGACACCGTCTTCGTGCACGGCGGCGTGACACCCGCGGCCGCGCGCCTGGGTCTCGACGCGGTGAACCACGCCGCGCGCGACTTCTTCCTCGGCGAGGGCCCGCTCTCGTCGATCCTCGCCAGCGAGGAGAGCCCGATCTGGTATCGAGGCTACGCGCTCGAGGACGGTCCCGAGATCTGCGCGCAGCTCCAAGGGGCGCTCGAGGCCCTGCACGCCTCGCGCATGGTCGTGGGCCACACCGTGCAGGAGGGCGGCATCACGCACGCCTGCGAGGGGCGCGTCTTCCGCGTGGACGTGGGCCTCGCGCGCCTCTACGACGGCCCGATCCAGGCGCTCGAGATCACCGCGCCGTACAGCGCGGCGATGGGCGGCACGAGCGGCACGCGCGTGATCGAGGGCTCGCGCTGATCGGGCAGAGGTCGGGCGAACAGGGCCCGAGGTCGGGCATGTGGAGGCTCATGGGCTGGGATGTCGCGATCGACGGGGTGCTCACGCTCGAGGACGCGCGCGCGGTGACCGCGCTGAAGAAGCGTCCGTTCGAGACCGGAGCCCACGCCTCGCTACCCGGCCGCGAGGAGCCGCATCCCTTCGCGCTCGCGGTGTACGCACCGCCGAAGACCGTGGGCGCCGCGCTCGCTGCGATCACCGACGTCGGGTTCAGCGCCGTCGCGCGCCGGGGACGCCTCACGTTCTCGGGCGTGTGGGACGAGGACGCGTTCCGTGATCGCGCTTCGATCCTCGCGAGCGTGCTCGCGATCGCGGGGCGAGGCGGTGCGCGCGGCGAGGTGACGCTCGTGTGCTTCGACGGGCCGCCGCTCGCCTTCCGTCTCACTGCGAGTGCCGAGGGCGTCTCGATCGTCCAGCTCTCCGAGCGTGTGCACGCGGGGCTCGCGAACGCGCCCTGGGTCGCCGACGTGATCGAGCGCGCTGCGCGCGTGCTCGGAACCACGCCACCGGCTGCGCCCGCACGGGTCGCGTCGAGCGTCCGCGCGCCGGTCGACGAGGCGCTCGCGATCCTCGCGACGCTCGATCCCGAGGTGCTCTTCGCGTGCGCGGGCGACCTGCCGCCGGGCGTGGTCGTGCGGCAGAAGGGGCGGCCGGTGGACGAGGCCTGGGCCCCGCCGACCGTGGCGTACCCCGACGGCGCATCGCTCCGAACGGCGCTCCTCGCCGCGCGCCAGAACGGTACGAGCGACGACTGGCGTCGCGCGTTCGCCCTACCAGCGCTGGCCAAGCACGACCCCGCGCGCGCCGAGGCGCTCGCGCTCGAGGTGCTCGCCAGCGATGCGCCGGACGAGCTCGTGGAGTCAGCGGTGCACGCCCTTCGGCACAGTCCCACCGACGCTGCGATCGACGCCCTCTTCGCGGCGCTGCCCCGCTCGTCGGGCGCGTCGTTCGCGCTGGCGGTGAACACGCATCCGTCGATCACGATGCGCGCGATCGCGGCGCTCGACGACGAGTCGGTGCGCGAGCTCTACGCGCCGTCGCGGATCCCGGGCAGCTACATCGCGACGCGTGCGGGTCGCCTCGTGCTCCTCCTGCAAGGAAAGCGCGATCCGGCCGCGACGTCGCGCCTCCTCGAGGTGTGGCGCGCCCGCGATCGATCGAGCGCGGCGCAGCTCGTGGGTGCGGCGCTCGTCACGATCGGCTCGCCGGAGGGGCTGCGCGAGGTGTCCGAGGCGCTCGGCGCGCTCGACGTGTCGGTGGGCCGCGTCGCGGCGCGCGCGTTCCTCGCGATCGATCGCAGGGACGCGTTCGACCGCGCACAGTGCTTCTTCGCGTCCGATGACCCCGCGAGCCAGCGCGCTGTGAGCGCGCTCCTCGGTGCCCTTCCGCTGGAGACGTCGATCGATCCGCGCTGGCTCGCGTACGCTGCGCTCGTGCCCCCGTCGTCTCCGCTCCATCGCGCTGCGTCTTGGTGTCTCGAGCGTCTGCGCGAGGTGCGTGGGCGCGCCGCGGCGGGGCAGGGGGATCCCCCCGGCTCGACGTGAGTCGTCTCGCGCCCCGACACGACGTCGGCGCTTTCCGGACCGCTCGGGATCGGGGTCCTGGTAAGGATCGTGGCGGCGCGACATGGAGCGAGAACCCAAGCTCGACACGACGTCCGATGGGGCGGGGCTCACGCACCAGCTCGCGGCTCGCGACAAGCCCGGCGTGTCGTCGGGGCCGCTGCCCTCGGACCCACCACGCACGCCGATCTCCGAGCTCGGCATGCCCGAGCGGTATCGGGATCTCGGCGCCATCGCGCGCGGGGGCTGGGGCGAGGTGCGCCGCGCGCGCGACCAGATCCTCGATCGCGTCGTCGCGATCAAGATCCTCGCGACCGAGCACACGGCCGCGCACCAGATGCGCGCGCGCTTCCTCAACGAAGCACGTGTGACGGCCTCGCTCGAGCATCCCGGGATCGTGCCCGTGCACGACCGCGGCGTGCTCGACGATGGAAGGCCGTGGTTCACGATGAAGGAGGTCCGCGGTCGGACCTTCCACGAGGTGATGCGCGATCCGCCGGGCGACGACGGCGCTGCGCCCCGCCTGAGGCGGCTGGTCGAGATCCTCCTTCGTGTCGCGGAGACCGTGGGCTACGCGCACGAGCGCGGCGTGCTCCATCGCGACCTCAAGCCCGGCAACGTGATGGTCGGCGAGTTCGGCGAGGTGCTCGTGCTCGACTGGGGCATCGCGCGCACACAGCCGGAGGCGGCGCAGGATCGCGGCGTGCTCGTCGCCGAGGACGCGGCGCTCACGGGCACGGGCGACATCCTCGGCACCGTCGCCTACATGTCTCCCGAGCAGGCGCGCGGCATCGGTGAGCCGCTCACGGCGGCGTCCGACGTGTTCTGCCTCGGGCTCATCCTCCACGAGATCCTCACGGGTGAGCGCGCGCGCCCCTACCACCGCGTGCAGGCGTGGGCGATGGCGGCGATGGGCTCGATGCCGCCGCTCACGCCCTCGCGCGACGTGCCCGAGGAGCTCTGCACGATCGTGCAGCGGGCCACGCGCGTGGAGCCGCTCGAGCGACCCGACGACGGGATGGCCTTCGCGACGCTCCTGCGTGCCTGGCTCGACGGCGCGCTGCGGCGCGAGCGCGCGGCGGTGCTGGTGACGCAGGCGGCGGCCACGATCGGCCGCGGTGCTGCCCTGCGCGAGGCTCGCGATCAGCGACGCGAGGACGCCCGTCGCATCCTCGCCGACGTGCGCGATCACGATCCCGTGGAGCGCAAGCGACCGGCGTGGGCGCTCGAGGACGAGGCCGCCGAGCTCGATCGACAGCTCGAGGTCCTCGAGGCCGAGCGCGTCGAGACGCTGCGCGCGGCGCTCGAGCTCGATCCCGAGCACGACGCCGCGCACGCAGCGCTGGCGGCGCTCTACCGCGAGCGCGTGCTCGACGCCGAGGCGCGCCGCGCACCGCACGACGCCGCCCGCGCCGAGGTGCGCCTTCGTCGTCACGATCGCGGTCAGCACGCGCGCTTCCTGCGCGGGCTCGGGCGCCTCGTGCTCGACACCGAGCCCACGAGCGCGCGCGTGCGCGCTTCGCGCTTCGTGATGCGTGAGCGTCGCTACGTGACCGAGGCATGGCGCGAGCTCGGGACGACGCCGATCGACGTGGAGATCGAGGCCGGGAGCTGGCTCCTCGAGCTCGAACACGGTGGATCGGTGACGCGCCTTCCGGTGCGCATCGAGCGCGATCGCACGTGGTCCTCGACGCGACCTGGCGAGGCGACTGCGCAGGCGATCCGCTGCATCGGCGAGGGCGGCATCGGCTCGCTCGCGGAGGGTGAGATCTACGTGCCACCCGGCGTCGCACCCGTGGGCGACGACGCGCACGCCGTGGAGCCCGTGCCCGCGGCCCTCGTGTGGATCGAGGGCTTCGTGATCCAGCGCGTGGCGGTGACGTGCGCCGAGTACCTCTCGTTCCTCGCCGAGCAGCCGATCGACGAGGCCACGCGACACGCGCCGCGCTGGCAGCAGACCACCGCGCACGCTCCCGACGCGCCGCTCGCGGCCGAGCACCTCGACGGACGCTGGCGCTTCACGCGACCCGGCGAGAGCGACGTGCCGATCGATCTCCGCTGGCCGATCAGCTCGATCGACTGGCACGCCGCATGTGCGTATGCGTCGTGGCTCGCGGCGAAGACCGGCCTGCCGTGGCGCTTGCCCGACGAGCTCGAGTGGGAGAAGGCTGCGCGCGGCGTCGATGGACGCGCCTATCCATGGGGCGATCAGGGCGAGCCCACGTGGGCGCGCATCGTGGGCTCCACCGCGGACCTGCCGTGTCGTGCGCCCGTGGGCACGCACCCCATCGACGAGAGCCCCTACGGTGTGCGCGACATGGCTGGCAACGTTCGCACGTGGTGCGCCGGTCCGTGGACGCCGGAGGGTCCGCCGCGCGACGGCGGCGTCCTCCGGCGGATCGAGTGCGCGAGCGACGACGCTTCGCTCCGCGCCGTGCGAGGCGGGTCGTGGAGCTCGGTCGCGTCGCTCGCTCGCTCGGCCTCGCGCTTCGCAGGGCCGCCGAGCCATCGCTTCTCGGCGGTGGGCCTGCGGCTCGTGCGCAGCGTCGGCTGAGAGAGCGAGAAACAATCCAAGACGACGCTCTGATCTGATGGGGGAGCCGGCCGGCGGGGGAGCGAAGCTCCCCCTTGAGGCGCGAGCGCTGGAGGAGCGAAGCGACGACGAGCGATGGGGGTTGCGGGGGTCGGGCCCCCGCCTCGAGCGCCGGAGGCGCGGGAAAACCTGGGCAAGCACGAGGAGAGCGATCAGGTCGCGCGGTAGTAGTAGTAGCCGCTCGTCGGGATCGAGCTCGTGGGCTTGGACGCGAGCGTCAGGGCCGTGCCCACGGGCACGTTCTGGAAGTAGCTCGTGAGGCTCTGCGTGGGCGAGATCCAGTTCGTGGCGAAGAGCTTCTTCGCGTCGGTGGCGCTCACCTGCAGGAGCGGCCGCATCGGCACGGTGGGCGGCGTGGGCAGCGGCGATTGCTCGAAGTAGTAGGCGGGCGCGACCCACGGCGGCGTGCCCGAGATCCAGTCCGACGGAGCGAGCACGCCCTTGGCGTAGAGCTGGAAGCGATAGAGCGCGCTGTTCGCGAGCTCGGTGGCGACGGTCTGCAGGTTGGTGAGGTTCGCTGCGTACACGACCGAGATCGAGGCCGACTGGAGCAGCGGCTTGAGATCGTTGATCGAGGCCGGCGTGAACCAGTGCTCGCGGTTGGCCTGCCACTGGATCGGCGGCGCCGTGGGCACCGTGCTCGAGAGCGAGAGCACGCGCGCGATCCGCTGGCTCGAGGGCGTGAAGAAGTCGTAGACGCCCGGTGGGAATTGGCGAAGGGGGTCGTTCTGCTCGTCGGTCATGTCGCTCCTTCCGGACGCGATGCTACCGGCTGTTCGCCCGCGCTGCGTGGCTCGTCTGCACGGCCCGGCGCGCCGGGCGCATGCGCGAGCGCACACACCTCCGCCGCGCGCGTGCCGAGCGAGGCGAGCCACTGAGCCGATCCGAGGACATCGCGGCTCCTTCGACCATGACTCCTCGACGCTTCGATCGATCCGCACGCGGCTCCTCTCGATCCGCCACCTCGGGGTGTGCTCAGGCCGTGCTCGTGCTCGCTGCGCTCACGGGTTGCTCGGGCGAGCCGAGCCTCGACGAGCTCAACGCCTCCCATCCGCTCGGTGATCCGAGCGTCGACGAGACGCCCCCCGCGGCGCCGTTCGAAGGTGGACAGCGACGCGACGTGGGCGACGCAGACGCGGTGCTCGCGTTCGACGCGCTGCCCGAGTGGATCGAGGGCGTCATCGCCCCCGGAGACCTCGACGCCGACGGCTTCGACGACCTCGCGCTCCTCTCACGTCGCCACGCGCCGCCCACGGTGGTGCCCTGCGACATGGGCTGTCCCGCCTTCGATCAGACCGTCGTGTACCTGATCTACGGCCGCGCCGACTTCGGCGGCGCGATCGCGCCGTCGGCCGAGCTCGTGGGCTGGTATCTCAACGATCTGCGGCACGCCGTCGCGCCTGCGGGCGATCTCGACGGCGATGGGGCCGCGGAGCTCGCGATCTCGGTGGGCTCGGTGGGCTGCGATCAGGGCAACGTCCTGCTCGTGCCCGGCGGGCCGCGCAGATCGGGCTCGGTCGACGTGCGCGACGTGGCCGCGCTCGTGCGCGAGTCGGGCACGTGCGCGCGCCTCGGTGACGGCGTCGGTGTGGGCGACGTGGACGGCGATGGTCGAGACGATCTCGTCCTCTCCACGCCGGGCACCGATCGCGCGTATCTCTTCTACGGCGACGGAACGCTCCCCTCGTCGCGCGAGAGCGAGCGCGACGCCGACGCCGTGCTCGTCGGCGAGGGCGTGGGCGCTGCGCGTGGCGTGGGCGACGTGAGCGGCGATGGCCTCGCAGACTTCGTGCTGGGCGTCGCGCCGAGCACCGTCGAGCGCCTCTCCGGAGAGCGAAGACACGTGCTCGTGCTCGGCTCGCGCGCGCGCCTCTCGGGCGAGGTCGCGCTCGAGCCCGCGCCGCGTGTCGAGGCCTCGGTGCTCCGCGGCGTGGGCGACGTGACGGGCGACGGTCTCGACGATCTCGCGGCCACCGTGGCGAGCGGCCCCTCCGATCTGTTCGTGATCGAGGGCCGCGCACGCTGGCCCGCCGAGCTCGACGCACGCGAGAGCGCGATCCACCTCGAGCACGCGGCGAGCGCGCCGCCGGGCGAGCCAGCGACCGTGCTCGCCGCAGGGGACGTCGATGGCGACGGGCACGACGATCTCCTCTACGGCGTCGCTTCGTACGCGAGCGACGACGGCGTTCCGCGCGGTGCGGTTCACCTCTTCCGAGGCCCGCTCACCGACGTGTTCGGCATGACGCGCGCCACGACCTTCCTCGGTCGTCTCTGGCGCAGCGATCTCTCCGACGTCCCGCGCGGCATGGACGAGATCGGTCGCACGATGGCGGCCGGGCTCGACCTGAACGGCGACGGCCTCGATGACCTCGTCCTGCCTGCGCCGAACGCACCGGAGGGTCGCGTCTACGTGTGGCTCGGGAGGCGGTCGTGAGGGCCTCCCTGCGAGGCCTCGCGCTCGTCGTGGCGATGGGCTGCGCGGCCGGATGTCCCGACGCACACGACCTCCGCGACGACGCAGGCACGCATGGCGCGACGCCCGACGCGGCCGCGCGTGCCGACGCAGAGGACGTGGGGCCGCACGACGCAGCGGCCAGCTCGCCCGACGCGGTCTCGTCCGAGCGTGTGCGCTGCGGGCCGAACCTCTGCAGCGTCGGCGAGATCTGCTGCAGCGAGCACTGCGGCATCTGCGCCTTCGCCGACGAGTGCGTCGATTTCGGTTGCGCCGGGCCCTGACGCTCCCCTCGCAGAGGGCCTGCCGCTCCGCTCGCAGAGGGCCCTGCCGCTCCGCTCGCAGAGGGCGCCTCGCGCCGCGGCGTGTCAGACCTCGCCGCGTGAACGAGCCAAGCGCGAGCGCATCGAAGAGCAAGGGGCGACTGTCGGTGTTCGTCTCGTGTGCGCCGGGCCTCGAGCCACTGCTCGGCGCCGAGCTGGAGACGATCCTCGGCGAGCGCGAGGATCCCAAGGACGCGCCGCACGTCGTGCCGGGGGGCGTCGAGCTCGGCTGCGATCGCGAGGAGCTCGCGCACATCCTCGTGCGGTGCGCGCTCGGTGCGCACGTGCTCGTGCGGGTCGCGAGCTTCCCGGCGCGGGACCTCGGCCTGCTCGAAGGCCACGTCGGCCGCCTCGGGTGGTCGGGCTTCCTGCGTCGCGGCGTGCCGCGTCGTGTGCGCGCCAACGCGCAGCGCTCGCGCCTCTATCACACGGGCGCGATCGAGGAGCGCGTGTACCGCGCGATCGCCGAGCGCCTCGGCGACGACCCGCCCGAGGCCGAGGGCGACGAGAGCGTGACGGTGAACGTCCGCCTCTTCGAGGACCGCTGCACGATCTCGATCGACGTCGCGGGCTCTCCGCTTCATCGACGCGGCTACCGCCTCGACCCTCACCGCGCGCCCATCCGCGAGGACCTCGCGCGCGCCGTGGTGATCGCGTCGGGCTGGGATCGGCGCACGCCGCTCGTCGATCCGATGTGTGGCTCCGGCACGCTGGTGATCGAGGCCGCGCGTCTGGCCAGCGCCCACGCCGCCGGGCTCGAGCGGAGCTTCGCGCTCACGCGCACCGCGCTCGACGACGGCACGCTGATCGGCGAGGCGCGCGAGCTCGCGCACACCCGGATGCGGAGCGAGGTGCCCGTGATCCTCGGGCGTGACCGCGATCCCCGCGCGATCGCCGCGGCGCGCGCGAACGCGGAGCGCGCGGGCGTCGCGCAGCTGGTCCACCTCGAGGTCGGTCCGCTCTCGACGACCAAGGAGGCGCTCGCGGCGCTCGGCGTGAGCCGCGACGTGCAGGTGATCACGAACCCGCCGTGGGGCGAGCGCCTCGAGGTCGAGAGCACGCACGGCCACGCGGATCTGCGCCCGCTCTACGACGCGATCGGCTCGCTCGTGCGCTCGATCGAGGGCACGCGCCTCACCCTCGCCGCCCACGACCGCAAGCTCGCCTACGCGACCG
>JAIBCE010000014.1 GCA_019694315.1 Sandaracinaceae bacterium
TGCTAGGGTGCCGGCCCCCGCGGCGCGCGTGCGCCGACGGAACCCGGAGGAAACGGTCGTGGCGCGCTTCATCGACGAGCTCAAGCGGACTCACTACTGCGGCTTGCTCCGAGAGAACGACATCGATCGCGAGGTCGTGCTCTTCGGCTGGGTCCACGCGCGGCGCGATCACGGCGGCTGCATCTTCATCGACCTCCGCGATCGCGAGGGCATCGCGCAGGTGATGTTCGATCCGCAGCTCGCGCCCCAGGCCTTCGCCGTGGGCGATCAGGCGCGCGGCGAGTGGGTGCTCGGCGTGCGCGGCAAGGTGCGCGACCGCGGCGCGATGCGGAACCCGAAGATGCCCACGGGCGCGATCGAGATCGTCGCGACCGAGGCGGTCGTGTTCAACAAGGCCGAGACGCCCGTCTTCCCGATCGAAGACGACATCGACACGAGCGAGGAGAAGCGCCTCGAGCACCGCTACCTCGACCTCCGCCGCCCGCGGCTGCAGCGCAACGTGATGACGCGCTCGCGCATCTACCACCACACGCGCAACCACTTCGCCGACAACGGCTTCGTCGAGGTCGAGACGCCGATCTTCGTGAAGTACACGCCCGGCGGTGCGCGCAACTTCCTCGTGCCCGCGCGCCTCAACCCCGGCCTCTTCTACGCGCTCGCCGAGAGCCCGCAGCTCTTCAAGCAGCTGCTCATGGTCGCGGGCTTCGATCGCTACATCCAGATCGTGAAGTGCTTCCGCGACGAGGATCTCCGCGGCGATCGCCAGCCCGAGTTCACGCAGATCGACGTCGAGATGTCCTTCGTGAACCAGGACGACATCTTCGCGATCATCGAGAAGCTCGTGATCCGCCTCTGGAAGGAGCTGCTCGGCGTCGATCTCACCGAGCGCTACCCCGCGGTCGTCGGCCCCGACGGCATCACACGACATGACGGGCCCGGGAGGCCCGTCGAGCAACATTTTCCGCGGATGAAGTTCGAGGAGTCGATGCGCCGCTTCGGCAACGACAAGCCGGACATGCGCTTCGCGCTCGAGCACGTGGACCTCACGGAGGTGCTCGTCGCGCACGGCGGCGGAGGCATCCCGATGCTCACGCCGATCGCGGAGAAGTTCGCCAACGGCACGTACCGCAAAGATCTCCCCGAGGAGATCTTCAAGGGCCTCCGCATCCCCGCCGAGCACGCGTCGCACCTCTCGCGCACCGAGGTCGACAAGCTCGAGGCCTTCGTGAAGCAGATGGGCGCCAAGGGCCTCGCGCGCGCCAAGGTCGGCGCGCACGGCGAGTGGCTGCAGTCGCCGATGGCCAAGAACGCCACGCCCGACTTCGTGAAGGCGGTGAACGAGGCGTGCGGCGCGAAGGAAGGCGACCTCCTCCTCTTCCAGTTCGGCGCGGAGGCCATGGTCCACACGGTGATGGCGAACCTCCGCCTGCACCTCGGCAAGAAGCTCGGCCTCATCCCCGAGGTGGGCGCGAAGTCGAGCTCGCATCCCACCGGCGACTGGAATTTCCTCTGGGTCGTGGAGCCGCCGCTCTTCGAGCGCGGCGACGATGGCAAGAGCTGGGCGGCCGCGCATCACCCCTTCACGCGCCCGCACGATGGCTCGCTCGGCGACCTCGAGAAGGATCCGGGCAAGGTGCTCTGCTACCGCTACGACCTCGTGCTCAACGGCGTCGAGCTCGGCGGCGGCTCGGTGCGCCTGCACGATCCCGAGGTGCAGAAGCGCGTGTTCGCGGTGCTCGGCATCGACGACGCGACCGCGCAGGAGAAGTTCGGCTTCCTCCTCAACGGCCTCAAGCACGGCGCACCTCCGCACGGCGGCATCGCGCTCGGCCTCGATCGCCTCTGCATGCTGCTCACCGAGAGCGAGAGCCTGCGCGACGTCATCGCGTTCCCCAAGACGGGCAAGGGCTCCGACCTCATGACGGGCGCGCCGAACACGGTGCTCCCCGAGCAGCTCGCCGAGCTCAAGGTCCGCTCGCTCGTCGAGGGTTGAGCTGGCCCGTTGAGCTGGCAGCGCTGACGCGCCGCCGCGAGCCTCGTGCTCGGGCGGCGCGTTCGCGTTCGTGTGCTCGAACGCTGCTCGAACGTTGCACAGCGGCGCGATCGCGGAATCGCCCGACAACGCGGGAACATTTCGATCGCCGTCGTCGAATGAACTCTCGTGAGGACGATGCGTGAGCGCGACTGGGCGCGCCGCGCTGCCTCGCGAGGGTGCACGTCGCCGCACGCGACGCGCGCGCCTCGATCCCTTGCCGTCACGAGGAGCGAGCCGCCATGGACGAGAAGAAGCAGAAGTCGCTGGAGCCTTCGGAGATCGTCACGGAGCCCAAGCGGGTGGGTCGCCGGTTCGCGCTGTCGATGCTCGGAGTCGCGGGAGGCACCGCGCTCGCCGCGCTCGGCGTGGTGGGCGCGGCCTCGCGGGCCGAGGCGCAGGTCACCGACAGTGATCCCACCGATCCCGTCTGCCACGGTCGTGGCACGGGCGGCGGCGTGACTGACAGCGATCCCAGCGATCCTGCAGGACGAGGCCGGGGACGCGAGGGCGGCGCGGCAGGCATCAGCGACTGCGATCCGACCGATCCTGCGGGTGAAGGTCGCGGACCGCAGGGACGCACGCCCAGCACACCGTGAGCGGACGGCGCCGCGCGAGGGGAGAAGGCGAGCGGTTTCGCGGTATGACATCGCGCTCGCACCCTCCTCTGCCATGCGTGACCGCCACTTCCGAAGCCACCGGCTCGCCCCGCTCGCGAGCCTCGTCGTGATCACGCTGCTCACCGCCGCGCTCGGCATGCCTTCGCGCGCGGCGGCGCAGGCCGTGAACACGGTACAGCCGCCCCCCAGCGACTTCGTCGGTGATGGTGCCCACTCACGCCTCGAGCTCGTGCGCGAGGACGACGCGCGCGCCCCCACCGATCTGATCGTCCAGACGGCAGAGGGCGCGATGGCCTGCCATCTCCCCTGCACGGTCGTGGTGCCCACGGGGATGGTCGCGCTGCTCGCGACGGGCCTCGACCAGCGCTTCGAGCTCGAGCTGCCCTCCGCTCGCTTCCGCGTGCGCGCCGGAGAGCCGGTGCCGTGGCTCGAGTCGCTCGGCGGCATCGCCGCGGGCCTCGGCCTCGGCGCGGTCGGCACCTACGTCGCGCTCAACACCAACAAGGACGACGAGGTCGCGGGCGGCATCGCACTCGTCGTGCTCGGCGGTCTCCTCCTCGTGCTGAGCACCGCGCTGCTCATCATCGGCGTCGTCGAGCAGAACGGCTCGGCAGAGCTCGACACGTTCGAGACCGCGCTCCGCGAGGGCGTGATCCGCTTCTGATCACAGAGACGCGCCTCGCGCTACGCTGGCGCGATGACCAAGACCGTCGAGCTCTTCTACGACATCGGCTCCTCGTACTCGTACCTCGCCTCGACGCAGATCGACGCGGTGGTCGCCAGGCACGGGGCTGTGGTGCGATGGCGGCCGTTCCTCCTCGGCGGCGTCTTCAAGGCCACGGGCAACGACATGCCCGCGCGCGTGCCGAACAAGGCGCGCTGGATGATCGGCGACATGGCGCGCTGGGCCAAGCGCTACGGCATCGAGCTGCGCGTCCCCTCGCGCTTCCCCGTGAGCACGGTCTCCACGCAGCGCGCGCTCGTCGCCGCCGACCGTCTCTTCGGAGAGGCGGCGCAGAAGACGCTCGCCAAGGCCCTCTTCCATGCGTACTGGGTCGCCGACGAGGACGTGTCCGACAAGGCGGTCATCGCGCGCATCGCCAAGGGCGCGGGGCTCGACGCCGACGCGATCGTGGCGGCGATCGACGCACAGGAGACCAAGGACGTGCTCCGCGCGAGCACCGACGAGGCCGTGAGCCGTGGCGCGTTCGGCGCGCCCGCGATGTTCTACGAGGGCGAGCTCTTCTGGGGCAACGATCGCCTCACGCTGCTCGAAGACGCGCTCTCGGGCTGACGCGATCAGCCCGGGATGTCGCCGCCGATCGGCGGCACCACGAAGTACACGTCGCGTGTGTCGAGCACGGTCACGCCGTCGCCGATCACATCGACCTGCGCGCGGAAGAGCTGCGGCGCGGCGGTCGGCATCACCGTCGTGTTCATGCGGGCGACGATGTCGAAGCACACCGGCGTGCCAGGCGTGACGTCGGGGAAGGTCTCGTCGACGCCATCGCGATCGACGTCGCTCGTGGGCAGCCCGCCCACGCAGATCACCGACGGATCACGCGGATCCATCACACCGCCCACGGTATTGGGCTCGATGCGCTCGATGAAGATCGTCGCGTCCACGCCATCGCCATCGTCCGCGTCGCGCGCCCGCGCGGTGATGTCGAGCGGCGTCGAGCTCGCGAGCGTCGAGATCGCATCGACGACGGCCGCGTCCACCGTGGCCTCGCCCGCCGCAGCGAAGATGAGCGGCGCGCCCGTGCCATCCACCGCACCCGTGCCGCGCACGATCGCCGGCCACTCGGGTGATGTCCCCGTCGGCCCGAGCACGAGGAGGCGCCCGCGGATCGACGCGAACGCGTCGACGATCTCGGTGTCGCTCGGGAACGTCTCGCAGCTCGTGCACATCCCGCTCGCGCACGGCGTGCCGCCGAGGGTGTGCGACTCGCTGAAGGGCTCGTCACCGATCACGACGAGGATCGGCAGCGCGCCTTCTCGCACGCAGCCCAGGCCCACGGCGCCCGGCGGGCAGCTCGGTCGCGTCACGAGCGGCCAGCGGCTCGTGTCGCCGCTCGCCCACGCCCACGCCATCTGCGCATACGGCTCGTGGACCGGACGACAGTCCGCGGTGAGCGACGCGAGCGCCGTGTTCACCGCGGCCGCGTCGGCCGTGCTCGTCTGCGTCTGCTCGAGGCCCACGCAGGTCGAGCGCGAGTAGTTGCTCTGCGGGCACACGTCGAACTGACCCACGCCGAGCTGCACGTCGGGGATCGCGGCGCGGATGCCTGGGATCACCGTCGTCATGAGCGAGGTGCGCACCGTGTCGATGTAGCCCTGCATCGAGATCGACGTGTCGATCACGAAGTGCACGTCCGCGCGCTGGATGTTCGTCGCGAACACGAGGGTGTCGCGCGCAGGCATGGGCGGCGCTTCGTAGGGCTCGAGGAAGAAGAAGTCGCCCCGCGCGCGTGGGCTGTCGGTCGCGTCGCGCGGATCGGTCATCGCGGCGACCTCGACCAGATCGGTCACACCGTCGCCGTCGCTGTCGGCGTTGCGCGGATCGGAGCCCGCAGTGATCTCGTCCCGGTCGGGCAGACCGTCCCCATCGCTGTCGGTGTCGCGGAAGTCCGCGCGCCCATCGGCGTCCGTGTCGAACGGCTGCGTGCTCGGATCCGCATCTCCAGCTTCGTCGGCGTCGCTGATCCCGTCGTCGTCGCTGTCCACGTCCATCGTGTCCGGCACGGCATCGGCGTCGGTGTCGACGAAGCCCTCGCCTTCTTGCACGTCGGTGATCGTGTCGCCGTCGGAGTCCGTCCCCGGATCGGTGCGCGAGAACGCATCCGTCCCGCTCGGGAGCCCACCGTCCCGCCGTCCTCCATCGCCGCGCGTGACGATCGGCGTCGGGTCACATGCCATCGTTCCGAGCGAGAGGGCGACGATCCAGAGCTCGCGACGGATCTGCTTCATGGAGCCTCCAGGGACCAGGATACGCGAGCCCTCGCCGATCCGGACACCGCGCGCGGGCATCGCGCCGCACCACGCCGCGCGATACCGTCTGTCCATGCGGCCGAACCTCGTCCTCGCCCCCGTCGCCCTCGCATCGCTCGTCGTGGCCTGTGGCGACCCCGCACCCACTCCCGACGCCAGCGTCCTCGACGCGACGAGCGCACCCGACGCGGCCACCGAGACGCCCGACGCGTTCGAGGCGCCGCCCCCCGAGGTCGCGGTGGAGGGCCTCGGCACGGTGCGCGGCATCCGGGAGAACGGCGCGCGCTCGTTCTACGCGATCCCGTACGCCGAGCCGCCCATCGGTGCGCTGCGCTGGCAGTCCCCCGTGGCGCACGGAGCGTGGGAGGGCACGCTCGATGGCACGAGCAAGCCGCCCGCATGCGCGCAGTCCGCGCTCTCGTTCGGCGCGCTCGGCCAAGAAGACTGCCTCTTCCTCAACGTCCACACGCCGGACCCGGCCCCGTCGAACGCGCCCGTCATGGTGTGGATCCACGGCGGCGCATTCGTCTTCGGCGAAGGCGTGCAGACCGACCGCGGCACACGTGGCGATCTCATCGCGGCCGCGCACGGCGCGATCGTCGTGAGCATGAACTACCGGCTCGGCGCCTTCGGCTTCTTCGTCAACGACGCGACGGAATCGAGCGGCAACGCGGGCTTCGAGGATCAGATCCTCGCCCTCGAGTGGGTGCACGATCACATCGCCGACTTCGGCGGCGATCCGAGCAACGTGACGATCGTGGGCGAGTCCGCGGGCGGGCTGTCGGTCTGTCTGCACCTCGTCGCGCCCGGCTCGCGCGGCCTCTTTCAGCGCGCCATCACCGAGAGCGGCCTCTGCGACTCCACGCTCTCGCCGCGCGAAGATCGCGTCTCGGCCTCGAACGATCTCGTCCACGCGCTCGGCTGCGACACGGCCGCCGACGAGGCGAGCTGTCTCCGCGACGCGACGATGGAGTCGGTGCGCGACGCGAGCGGGCTCGACGGTGTCTTCGGGACCCTCACGAGCCGCATCCGCCCGTGGTGGCCGTACGTCGACGGCGCCGTGATCCCGGAGCAATTCCGCGACGCGGTGCTCGCCGGCCACACCGGGACGGTGCCCGTGATCCTCGGCTGGAACCGCGACGAAGGCACGCTCTTCGTCGATCTCGCCGAGCGGAGCGGCACCACGGTGGACGAGACCGTCTATCACTCGCTCGCCACCTCGCTCGGCGCCTCGATCGGCGTCGACGGCACGATGGTCGAGGCCCAGTACCCCCTCGGCGACTATCCCGATCCGGGTGCAGCCATCGCCGCGATGCTGGGCCACTCGGCCCTCGCGTGCCCCTCGCGCCGCGCCGCCGCGCTGCTCTCCGCGAACGGGCACGAGACGCACGTCTATCACTTCGAGTTCCCCGATGCGGCGTTCCAGCTCGTCGCACGCCCCGAGCGCGAGCTCGGCGCCTTCCACAGCGCCGAGATCCAATTCGTGTTCGGGCGCCCGGCGCGCCTGTCCCGCCCGCGCTTCACCGCCGAAGAGCAGACGCTCTCCGATGCGATGCAGGGCGCGTGGCTCCGCTTCGTCACGGATGGCGATCCCTCCGACGCGTCGCTCGCGTGGCCCAGCTACGACGCGACGAGCGACCAGCATGTGATCTTCGATCGCACGGTCGCCACCGGCACGGCCGCCGATCGCGAGGCGTGCACGTTCTGGGATCGCACGCCTTGAGCGAGCTGATGGATCGCCTGCGACGCGTCCCGCAGCGCGGCGAGCTCCGCTTCATCGGTCTGCGCCCCGCGCACGGCGAGCCCATGGTGATCGTCGAGCACGCGAGCGCGCTCGCGGGACGTGGTCTCGACGGCGATCGCGCCGCGCGCCTGAGCCGCGGTGGAAAGCGTCAGGTCACGCTGATCCAGGAAGAGCACCTGCCCGTGATCGCGTCGCTCCTGGCACGCCCGCCGATCGCGCCGATCCTCCTTCGTCGAAACCTCGTGGTACGCGGCATCAACCTCGTCTCGCTCAAGTCGCTGCGCTTCCGCATCGGCGACGTCGAGCTCGAGGGCACGGGCCCATGCGAGCCCTGCAGCAAGATGGACGACGCCCTCGGCGACGGCGGCTTCCACGCCATGCGCGGTCACGGCGGCATCACGGCGCGCGTGCTGCGCGGCGGTGTGCTGCGCATCGGCGACGCCGTGTGGGTGGATCCGACGTCTCAGACGTCGGCGGCTGTTCGTACCTGATTGCGGCCACCGTGCTTGGCGGCGTAGAGCGCCTTGTCGGTGATCTCGAAGAGCCCCGCGGAGCTCGATGCGTCGGCCGGGAAGGTGGCGACGCCGAGCGACGCGGCGACCTTGAGCTTGCCGAGCTCGGTCTGGAACACCGTCTTGCCCAGCTCCTCGCGGATCCGCTCTGCGAGCTGCACCGCACCCTCGGTGTCGGTCTCCTCGCAGAGCACGCAGAATTCCTCGCCGCCGAAGCGCGCCACGCGATCGGTCTCGCGCTTCACGCGCATGAGGATCGCGCCCAGCTCCTTGATCACCACGTCGCCCGTCGCGTGCCCGTACGTGTCGTTGACGCTCTTGAAGTGGTCGATGTCGGTCACGATCAGCGACAGCTTCTTCTGGAAGCGCTGCGCAGAGCGGATCTTGGCCTCGAGATCCTCGAGGAAAGCGCGCTTGTTCAGGCAGCCAGTGAGGCCGTCGGTCGTCGCCATCTCCTCGAGACGCTTGACCGCGCGCGCGTTCGAGAGCGCGATCGCCAGCTGGTTCGAGAGCGCCTGCAACGTAGGCCGAACGCCGTCTCCGAACGCATTCGCACGCTCCGCAGCGACGGCCAGCGTACCGATCGCCCCCTCGCGCACGACGAGCGGCATCACGAGCGCCGAGCGCATCGACGGCAAGGTGACGCGGGACGTGTAGAGCACCTGCTTCGGATCGAGCTCGCCCTTGTAGGGCAGGTAGTGCTTGTTCTTCACCACCATGGCCGTGAGCGAGTGGTTGTCCTTGAACGAGACGCCGTGCACCGCGTCGGCCCCGAGGCCGCGCGCGATGCGCACCGAGTGCACGCGCTTGTCCGCGTCGAAGAACGTGATCGCCGCCAAGTCGAAGCGCGCGATCGCCGCAGCCGCCGAGAGGCCAGCCTCGAGCACCTCGTCCTCGGTGAGCGCCGCACCGAGCTCGCGCGAGGCCTTGAAGAGCTGGGCCTGCTCACGCTTGCTCCGCTCGAGCTGCACGAACACTCGCTCGTTCTGGATGCCCCGGAGCACCTGACCCACCGCGCTCTTGAGGATCTCCTCTTCACGCGGGCTGAACGCGCGGCCATCGAGGCGATCGGCGCAGAGCGCGCCGCGCAGCTGGCCATGCTCGAGCACCGGCACGCCCAGGAACGACCGCGCCTTCGACGCGCCCTCTCGGTAGTAGCAGAGCCCGCGATACCCGGGCTTGAGGTTCTCGAGGTTCATCACGATGCCGCGCGTGGCGACCGCACCGACCGCGCCTGCGCCCACCTCGAACGGCCCTTCGTCCACGTCGTCGCTGTCGGTGGCCATCTCGATGATGCGGAGCCGCTTGTCCTCGCCCGCGAAGAGCAGGATGCACGTGTGGAGATCGAGCGTCTTCTTGAGGAGCTCGAGCACGTGGAAAAGCGAGTCGCGCACCTCGTCCACCGACGAGCGCACGACCTTCTCGCCCGAGCCCTCCGCGGCCTCGGCGCTCGGCGCCCCCACCAGGCGAAAGAGGCGCACGTCGGCCTCGACGCGCGCGCGCTCCTCGTCTCGTTCCTTGCGCGATCGCTCGCGAACGCGCGCGATCTCGACGCGCGTGAACACGAGGTTGAGCACACCGAAGAAGGCGATGAACACGCCGTGGATCGCCACGCGCTCCACGGCCACCCCGCGTCCCGTGAGCGCCCACAGCGCCACCTCGTACGCGATCGCAGCGAGGACGAGGATCGCGCCCACGGGTGCCACCGCGAACGCCGCGATGAAGGCGACGAGCACGTACACCATCGCGTACACCGGCCCGTCGAGCCCGCCCATCGCCTGCACCACGCCGTGCACACCCGCGATCAACAGCAGGCCGAGCTCGGCCTCGAGCAGCATGCGCTCACGACGCGCCGTCGGGGCAGGTGCGTCGTCACGACGCAAGCGCTGCGAGAGCCGCCACGCGAGCCAGCCCGCCCAGACGCCTCCGACGATCGCGTGCTCGATCCCGATCTCTCCGCTCGTCGAGGTGCGAAACACACCGAGCAGCGGCGCGAGCGCGAAGAGCGCCGCCACGAGCAGCCCGAACGAAGCACGGACTGTCTTGCGCATCGTGAGCGCGGCATGGACGAGCGACGCCATGAGGTGCCCCGAGCTAGCGGTGGAAGCGACGAAAGGTCAACAAAACGGCGCTCGCACACGCCACGCACGCACCCGCGATTCGCACGCGTATAGTGCGCGCGTGTTGCTCCGCTTCGACGCCGCTCTGGCCCATGCGTGCAGCCTCGCCCTCGTCCTCGCGAGCAGCGTGCTGCTCTGCAGTGTGGCGAGCGCGCAGAGCTCGCAGGGCGGCTCGGTGCCGCTGAGCCCCGTCCCTGCCGGCGAGACCCGCGATGCACAGGCTCGCTTCGGTGCGCTCCGGGCCTCGCCGAGCGGCGACGTCGTGGTCACGGCGGAGCACGTCTCGCTCTCCTGTGGGGAGTCCCCGGGGGCGCTCGCCACCTGCAACGTCGAGGTGCGCTGGACGCTGAGCTCCCCGCACGCGCAGACGATCCAGCTCTACGCCTCGAGCGTTGGCGTCGAGGAGGCGCTCCTTCGCGCTGGAGACGTCAGCAGCGACGCACCTTCGCTCGCACCGCTGGCGGTGACAGCGGAGGCCGCGACGCCGATCGAGGTGGTGCTCACGGGCCACTTCAGCGTGCGGTCCGCGTCGGGGACCACCGACGCGCTCGACGCCCGGCACCTCGTGCTCGCCACCCCCCGCGAGGGCCCGCACGCCAACGTGCTCTTCACGCGCGCCGTCGCACGCACCTTCGCCGCAGTCCCACCGAGCCCCACGCTCGAGGCTCGCTTCACAGACACGAGCGCGCCGTTCACCGCCAGCGCGCTCGACACACCACTGGCCGACACGCCGATCACGCTCGATCCCACACGCGTCGGTGAGCGCGCGAACGTCACGATCCGGCTGGGCCGCGAGGGCGGCTATCCGCTGCGACACGGCGGTCCGTTCCTCGCACTCGGCGGCACCTTCGACCGCGGCGTGCGCGGTCGCCTCGGCTACGAGGTCGGCATCGACGAGCTCGTCGTCGTGAGCGTGGCGGCCGACACCGACTTCGAGAACGCCGTCATCGTCGGTGCGCTCGTCGAGGTCGCCACGCCGAGCTTCATCGTGCCGCCGTCCCTCTCCGCGGGCGTCGGCTTCGCCTACCGCGTGCGCACGAACGCCGGGTCGTCGCTGCCTGCCTCGTCCGCGGGCCTGCGCCTCGAGCTCGGCGCAGTGTTCGCGGTCGTCGGCATCATCGCGTCGTTCGACTACTTCCCCGACGACGCGGCCTTCACCTCGTCGTTGCTGGGCCGTCTCTCGATCTGACGCGCCACACGGGGCATGCCCCACACCGCGAGGAGCGCCGGCAAGAACACCGTCTGCGAGACCGTCGCCCCCGCGATCGCCACGAGCGACAGCTCGCCGAACAACCGCACGGGCTCGAAGCGCGAGGTGAGCAGGACCACATAGCCCACCATCAGCGTCAACGACGAGAGCAACACCGCTCGCCCGCTGCCTCGCACCGTCCGACGGAGGATCTCGGCACGATCGACATTCGGCTCGGCGAGCTCGAGCTCTTCGCGGAACCGGGACACGACGTGCGTCGTTCCGTCCACGGCCAGGCCCAGCGTCACGGTGAACACGATCACCGTCGCGGCATGCAGCGCGATCCCGCGGGCCACCATGTAGGCGAGCGTGAGCGCGAGCGGGATCGCGTTCGGCGGAACCGCGAGGAGCCCCAGGCGCAAGCTCCGGAACAGCAAAGCCATCACCACGAAGATGGTCACCACGGCGGCCGTGAGACCGCCGAGCGCGCGCACGATCCGCTCGAGGCCACGCGAGGCGACATAGGCCTCACCCGCGACCTCCGTACGCATGGAGATCCCCTCTCGCTGTGCGACCACCCGCGCGCTCTCGACGAGTGTCCCGACGAGCGCGAGCGTCCGACTCGCACCGCTGTCCCGAACACGCAGCTCGATACGCGCCGCAGAGCCGTCGTCCGTGACGAACGCGCGCACGATCTCGGAGTCTCCGGCGGCCACGAGGCCGAGCAACGCCGCCACCTCTGCATCGGTTCGAAAGCGATCCCCGCGCGCCGCGGGATCACCCGACACGCGCACCAGCGCCTCGTGCGCGAGATCGGCCGCGGTCCCGACACGGAGCACGTCGGGCTCCTCACGGGCGCGCCACGCGACTCCGTCGAGCACCGCCATTCCCGGCACCGATCGAAACGTCCCTGGCTCACCGAAGAGCCCGAGCTCGACGCTCCGAAACCCGTCGAGCTCGGCCTCGAGCGTGGCGCAGGTCCTCGCGATCTCGGAGCCTCGCGCGAACTGATCGAGCAGACGCGACTCGACGACGACGCCCCGCGCCACGACCGCGGCCAGGCCCCCCACGAGGCACGCGAGTCCGACGGTCCACAGAGGTCGCCGACTGCTCCGATCCGTGATCCACACGAGCCACGCCTCGAGCGATCCCGAGCTCGTCGCACGGCCCGCCGCCGGAGAAAACGCCGGGAGCGCCGCTGGAACGAACACCATGGTCACGCCGTACGAGATCATGCTCGCCGTCGCGGCGAGAGCACCGAAGGCCCGCAGCGCTGGCGACTCCGAAGCAACGAGCGCCGCGAAGCCGACCGCCGTCGTGAACGTCGTCACGAACGAGGGTAGCCACATCGCCCGCGCGGCCTCGGCGGCGGCCTCGACACGCCCACGCCCCGCGCTCGTCTCGTCGCCGTGACGCAGCACCACGTGCATCGCCTCCGCGAGGCCGATCGTGAGCAAGAGCGGCGGCAGCATATTCGTCAGCAGGTTCAGCGAGGTCCCGGTCCATGCCATGAGGCCCAAGGTGAGCGCGAGCGCCAGGCCCACGGCACCGAGCGGCAAGAGCACGCCGGCCACCGAGCGCATGCCGAGCACCAACACCACGATCGTCCCGAGCAACGCGAGCCCGATGAGCTGAACCTGATCGTCCTCGAGCGCGTGCGTCATCTCGGCGCGCATGGCGGGCAGTCCCGAGACCTCCACGCGGGCCGATCCCCACGTATGGCGTGCGCACTCGGCGCGCACTCCCTCGAGGACGTCCGTACCCTCCTCCGCGAGCACCGCGAGCACCGCCACGCGTCCGTCGTCCGACACCAGTCGTCGATGAAGTAGCGGCACCTCCGCGAGCACCGCACGCGCACGTTCGGCTTGCTCCGCGGTGAGCGCGCCCTCTCCACCCAAGGTCGCGAACGAGACCGGCCCCGCCACGGACAGCATGCCCGCTGGGAATCGTTCGGGCTCCGCCTCGACCACCGTGCGCAGCTCCTGCGGCATGGCCGTGTCGACCCCGTCCAGCGAATCTAGCGTCTCGGCCTCGTCGCCAGTCGTCGGCACCCGCGAGGTCGTCAGCCCCTCCACGCGCGTCACGCCGGGCACCTCTTCGAGCCCGCGCGCCAGCCCGTGCAGAAAGGCGAGCCCATCGGTCGATACGATCGGAGCAGCTCCTTCTCGCGAATCGACGATGACGATGATCGGCGGCTCCGCGCGCCCGAATGCTTGCTCGATGATCGCGCGCCCCTCTGCCACGGCCGGCTCCACGGCGACGAGCTCCTCCGGATCGAAGCGCGCCTCGAGACCGCGTGCGGACCAGAGTGCCCACGCCGCTAGCAACACGAGCAACGCGAGCGCCGCGTGCCGACGCTCCAGCAGCGCACGTGCGAGCCGATCAGTCACGGCCAGTCCCAGGCGTCGGCCGCTCGGGCGTTTCCCCGGTTCCCGCGCCCACTCAAGAGCCCAGCCTCGAGCTCGGCTCGAACGGCGAAGGTGTGCCAGACCGCCTGCGCCGGCTCCCTCACGGCCACACCTCTTCCCACTCATCGGGGGCCGCTTCCTGCTCCTCGCCGATCCCGTCGTCCTCTCCATCGTTCGGCTCGTCCGACCCACTCCAGCTCACCGCAGGAAAGCCGGAGAATCCGTCCATCGGCAGCTGCGCCGAGCCGCCGCGCAAGATCTCGGGCCCCACGCGTCCCCCATCCCGCGAGAACGCGAAGGTCTCGAGCTCCTCGCGTCCCTGGAGCGCTGCATCCGCATCGATCCGCCCACGCTGCTCGAGCAGGGAAACAAACCCCACCGTTCGTCGGCGGAACGAGGGAGTGAGCGCGCCCGCGTCGTATTGCTCATGGAAGCTGGGCGGGTTCGGGAGGATCATCGCGAGGAAGGCCGACTCCGCGACCGAGAGCTCCGACGGAGACCGACCGAAGTAGTGGGCCGCCGCCTGACGCACGCCATAGACGCCAGGGCCGTACTCGATCACGTTCAAGTACAGCTCGAGGATCTGCGCCTTCGTCATTGCGCTCTCGACCCACCACGTGAGCAGCACTTCTTGGATCTTCCGAGCCAGCGTCTTCTCGCGGCGCAGAAACACGTTCTTCACGAGCTGCATCGTGATCGTGGACGCACCGAGCACGTAGCGACGCTCGCGCAGGTTCCGCACGAGCGCGTCGCGGATCGCCCACGGAGCAAAGCCACGATGGCTGAAGAAGCTCGCATCCTCGTGGGCCAGCACCGCGTGCACGAGGAAAGGCGAGATGTCGGTGATGGGCGTCCACGCGGCAGTCCCTGGCCCCGTGTCCATCGAGAACACACTGTCGTCGGGCTCCACGACCTCGTGGTGGAAGGGCGCCTGGAAACGCGTCACGTCCGCCATCGCCGGCACGCTGGTGAACGTGCACCGATCATCGACGGAGAACCGCAAGACAGAGTCGTCGAGGTGCTCGGAATCCACCGCGAGCACCACGCTGGCGGCTATCCGCCCGTCGAGGTGCATGTGCGCCATGTCCTGGAGCAAGCCAGCCGGAATCGCGTGCACAGCGGCGTCGCAAGGGGTTCTCGGCAATTCCGCGTGGACGTCGAAGGCGTAGCGGTCACCGTGCAACATCGCCGCGCCGCCGAGGGTCGCTGTGGCGGCCCCCATTCGGAGGAGACCACGCGCGATCTCGAGGCGATGCTCCGAACGAACCCACCTACCCTCGGCGGCGAGCGACAACGCGATGCCCAGGACGGGAGCGCTCGCGATTCGGGCACTTTCGAGCGCGAGGCCCTCGACGGAAAACGTCCCTTCGAACCGGACCGCGCCTCCGTCTTCCGTCCGAAGCCGCACATCCGCGGAGACAAGCGCGCGAGCCGGATCATGTAGAGGAAGTGGGGGAAGGAAGGGCACGAAGACACTCAGCGGGACATCGTCGAGCTGAAGCGGCCCATCGAGCTGCTCAGCCTCCGCGTCGAGCGTGAAGTCCCAGGAGAGCCGTCCTTCGCCACGGGGCTGACCGTGCCCGCGGGTGCCGAGCCGCGCGCCCTCGAGGCGTGTAACCTCGACGCCCAGCTCAGACAGGGCGACTCCGGTGCGATCACGGACCACCCCCTCGTCCACGCGGACCGTCGCCCCCTCCGCAAGGTACTCCCACAGCCGGCGGCGCGGCGACGTCTCGGTGCCGAGCTCGCTTGCCCCCTCGTCCCCACGTGCCCAGCCGCGGAGGGCCTGCTCGAGCGACCACCCGTCGGTCGCCGTGAGCTCGAGACCAGCGACTCGGCAGTCCCGCACCTGCCGCTCCGAAACAACGACCTCGAGCTCGTCTGCCTCGACGCGCGGATGGAACCTCACATCGGTCCCCACGTCCCGTGCGTGCACCGTCCAAGTGCCGTCGACACGCTCGACGTCGATGGTGGCCGCAGCGATGTTGCCCGTCCCGTCGAGCAGAGCAATCTGCGCCCCCCTCCATGAGACGCTTGTTGTGGAATGGGATTGAGACTGCGCCCAGCCCCCCGTCTGTGACGGCAACTGCGGACGGCCGTGCAACTGCGCCCCGCCTCCCTCACCGTGGACCGAGAGCACGGAGAACGATCGGTAGTCGAGCCCAACCTGCACGCGATCGATCGTCGCAGATCCGTAGGCGCACCCGACAGCCACCGAACGCAGCTCAGCCCCATCGAGTCCCAGCGACAGGGATCCAACCTGCACGTCCGCGCAACCCGTACGCGCCGCGATCGCCGACGCCACCCGCCGCCGGGCGACGATGGGCGCGACCAGGGCCACCAGCACAACGAAGCCCAGCCCCAAGAGGAGTGCGATCCAACGTGCCCGCGTCACAGCGACCCAAACGCGCAAAAAGAAAGCCCCGCTTCCCTTGCGGGAAGCGGGGCTGAAAAGGACCCGGCGGCGTCCTACTCTCCCACTCACTTACGCGAGCAGTACCATCGGCTCTGGAGGGCTTGACTTCCGAGTTCGGGATGGGATCGGGTATGGCCCCTCCGACGTTGCCACCGGAAAATGTGGAAGTGTGTCACTCGACAACGGGGTCGAAAGCGGCGCACGTGCGCTCTTACTTCCAACCTTGAGCTCAAACCGCCTGCAGCGCAGGCTTCGACGTTTGCCTTAGAGATAGGTCAAGCCTCACGGACGATTAGTACGGGTCAGCTCCGCGCGTCACCGCGCTTCCACCTCCCGCCTATTACCTCGTGGTCTACGAGGGTCCTTCAGGGGCCTTGAGGCCCGGGATACCTAGTCTTGAGGCCGGCTTCCCGCTTAGATGCTTTCAGCGGTTATCCGTTCCGCACACAGCTACCCGGCTATGCCACTGGCGTGACAACCGGAGCACTGGAGGTGCGTCCGTTCAGGTCCTCTCGTACTATGAACAGCTCCTCTCAAGTATCCTGCGCCCACGGCAGATAGGGACCGAACTGTCTCACGACGTTCTAAACCCAGCTCGCGTACCGCTTTAATTGGCGAACAGCCAAACCCTTGGGACCTGCTCCAGCCCCAGGATGCGATGAGCCGACATCGAGGTGCCAAACCGCGCCGCCGATATGAACTCTCAGGCGCGATCAGCCTGTTATCCCCAGAGTACCTTTTGTCCGATTAGCGATGGCCCTTCCATGTGGAACCACCGGATCACTATGACCTGCTTTCGCACCTGCTCGACCTGTCGGTCTCACAGTTAAGCGCCCTTATGCCATTGCACTCTACGGCTGGTTTCCAATCAGCCTGAGGGCACCTTCGCGCGCCTCCGTTACTTTTTGGGAGGCGACCGCCCCAGTCAAACTGCCCACCAGACAGTGTCCCCGGCCCCGATCAGGGGTCTGGGTTAGAAGTCCAGAACAATCAGGGTGGTATTTCAACGTTGGCTCCATCGAGGCCGGAACCCCGACTTCAAAGCCTCCCACCTATCCTACGCAGATTGTCCCGAACCTCACTGTCAAGTTGCAGTAAAGGTTCATGGGGTCTTTCCGTCTTGCCGCGGGAAGAGGGTATCTTCACCCCCGATACAATTTCGCTGAGTCGCTGGCCGAGACAGTGGGGATGTCGTTACGCCATTCGTGCAGGTCGGAACTTACCCGACAAGGAATTTCGCTACCTTAGGACCGTTATAGTTACGGCCGCCGTTTACTGGGGCTTCGGTTCGGAGCGTCGCTTGCGCTAACTCCTCCCCTTAACCTTCCAGCACCGGGCAGGCGTCAGACCCTATACGTCCTCTTACGAGTTCGCAGAGTCCTGTGTTTTTAGTAAACAGTCGCAACCCCCATTTCACTGCGACCCATCCGAGCTCCGAGCGTTCGCTCTTCACTCGAGTGGGCACACCTTCTCCCGAAGTTACGGTGCTATTTTGCCGAGTTCCTTAGCCAGCGTTCTCTCACGCGCCTTGGGATATTCACCCCGCCCACCTGAGTCGGTTTGCGGTACGGACACCGAAGAGGCTCCGCGCGCAGCTTTTCTTGGGAGTCTGGAATCACCGAGTTCTAGGCCCGAAGGCCAACCTCATTACGTCTCGGCATTGACCCCGCGTTTCCCGCTGTCGCGGCCAACGAGGTCTGCCTACGCGCTTGAACCGACGACCAAACAGTCGGCTCGGCATATCCTACTCCGTCCCTGCTCGCTTCAACGCCACCCTCGGAGGTGCAGGAATATTAACCTGCTTACCATCACCTACGCCTTTCGGCCTCGGCTTAGGATCCGACTAACCCATGGGAGGATTATCCTTCCCCAGGAAACCTTGGGCTTACGGCGACAGAGTTTCTCACTCTGTTTATCGCTACTCATGCCTGCATAAGCTCCTCTCAAGCCCGTTAGCGCTCCTTACCGGTACGCCGTGTGTCTGCTTGAGAGTACTCCGCTACCGCTTCTTGCGAAGCCCGAAGCTTCGGTACCAGACTTAGCCCCGTTATATTTTCGGCGCAGGCTCGCTCGACCAGTGAGCTATTACGCTTTCTTTAAAGGATGGCTGCTTCTAAGCCAACCTCCTGGCTGTCTGAGCGCTCCCACATCCTTTGACACTTAGTCTGGATTTTGGGACCTTAGCTGTCGATCTGGGCTCTTTCCCTCTCGGCAATGGACCTTATCACCCACTGCCTGTCTCCCGGATAGTTCTCACCGGCATTCGGAGTTTGGTTGGGTTTGGTAATCTGGTAGGACCCCTAGCCCATCCAGTGCTCTACCTCCGGTGGAATTCGTCCGAGGCTATACCTCAATATATTTCGCGGAGAACCAGCTATCTCCCAGTTTGATTAGCCTTTCACTCCCACCCACAGCTCATCCCCTAACTTTTCAACGTTAGTGGGTTCGGTCCTCCAGGAGGTGTTACCCTCCCTTCAACCTGGCCATGGGTAGATCACTAGGTTTCGGGTCTGCGTCCCGCCACTGATTCGCCCTGTGAGGACTCGGTTTCCCTGTGGCTACACCTATCGGCTTAACCTTGCGACGAAACGCAACTCGCAGGCCCATTATGCAAAAGGTACGCGGTCGCACATTCCCTTGCGGGCATAGTGCTTCCACTGCTTGTAGACGCGCGGTTTCAGGTACTATTTCACTCCCCTCGCCGGGGTTCTTTTCACCTTTCCCTCACGGTACTTGTGCACTATCGGTCATCGGGTAGTATTTAGCCTTGGAAGATGGTCCTCCCAGATTCCCGCCGGGTTGCTCGTGCCCTGCGGTACTCGGGAACATGCTAGGAGAGCTTCGACTTTCGCGTACAGGGCTGTCACCTTCTTTGGCCGGCCTTTCCAGACCGTTCGACTAGCCGTCGCTCTTCCATATCGCAGTCCCACGACCCCGTCGCAGATTGCTCTACGCCGGTTTAGGCTGTTCCCCGTTCGCTCGCCACTACTAGGGGAATCTCGGTTGATTTCTATTCCTCAGGGTACTTAGATGTTTCAGTTCCCCTGGTTGGCTGTGCGACGCTTATGTATTCAGCGCCGCACTGACGACTCATCGTCGTCCGGTTGCCCGATTCGGAGATCTCCGGATCACAGTCTGTTAGCGACTCCCCGGAGCTTTTCGCAGCTGTCCACGTCCTTCTTCGCCTCCCGATGCCAAGGCATCCACCACGCGCCCTTTCTAGCTTGACCTTATCCCTAAGGCACGCGTCGTGGCTCGAGCTCAAGGTTGGTGACAAGAGCCACCAAACCTCTGACTCAACGCCATTGACGTTTGAATCACACTTCCTCTATTCAGTTTTCAAAGAGCGGCCTCGTCAGCCGCTCGTCGAGAGCAACGACACGCAGTCATAGCTATCGACGAGGAGCCCACGACGCTGGCATGGAGCTGATCGGGATCGAACCGACGACCCCCGGCTTGCAAAGCCGGTGCTCTCCCAGCTGAGCTACAGCCCCGGAGGGGAGTGGGGCTAGCTAGACTCGAACTAGCGACCTCACCCTTATCAGGGGTGCGCTCTAACCACCTGAGCTATAGCCCCTCGAGCATGCGCGCTGCGCGTGCTTGAAGGCACACGTTGTTCAAAGACCGAGGGTCGGTCGTTGAAAACTGAACCGGAGTCCATAATCACGGGTATTGACCGAGCTGTCGCGCCGAAGCGCGAGTGCTCCTTAGAAAGGAGGTGATCCAGCCGCAGGTTCCCCTACGGCTACCTTGTTACGACTTCACCCCAGTTACCGATCACTCCTTGGGGACCTGCCTCCCTTGCGGGTTGGCGCAGCCACTTCTGGAGCAATCGACTCCCATGGTGTGACGGGCGGTGTGTACAAGGCCCGGGAACGTATTCACCGCTGCCTGCTGATCAGCGATTACTAGCGATTCCAGCTTCATGCAGTCGAGTTGCAGACTGCAATCCGTACTGAGGTCGGCTTTTGCCGATTAGCTACCCCTCGCGGGTTCGCGACGTTTTGTACCGACCATTGTAGCACGTGTGTAGCCCCGGACATAAGGGCCATGAGGACTTGACGTCATCCCCACCTTCCTCCGACTTGACGTGGCAGTCCCATTAGAGTGCCCGGCCGAACCGCTGGCAACTAATGGTAGGGGTTGCGCTCGTTGCGGGACTTAACCCAACATCTCACGACACGAGCTGACGACAGCCATGCAGCACCTGGATCACGGCTCCCTTGCGGGCACCCCCGTATTTCTACAGGGTTCCGTGCTTTTCTAGCCCGGGTAAGGTTCTGCGCGTTGCGTCGAATTAAACCACATGCTCCACCGCTTGTGCGGGCCCCCGTCAATTCCTTTGAGTTTTAGTCTTGCGACCGTACTTCCCAGGCGGGGTGCTTAACGCGTTGGCTACGGCACCTCGGGGGTCAATACCCGAGACACCTAGCACCCATCGTTTACGGCGTGGACTACCAGGGTATCTAATCCTGTTTGCTCCCCACGCTTTCGCGTCTCAGCGTCAGTGACCGTCCAGGTGGCCGCCTTCGCCACCGGTGTTCCTCCTGATATCTACGAATTTCACCTCTACACCAGGAATTCCGCCACCCTCTCCGGTACTCTAGACGAGCAGTTTCAAATGCAGTTCCCGAGTTGAGCTCGGGGATTTCACATCTGACTTACCCATCCGCCTACACGCGCTTTACGCCCAGTAATTCCGAGCAACGTTCGCACCCTCTGTATTACCGCGGCTGCTGGCACAGAGTTAGCCGGTGCTTGCTAAGGAGGTACCGTCAAGGACTAGTCGTTTCTTACTAGCCGTTTTCGCCCCTCCCCACAGAGCTTTACAACCCGAAGGCCTTCATCACTCACGCGGCGTGGCTGGATCAGGCTTGCGCCCATTGTCCAATATTCCCCACTGCTGCCTCCCGTAGGAGTCTGGCCCGTGTTTCAGTGCCAGTGTGGCTGATCATCCTCTCAGACCAGCTACGCGTCTTCGCCTTGGTAGGCCGTTACCCCACCAACTAGCTGATGCGCCGCAGGACCATCCTCCAGTGATAGCATGAATTCAGAGGCCATCTTTTCCCGCATCGGCCGGAGCCGACGTGGGCTTATGCGGTATTAGCGTCCCTTTCGGGACGTTATCCCCCGCTCGAGGCAAGGTTTCCTACGTGTTACTCACCCGGACGCCACGCTACTGGGGACGAATCCCTTTCGCGTTCGACTTGCATGTGTTAAGCCCGCCGCTAACGTTCGCTCTGAGCCAGGATCAAACTCTCCAGTTGAATTTTTCGGTGTTCTGCCGAAGCAGCCACCTAACTGTTGAGCAGTCCTGAGCTGTTGTGTCGCGTGAGCGACACTAGAGCTCGTTGCTCGCAATCACTTTTTCCATCCCCGATGGGGACAGAAGAAGTTCCTCTCAGACGACTTCTAGAGTCGTTGATTGGGACCCGTGATTACGGACTCTCCGATTCAGTTTTCAAGGACCGACAGCGTTCCGCTGGGCCGGTCAGCCTAGCAGGCGCGTTCGCTTGTGTCAAGAAGATTCGCTGCTGCGCAGCGCCTTCTGGCCTTTCGAGACGCTGTGTTTGCGTCTCGTCGAAGGGGCGCGTCTTTTACTTCATCGTGCGATGGAGTCAAGAACTTTTTTTTGCCTCGCTTCGAGCGGCCTGTCTTCTTTTGTCAGCCCCGCGGGCAGTGCCCTCAGGGGAGGCCGGATCTAGCACCCACCCCGGGGCTGTCAAACACGATCCGTCGAATTCGTCATCGAGCCCGTAACTCGCGGAAATCGCGGCGATTTTAGTCGAGCGGCAGAACGAACACGTCGACGCCCGCCGGAATTCCGAGCGCTCCGGTGGCGTCGTTCGAGACCGCCGGCTCGCCAGTGGGGCCCAAGCCGAGCGGAGCCACCACGGCGCGGAAGTAGGGCGCCCGGGGCAGATCCGTCGCGATGAGCCCCTTGCGATCACGGGCGATTCCTTCGGTAGGGGCCACACGACGCACGCGCTGGACGAGCGAGATCTCGTCCATGTCGGCCACGAAATGAGGGCCGCCATCGAAGGGATCGACGCGGTTCCAGTAGCGGAAACCGATGCGACGCAAGAGTTTCTCGACGCCGCGCGTCTGTGGACCCACTCGCCCGATCACGCCCTGAGCCTGTGGCGACAGCAGCGAAGCGTAGATGTCGCCGTCGGGGAAGAGGCCTCGAATGAACTCCTTGTTCTGCTTCGAGAGCCGGTCTGCTTCGCGATACGTGAGGTTCGTGAAGTGGCGCCCCACGGCCTCCCAGAGGTGCGAGGTGCCGTCCGGCTCGAGCGGCGGGAGCAGCTCGGCGAGCACACGGCGCTGGAAGGCCTCGCGGTGCATCGCCATGAACAGGAAGCGAACGTAGGAGATGATCATCCCGAGCTTGTCGGGCGCACGGCGCGCCTCGGGGTGCACGACGAGACCGCCAATCTCGGTGGGGCCGTCGTACGAGTATCCGATCGAGAGAACCTCGTGCGCGAAGTGGCGGTCGAGCGTAGCGCTGTAGCGCTCCTCGACACGCACATCGAAGTAGATGTAGGGCGCGTCGCGGCGGCCGAGCTGCGCAACGATGAGCGAGGTGCCTACCGCGCGCTGCGTGGCGAGGTCGATCAGGACGAAGACGTACTCGCGATGGCGCGGGTCCTTGATGTCCCCTGCGAACGAGCGCTCGCTGAGCTCCAGAATGCGGCGAATCGCGTCGCGATCGTGTGGGAGGTTGACCGAGTCGAGGTAGCGAGCGAGCTCGAGCAGCATCGCCTCGTCGGCGAGCGTGGCAGCGCGGACCTCGTAGCGGGGGGCGGACATTCAGAACACCTTGCGGCTGTCGAGGAGGATGGTGACGGGGCCGGCGACGCGGGCCTCCACGAGCATCTCTTCGCGGAAGCGGCCGGTGGCCACGATGGCGCCGAAGCGCGTCACCTCGGCGACGAGCTGGTCGAAGAGCTCGCGCGCGCGCTCGGGGAGCTCGGCATCGTCGAACGAGGGCCGCCGACCGCGGCGCACGTCGCCGAAGAGCGTGAACTGGGGAACGAGCAGGACGCCGCCGCCAGCCTCGAGGACCGAGAGGGACATCTTGCCGCGGTCGTCCTCGAAGATGCGGAGGTTCACGAGCTTGTTGGCGATGTAGGCGAGGTCGTCGGCGCTGTCCTCGCGCTGAGCGCCCACGTAGGCGAGGAGGCCATGCTCGATGCGCCCGACGACGGCGTCGCCGACCGTGACCGAAGAGGCTCGAACGCGTTGCGCCACCGCACGCATGAAGGGCGCCTAACACCTCGACGCGAAGGGGGCAACGTCAGCGCGCGGCTCTGCGAGCGCTCCGGTCTCTCCACGCACGAAGGACGCGACGCCCGATGGCGACGACGATGAGCAAGGCGAGCCCCGGTGCCGCGACAGCGATGATCCGGGCCAGCGTCTCGCGAAACGGGCCGACGCGGACGCGGGGCGGAAGGGGTGGCGGTGCGTCGATCGGCACGAGCCCACCCACCGGCGAGGCGTGGGCCGCGACGGCCACGTCTTGGCGGCGCGCGCGCAGGCCGAGGTGGTTCATGACCTCACGCTCGCGACCGCGGACGAACACCTCCGTTCCCCGCGCTGTGGCGCGCGTGGACTCCCCCGTGCCGAGGAGCTCGTCGACCGCGATCTCCCAGCGGCCACGAGAGGGAACGTTCACGACCCCGCCCGAGCCTCGAACGAACATCTCGCTCGAGCCGCCACCATCGAGGTTGAGGGCGGAGTCGGCGCCGAGCTCGAGGAAGAGCTCGGCGAGCTCGGGCAGGCTCATGCCACGGCTGTCCCGCTGACGACCATCGACGACCACGAGGAAGATGCGGCGGCCGCGGTCGCCGACGCCGACCGCGGTGCGGGGCGCGCGGATCCGCGCGTCGGGAAAGACCTCGAGAGTGGGCGACAGCTCTCCTTCGAGGAGCAAGACGGGCCGGCCGCTCACGGCCTGGGCGAGGTCGTCGACCTCGGGCGGCAGCGCCTCGGATGCGATGGACGCGACACCCTCGTGATCGACGAAGAAGGTGCCGAATTCGGGGTCGGGGACGACATCGGGCCAGAGCTCGCCACCGCCCGCGGCGAGGCCCCGCGGATCTTGCAGCGTGCTCCAGAAGCCCCCGTTGATGGCGACCTCCAGCCCGTGGTCGGCGGCGAATTCCGGGACGGTGGCCCAGCGATCGGCGTGTGGCGTGGCGAGGAGCTCCACACCCTCGGTGCGGAGGTCGGCGATGACGACGTGGATCTGCGTGGGGGTGGAGGTGAGGCGCCTGAGGTAACGCACACCGATGGCGGGCTCCTGCCAGACGTCCGAGACCACACGCGGTCGACGCGCCGGCTGCTGGGCGTGTGCGGAGCCCGGCAGGCACGCGAAGCACGAGAGCACGAGAGCAAGGAGCCAACGGGCCATGGCGGGCATCGCTCCAGCAACCGTCAGGCCTGGCAGAGGGACTGCACTGGAGGGCCTCCATGCCCGCGAATTCGAGCGTTTTCCGAGGAGCCGGCGTGGGCGCCGTGGCCGCCCGAACACGCATTCGTGCCTCGGCGGCCGCGGGCCTGCTCGTGGCCACGGTTTCGGGCTGCTCCATGCCGGGCCCCTCGCACAGGGCTCCTTCGTCGTCGGTCGCGCCCACATCGGCGACCGCGAGTGTCCCGCCGCAGAACGCGTTGAGCCAGGCCGAGACGCCGAGTGATGCTGGGTTGGCGGAGTCGTCGAGCGATGCGGGCCTGGACGCGTCGCGGCGGCGCCAGCGTGCTGTGGTCATGGAGCGGGGCACGCTGTTCGATCCCGCCGAGGACGACGAGGCCGTCGAGCGGCTCCGGACAGCCGAGATCGTGGGGATCGAGCGCGGTCGCGGGGGCCGGAGCGTGGCGTTTCGGGTGACGTTCGGGGACGGAACGCGGGGCTACTTCAAGCCCGAGCAGACCTTCTCGGGCACGCACTGGTTTGCCGAGATCGCAGCGTTCCACCTCGATCGGCTGCTCGGGCTGAACCGCACGGCGCCGAGCACGGGGCGGACGTTGCCCTGGGCGTCCCTCGAGCCCTTGCTCGCGACAGACGCCCACGCCGACGAGGTGATCGTGCCGGCCGACGGGATGGTCCGGGGCGTGATGATCGCCTGGATCGACGAGCGCCTCGTGCCGATCGAGCCACCGGAGGACTGGGATCGGGCGCTGCGGATCGAGGACTGGGAGGGGCCCTACCCGTTCGTCGCTCCGGGGCTGCTGAGACGGGCGATCGAGGCGCGGGCGCGCGCTGGCGATGGGGGGCTGGATGGCGGGGTCGACGCTGCGCTCGACGGGGGGCTCGATCCGGGGCTCGAAGGGGGGCTCGACCCGGTCGACGCGAGCGAGGAGACGAACGACGCGGCCGCATGGGACGTCGAGGCGCGTGCGGCAGAGCTCTCGACGCTCATCGTCTTCGACTTCCTCACGCACAACGCGGATCGGTGGGGGGGCGGGTACACGAACGTGCGGACACGCGGCGAGGCGGGGCCGATCGTGTACCTCGACAACGCCGCGGGCTTCTCGCGACGGCGCGCGAGACTGTCGACGCTGGACGTGCGGCTCGCGTACGTGCAGCGGTTCGAGCGTGGCTTCGTCCGGCGACTGAGGAGGCTGGATGTGGAGGACCTTCGGGCCAGGCTGGCGACGGATCCGCTGGCGCCCATCCTCGAGGACGAGCAGCTCGAGCACCTGGCCCAGCGACGCGACGCCGTGCTCACGCACGTGGATGCGCTGACGGACGCGCTCGGCGCGGAGCGGGTGCTCCCCTGGTGAGGGGCGGGAGGTGGGGTCGAACGACTCCGGGTGGGAAAGGGGTCTGGGGATAGCGAGCCCCAGCGGACGGGAGCCGGGCTCGGAAACTCGCGCGATGCACGCGTGATCCGGGGGGTTGAGGAAGGTCTTGACCCCTGCGCGTCGAGGCACGCAACATGCTCTCTAGCTGTCGTCCGGGTGTGCGCCCCGCGCATCGCGTGGTGAGCATCCGTGCCGGAGGTCTCGCATGTCCGCCACCAGCACCGAGGCACCGATCGGAAAGACCCGAGCCGCCGAACGCCGGAGCCTCTGGTCCGACGAGTCGGGTGCCACGATGGTCCTCGGCGTCTTCATGGCCGCGATGGCGGTGGGCGTTCTCTATTACCTGCATGGTGTCGCGAACGTGGTGATCCACCGCGAGCGCATGCAGGACGCTGCCGACTCGGCGGCGTTCATGGCGGCGGTCGTCGAGGCCCGCGCGATGAACATCCTCGCGATCCTGAACATGATCATGGCGGCCTTCGCGGTGGTCGGTGCGGCGATGCAGATCGCAGCGGACATCATCGCAGGCGCAGCTGTCGCGGCCGGCCTCGTGTGCCTGGGATGCGGCCCGTGGTGCGCGTACTGCTGTGAAGCTTGCTACCACGCCGCGCTGCACGCCGAGGAAGCGATCGACGCGTACGACACCGCCGACGACGTGCAGGACGTGATGGAGGACTTGATCGCCGTCGTGCATGGCATCGCCGTGGCCGTGCGCGAAGGCGCCCCGATCGCGGCCGAGCTGCGTGTGATCGAGTACGGCACGAGCGAGTACTCACCCACGACCTACCTCGGCATCTTGTGGCCGGTGCTCGACGGCGTGGCTGCAGAAGAAGACGACTCGAATTGGCCTTGCGACGAGCGCGTCCGGACGCCCGCGCACATCCTGGGTGCGCTCGCCTCGGCAGTGGAAGCGCACTGGTCGGAGTTCTGGGCAGGCTCGGTGCTCGTCACACCGTTCATCACCCGCACGATGCGCGCGCGGCACTACTGCGGCGACGACCAGGACAACTTCCAGCAAGTCGAAGAAGGTGCCTGGCTCGGTGAGAGCCGGTTCCAGCTCCAGGCCTACATGCTCGGCGATCCCAGCTTCCGCTTCACGCGGCAGGGCGTGCAGGTGGCGAGCTGGGGCCGTGACGAGACGAACCTCTCGGACTCGCTCGAGTTCGCGAACAACGTGTCCTTTGCCCAGTCCGAGTACTACTTCGAGGACGAGGACGGCATGGAGCGCGAAGAGTGGCTCTGGCACTGCCAGTGGCGCGCGCGTATGCGTCGCTATCGCATCGGCGATGCGCTGCCCTCGGGGCTCGGCTCGGTGGCCGGCGCCCTCGACACCGTCAGCGGCCTCGTGGCGCACTGAGGAGGCTTCCGATGACCGAGCGCAAGAATCGATCGCGCGGCCTCTCCTCGGGTGGGTGGAGCAAGAGGCTCCGTCTGCTGCGTGATCAAGAGGGTACGGCGAGCACCGAGACCATCATGATGACACCCGCCTTCCTCATCATCTGGGGGAGCGTCTTCTACGTGTTCACGCTGGGCCGCAACATCGTGGAGATGAACGTGCGGATCCGCGAGGGTGCCTGGCAGCGGGCGTACGACGGCTGTCGGACGACGCCCGACTCTCCCACGCACATCGGCGACAGCGCCTACGACGGATCGGGTTCCACGGGGAGCACCGACACACCGATCTTCGGCTCGATCATGAGCATGTTCTTCGAGGAATTCCACGCGAGCCGCAACGGCACCGTGGACCAGCCCCCCGTGCTCGGCGGTGAGACGCAGCGCTACCGCGGAGACATGGTCTGGATGTGCAACGAGGACCCCGAGGACTACGCCATCGCGAACTTCATCGCGAGTGCGTGGGGCGCGTTCGGATTCTGAGGAAGCGAGGGACCATGGACGATCGCGAGCTTCCGATGAACGACCAACCGAGCACTGAGCCCAGCGTCGAGCCCCCCAGCATCGGGCCCGCTGTCGAGGTGAGCGTCGACGCCCAGGCCGGCGCGAGCGCCGAGACGGGCCGCAAGGAGCCGATGCGGCCTTCACGCTGGCAGCTCGTCAACGCCTCGCCGTGGATGAAGGGCGTGCGGCTCACGGCGTTTGCCACGGCGGTGGCGGCAGTGGGCGTAGGCGTGACCTACACACGGGTGCGCGGCCAGGTGGGCGAGCAGATGATCTCGGTCGGTGAGAGCCTCATGCGCTACGAGCGCGCCGATCGTCAGGACGCCCCTCGCGAGCTGCGCCTCAACGGGCAGTCGCTGATGGTGACGAGCGGCACCTCGCCCGACGACGTGAGCGTGGTCCTGGACGAATTCGAGGCGCGCTGCCGGGCGCACAACGCCGATCTCCAGGCGCAGATCCGCGCCGCGAGCGCGCAGGACTTCTTCGTGATGCGCGAGGAGCGGGGAGAGACGGGCGCGGTGGGCTGTCTCGACTTCGGCGAGGAGATCAGCGCTGCGGAGCTGCTCGGTCGCGCGGCGCGCTTCCGTGAGTCGAACGACCTCCACGACCTGGGCGATCTCCGCTACGTGTATGCCCGGACGCTCGACGAGGGCCACGGCACGCACTTCCTGACCTTCTGGACGACGGGCTCGCTCGACTTCGACGAGATCACTGGACATGGCGGAAACCAGGACGTGCCCGGCGCCGACGTGCCGGGCATCCCGCGGCCGCCGCGATCGCGCCGCATCATCGACGCGTACGAGACGGGCGCGAACCAGCGCGTCGTGTCGTACGCGGGCTCTTCGATGACGGAGTGGGAGCTCGAGGCGTTCTACCGCGAGGCGCTGCCCCGCGCGGGCTATCACGTGGTGACGGCGCCGCCCGACGCGCCGCCGACGCACATGGACGCGATCCTCCTCGCGGCCGAGCGCGACCAGCGGATGACGTTCGTCGTGCTCGACACGGACCGACACGGCCACGGCCTCGCGTCGGTGCTCACGGGCGAGTGAGGACCTTGCGTCGAGCGTTCGCGGCGATCGGCCTGGCCGCGCTCCTGGCGGCCTGCGGGTCGAGCGAGGGGGCGAGCACCAGCGGTCCTGCGCCCGTGGGCCCGCCCGCGCGTAGCGCACCGCCTCCGCCTGCGGGAGCTGTGGCGCCGCCCGCCCCAGCGCCTGGGGCGCTGTCGGGTGGGTCGATGTGGGCGCGAGGCGCGGGCGGACGTGGCGGTGGTGGTGGCCGCACGCTGGCCCGCGAGGCGCTCGAGAGAAATCGACAGGAGCGGCTGGCGCGCGAGGGGCCGAGGCGACCCGAGAGCGAGCGTCACGAGGAGCTCGTGCGCGACGGGCAGGAGATCGCACAGGCGCTGGCAGCGCGACTGCCGGCCTCGACGCGCGCGAGCCTCGAGGGGCCGCCGAACACGACGGCGACCGGAGACCAGGCGGTGCGCGAGCGGTGCCAGGCGCTGCTCGAGATGAACCGGGCCTCGCTCAGCACACGCGGCGATGGCGCGGGGGCCACGAGCCAGGCGTTCATGAGTCGCTGCCAGGGCCTCGGGATGGAGACCTGGCGTTGCCTCGACCGTGGCGAGGAAGGCCGAAACGATCCGGAGTGTCGTCGACCGCTGGCGAGCGTGGATCGGGAGGTTCGGCAGCTCCGAGAGGAGGGCCGGGACACCGCGCATCCACCCGAGCGCATCGACACGCTCGTGGCGGATCCGTGGGAGACGGAGCGCGAGGCCGTGTCGCCCGAGACGCTGGGGCCCGATGACGTGGAGCCCGATCACGAGGGCACCGCGCCGCCTGGCTCGCCACAGGGCTGACCTGCCCGAGTGAGGTCTCGGGCGAGGTTCGCTGCCTCTCCTTCGTGGGAGCGTCGAGCTTGCGAGGCTCGCGCGCGTGCTCTAGAGCACCGATTCACTCGAACGCTGCTCGAGCAACGACTCACTCGAATCGCTGCGCGAGAGGGCGAATCGGAGGTCTCATGCGTCGGATTCTGGTCGCGTCGGTGTGTCTGCTCGGAGCGCTCGGCTGTGGGTCGGGCAACAGCGGCAACGCGCCGGTGGCGTCGAGCGAGGAAGACGTGGAGCACTTCGCGCGCATCTCGGTGGGCGAGGTGGCGACGGCCCTGGCCGAGCATCGCGTGGCGGTGTTCGATGCGAACGATCGGGAGACCTTCGACGAGCGGCACGTGCCGGGCGCGACGTGGGTCGACTACGACGGCGTGACGCGAGAGCAGCTGCCCACCGACACGAGCTCACCGCTCGTCTTCTATTGCTACAACGAGGCTTGCTCGGCGAGCCACGTGGCGGCCGAGAGCGCGATCGCGATGGGGTTCTCGAACGTGTCGGTGATGGGCGCCGGGATCACCGGCTGGGTCGCGGCCGGCCACGCCGTGGAGCCCTTGCCGGCGGCCCCAGCGGCCGAGGGCGCGACCGCGACACAGTGAAACGCCGCTCTTTCGTGGGCGATCAGTTCGTGGGCGATCAGCGAGGCTCGGCGCGGACGTAGGTCGCGAAGCGCATGGGCCAGCGGTGGGCGTCGTCGGGAGCGTGGCGCTCCTCGGCGACGCAGCGCCAGAGGCTGGGATCGAGGTCGGGAAAGCGCGTGTCGCCGGGCACGCTCGCTTCGACGTGGGTGAGCTCGAGCCTCGTCGCGAGCGGCAGGAACGCGCGGTAGACCTCGCCGCCGCCGATCACGCAGATCTCGGGTTCGTCGGCGAGCAGCGTGAGGGCCTGCTCGACGCCGTGGACGAGCTCGACGCCCTCGATGGGTGTGGCACTGCGCGAGAGCACGACGTTGCGACGCTTGGGCAGCGGGCGACCGATGGACGCGAAGGTCTTACGTCCCATCACGACGGGCTTGCCGAGGGTGAGGCGCTTGAAGCGCCTCAGGTCGTCGGGGAGGTGCCAGGGGAGCGCGCCATCGACGCCGATGACGCCGTGATCTGCGAGCGCAGCGAGGAGCACGATCTCCATGGCGTCTTTCACACGGCGACCGGGGCCTTGATGGCAGGGTGCGGCTCGTAGCCATCGATGCGGATGTGCTCGAAGCGGAAGTCATCGAGGGCGCGGACGCCCTGGTCGAGGTGGAGCGTGGGGAAGGCGCGCGGCTCGCGGACGAGCTGGAGATCGGCCTGCTCGACGTGGTTCAGGTAGAGGTGGACGTCGCCGAAGGTGTGGACGAAGTCGCCGACCTCGAGGCCCGTGACCTGCGCCACGAGGTGCGTGAGGAGCGCGTAGCTGGCGATGTTGAAGGGGACGCCGAGGAAGACGTCGGCGCTGCGCTGGTAGAGCTGGCAGCTGAGGCGGCCTTCGGCGACGTAGAACTGGAAGAGCACGTGGCAGGGCTGGAGGGCCATCTTCGGGAGCTCGGCCACGTTCCACGCGGAGACGACGAGGCGACGCGAGTCGGGACGGGTGCGGATCTCGTTCACGACGTCGGCGAGCTGGTCGATGTGGCGTCCGTCGGGCGCGGGCCAGCTGCGCCACTGGACGCCGTAGACGGGGCCGAGCTCGCCCTGGGGATCGGCCCACTCGTCCCAGATCGTGACGCCGTGCTCGCGGAGGTAGGCGACGTTCGACTCGCCGCGGAGGAACCAGAGGAGCTCGTGGACGACCGACTTGAGGTGAACCTTCTTGGTGGTGATGAGCGGGAAGCCGTCGCGGAGGTCGAAGCGGAGCTGGTGGCCGAAGAGGCTCAGGGTGCCCGTGCCAGTGCGATCGGTCTTCTTCACGCCGCGGGTGCGGACAGCGTGGAGCAGGTCTTCGTAAGCACGTGAGATGGGCATGGGGCGGAGGGTAGATCGGATCGAGAGCCAGAGCGCCCCGAGGGCGTCCAAGAGCCGCCTGCCGTTTTCTTGCCGGGAGCGGGCGAGGTCGGGTACTCGCGTCGTCATGCTCGCGGGTGCCTCCTCTACCGTCGCTGCGCCGTCATCGTTTCCTCGCGCTCTCGCGAAGGGGTGCGTGTGCCCGCACTGTGATGCGCCGAGCCAGGCCGGGGCGACGCTCTGCGGCTACTGCGGCTCGACACTCGGGGAGCCGCCTCGTCGCTCGGGCATGACCCAGCGCGCGCTCGCCCTCGACGCCGAGGCAGCGCGGGTGGCGCTCGAGACGCGTCCGTCCAAGCCCGCGCCCGTTCTCGCGCGACCCGCACCGCGGGCGGCGACGTGGTGGGAGCGCGCGTTCGTCGTGCTCACGTTCGGCCTCGGCTGGCTCTGGGTGCGTCGTCGCCTGTCGTGACGTGCTAAGCGCGGTCGATGACTCGATCCGACCCGACGCCCATCGCCCTGCTCTGCCTCACTTTGGGCCTCGGCGGCTGCGGCGGCGCACGAACGACCGCTTCGACCACCCCTCCGGCGGGCGACACGCACGCGGCGGACGGCGGTGAGGAGCGTGAGGAGCTGCCCCTCGATGCGCCGCATCTCGTGCCGGGCACCGGCGTGACGCTGCGGGCCCCGCGAGGGAGCGAGCCCACCCCGTTCGGAGCCGGGTTCGTGCACCGCGCGCGGCGCATCCAGATGCTCGTCGCGGCGGCGCAGGGCGGGCCCGAGGTGCTCGCGGCCTTCCGTCACGGGCTCGAGAACGACGCTGAGCCCGAGTCCACCGAAGAGGTCGAGCTCGCGGGGCGCCCGACGACCCTGCATGTCGATCGGCAGCAGGCGAGCGAGGAGCAGTGGATCGAACGCGTCTGGGCGATCGTGACCGAGGGCGATCGCGCATTCGTGGTGGCGGGTGCGTACGACGCGTCGCGGAGCGAGCGCCTGCGTGCGCTCGTGCGAGCGAGCGTGCTCTCGGCGAGCTGGGACGCGACCGCGCCGCTCGATCCCGAGACCGCGGTGGGCTTTCGGCTGCATGCGCCGGAAGGCCTCGAGGTGGACCGCTCGACGACGAGCTCGGTGACGTACGGACGGCCCGGCGCGATGATGCCGCCCGTCGTGGGCTCGCCCACACTGTTCCTGATCGCGGTGCCAGCCATGGTGCCGCTCGCGCAGCGCGACGAGGCGTGCGAGCCGATCCTGTTCCAGGCGGGGCCCGTGCCCGACGACCACGTGCGCACGCGCGGACGCATCGAGACCGAGGAGGTCGAGGGATGCGAGGTCACGGGCTGGCAGGAGCGCGAGGCCGAGGAGGGCGCAGAGGCGAGCCAGCTCGCGACGTACGCGGCCGTCGTGTACGCGGGCGATCAGACCTTCCTCGTGGCGGGCGTGGTGGCCGAGGCCGAGCGCGACAGCTGGCTCCCGCGCTTCGCGGAGGCGGCTCGGACCGTGAGCGCGGCGCGCTGACCAGAGCGGACGCTTGTCGAATTCGCCCAGAAACGTGGGCGATCGTCAGCGACTGAGGACCTGCTTCAGCATGCCCGAGAGCTTCTGGAGCGTCGCGAGGTTGTCGCCGAGCTTCTTCGGATCGCCGTGCTCGACCTGGTGCCGGACCTGCTCGACGGCGCGGCGCGCCTTGACGATGGCAGCTGCGGCGACGGGGGTGCCCGCGACCTTCTGTTCGGCCTGAGGCAGGAGGCGGTCGAGGTCGGCGAGGAGAACGTGGATGCCCTGGCGGTTGCGCTCCTGCTCCTCGAGCTCGCGACGCTCGGCCATGTGCTGCTCGGCCTCACTCATCATCCGGGAGATCTCGTCCTCGTCGAGGCCGCTCTGCGCGAGCACCTCGATGGTCTGGGCCTCGCCCGTCTCGCGATCGATCGCCGCGACGCGGAAGATGCCGTCGTCGTCGATCTCGAACACGACCTCGACCTCGACCTCGCCGGCGCGCGCGCGGCGCAGGCCCGTGAGCGCGAATTGCCCGAGGAATTCGTTCTCCGCGGCCTTGTTGCTCTCGCCCTGGAGCACGACGATCTTCACCTGCTCCTGGTTGTCGCGGCTCGTGGCGAAGACGTTGGCGATGCGCACCGGGACGGTGGTGTTCGCGGGAATGACGGGATCGAAGTTGCCGCCGGCCGTCATGATGCCGAGCGCGTGCGCGGTGACGTCGTGGAGGGGCACCACGCCCGACTGCTCGGGGGTGGCGTTGACGAGGTGCTGGCCGTGGAGGGCCGCGCCGACGGCGACGACCTCGTCGGGGTGAACGCCGCGGCTCGGCTCGCGCTCGAAGAACTCGCTCACTGCGCGCTGCACCGCGGGCATGCGCGTCATGCCGCCGACGAGCACGACCTCTTCGACATCGCGGATGCGGAGCTCGGCCAGGCGCAGCGCCTTCTCGCAGATCGCGAGGCTGCGGGTGACGAGGTCGCCCGTCATCTTCTCGAGCTCGTCGCGACGGAGCGTCGTCTCGAGGTGCACGGCGCCGCGCGGGCCCGTCATGAGGAAGGGGAGCTGGATCTCGGCCGCGGCGATGTCGGAGAGATCGCACTTGGCCTTCTGCGCGGCCTGCCGCATGCGTGCGAGCGCGAGCGGCGACTCCGACGCATCGAGGCCCGAGCTCTCGCGCAGGCGCTCGATCATCCACTCGACGATGCGGTTGTCGAAGTCCTCGCCGCCCAGGTACGAGTCGCCGGTCGTGGCGATGACGTCGTAGCCCATCTGCGGATCGACGCGGACCACCGACACATCGAAGGTGCCGCCGCCCATGTCGTAGACCACGATCGTCTTGGCGGTGTCGCGCGTGGCGCCGTACGCGATGGCCGCCGCGGTGGGCTCGTTGAGGATGCGCAGGACGTCGAGGCCCGCGATGCGCCCCGCGTCGCGCACGGCCTGACGCTGGTTGTCGTTGAAGTACGCGGGCACCGTGACGACCGCGTGCTCGACGGGCTCACCGAGCTGCTCCTCGGCGAGCGAGCGCATCTCCTGGAGCAACATCGCGGAGATCTCGGGGATCGAGTAGATCTTGCCGCGGAGCTCGATGCGGACGTCGTTGTTGGGGCCCTGCACGATGCGGTACGGGCACACCTTCATGGCGTGCTGCACCTGGACCGAGTCCCACGCGCGTCCGATGAGGCGCTTGGCCGCGTAGACCGTGTGCTCGGGGTTGGTGACCTGCTGGCGGACGGCGAGCTGCCCGATGAGGCGCTTTCCGTCCTCGGTCACGGCGATCACGGAGGGCGTCGTCTTGTAGCCCGCCTTGTTGTGCAAGACGGACGAACGCGTGCCGTCCACGACGGCCACACAGCAGTTCGTCGTACCGAGGTCGATGCCGATGACGCGCGGCATTGGGGAGGGTGATTGTGCCCAACTCGTGCGGCGGTTGTCGAACGATTGTGTGATCCGCGCTGCCCGTCGGTGACGTCGCGCAGCGAGCCGCGTGGGTCAGGATGCGCGCCAGCACGCCGCGCGCGCAGCGATCACTGGGGAATGGTGGCCGAGCCCGCCGCGAGCGCCGTGACGCGCGCGCCGAGCGTGCCCTGGAGGCGAACCTGGAACGCTCCATCGGGCGCACGGTAGGGGGCCACGAGCGGGTTCGTGCCGGCGAGCTCGATCGCGCCGCGGACCACGGGGTTGCGCTCGAGGTAGGCGGGCTGGATGGCGGCGCGGAGGAGGAGGTCGAGGGCGCTCATGCGCACGACCCGGTTCACGCGGACGGTTCCCGTGCCTCGGAGCACGATGTCGCTCCCGTCACCACTCAGCTGCTCGATGCGGCCGACGCCGTCCTCGACTGTGATCTGGAGCTCGAGCGCGCCGACGTCGATGCGGGTGAGCTGGATGCCAGTCATGCCCGGGATGGGCAGCGGCACGGTGAACTGCTCGTCGCCGACGGTGGCCTGGGCGATGGAGAGGTGGATGGTGCCGTCGGTGGCGTCGGCCTCGTCAGCGACCTCGAGGTCGATGTCGCCCGTGACCTCGCCACCGAGCGAGAAGCCGACGTAGTGACGCAAGACGCCGATGCGGCGGAGATCCACGGCGTGGATGTGCGCCGTGACGTGCGTCGCGGTGCCGCGGTCGGCGAGGACGCCCTCGATCGTGCCGCCGCCGTCGAGCTCCGCCTCGAAGGTCACCTCGGTGGTGCCGAGAAGGTACGAGAGGATGCCGACGCGCGCATAGAGGTAGGGGACGGTGACGCTCGGGCGCACGGGACGACGGGGCTCGGTGCTGGGCGCGGCGCCAGGACGAGGGGGCTCGGCGGGCTCGGCCGGCAGGCGGATGCGCACCCCGTGCGCCTCGATGCCCGTGACCCACGCGGGCTCGAGGCTGACGATCTCCACCTCGGAGCCGGGGACCGCGAGCTCGATCTGGTGCACGACGAAGTCGCGCACGCGATCGTAGGGGAACGTGAGGTACGTGAACGTGACGAACGCGAAGAGGAAGTAGAACACGTAGCCCACGACGCGGAGCCAGCGCCGACCGCCGCCGGCGGGCTTGGCAGGCGAGGGGCTCGGCGCGCGACGGAAGCGCGCGAGGAAGCTCGAGAAGGCCGACGGTGCGGTCGCAGTGCTCATGGTGCTCGATGCGGCTCGTGATGCGCGTGGATCAGGGCGTGGGGGGTCCGGCGCGGCCGGCGGGCTGAGGGTGCGCGGCCGGCGCCTGGGTCGCGCCCTCGGCGGCGCCCTGACGATCGTAGGTGATGACGCCGAGCTCGACGTTGTAGCGATCTTCGCCGGGAGCGAAATGATCGATGTGGACGCGCTCGAGCGCGATCGGGTACTGCGAGGCCTCGAGCGAGTTCATGAGCTTGACCGCGGGGCGCAGGCCGGTGCCCGGGAACGACGCGCGCACGTGACGCCGGCGGAAGCGGCCCTCCTGCACCTCGGGCTGGTTCGTGACCGCGTTGATCGTGATCTCCTGATCGCGGCTCTGCGCTTCGAGCAGCGACGAGAGCGCGGGCGCCTGGAGATCGTAGCGAGCCTCGGCGGCGCGGCGCGCGGCCTCGCGCTCGGACAGCTGCGGCGCGGCGCGCTCGATGTCGCGCATGACCGTGGCGATCTGCTCGTTCTCCGTCTCGAGCGCAGCGATGGAGCTGCTGAGGAGGTACATGGGGAGGAAGATCGCGAGCGCGGCGAAGATCGCGCCCATGAGGCCGACGAGCTTCTTCTCGCGATCGTTGAGGCCAGCCCACGCTGCTTCGATCGACGCGCGCATCACTCGCCTCCCTGGCTGCTGCTGCCGCCCGAGCCCGAGCCGCCCGAGCCGCCGCTCGATCGACGACGGCGTCGGCCCGTCTCGTCGCTCGCGCGGCGCTCGTCGGGACAGCGGATGTCGGCCTCGAGCCGGTACTGACGGCGACCGTCGGCCGCGGGCGTGGTGGCGCCGGCCTGCGCGAGGTTCTGGAAGCAGCGCACCTCGGCGAGCGAGGCGCGGATGCGATCGCTCTCCTCGATGGTGCCGACCACGCCCTGGAGCTCGAAGTGCCCCTCGCTGCGATCCTGCGCGAGGTCGATCTGCAGGCGCTGCACGTCGTGCGTGATGGTGTCGGGGATGGCGTTCGAGACGGCGAGGAGCGCGTCGAGCGCGGTCCACTGCGGCATCGGATCGGGGTTGGTGCGACCGCGCTCGAGGAGATCGCGGGCCTCGGAGACGCTCGTGGTCTCCTGACCGAGGTGCGTGCGCGACAGCCGCGCGAGCTCGCTCTCGAGCACCTCGCGGCGCGCGCGGAGCACGGAGAACTGCGCGTACACCGAGAAGCCCCACGCGAGGAACACAGCCGCGGCGGCGACGCCCAGGAGCGGTGCGAGCTCGCGCGCGAGGCCGAGCTGACGCGTGCGCACGAACTCGCCTTTGCGGAGGTCGATCGTGCGCTGCCTCGAGATCACCTGGCCCACGAGGCCGAGGGGCACGGCGAAGCGCGCCTTGGCCACGGGATCGAGGGCGGGCTCGCTCGCCTTGGGCGCCGCGGCGACGTCGGGCATCGCGAAGAGCTCGACGCTGCGACCGAGCGCGGCGGCGGCCCAGCGCACCAGCATGCCGCTCGGATCGGTGAGGCCGAGGAGCCACGTGCCCTCGGGCTCCGCGCCACCCTGCATGCGGTAGCTCGTGATCGTCTGCTTGAGCTCGCGGACGAGACGCTCGGCCTCCGAGCCGATGGGCGGCTCCGCGTAGCCGATCTCCTCGATCTGCCGGTGGCCCGCAGAGATCGTGCGCGCGAGCTCGCATCGGCCCTTGCGCACGATGCAGACCTCGGTGCGATCGACGAGCATGCACACGAGCATCTGCGGGGCCTCGGCGGCCGCGAACGTCGGCAGGAACGACGCCAGGCCTGCGAGCGAGGCGGCGCTCGGGACGAGCGCACCGGGATCGATGCCGGCGGCCGCGAGCTCGTCGAGGCGCTGGCGGATGCGAGCCTTGGGCGCGGCGCAGACGAGGAGCCGCAGCTTGCTCGGATCGGTGCTCTCGATCGACTGGTGCTCGAGGAGCGCGGCGTCGGCCTCGAACGGGATCAGCGACTCGACCTCGAAGGGCAAGAGCTCATCGACCTTCTTGGCCGCGGCCGCGGGTAGCTCGACGCGACGCAGCGAGACGTCCTCGGTGGGCATCGCGGCGACGAGCTCGGCGTTGGGCCCGGCGAGCCGGAGAATCTCCGCGACCGCCTGCCGCGCGGGGCTCGGAGGCGCCGGCGTCGCGGGGGCGTCGCCGGGGCTCGCCTCGAGGACGTGCTCCGCTGCGGGGAACTGTGAGAGCCAGAGCTCCACGAAGCGCACGATCTGTGTGCGTCCGAACTGCGAGCGCACGATCGCCGCGCGTACGGAGAAGGAGTCCTGCTCGATGCCGACGTAGATGGCCATGGTGATGAGGGCGTGAGCGCGTGGGGCGTGGGAAGCGTGGAGGGGAAGAGCGTGAGCAGGTCGGCGCAGCGGAGAGCGCGGCCTCGGAAGAACTACGGGTTGTAGACGGCGTGGTTGAGGGCCCAGTTGATGGGGACCATGGCCCGCGTGGTGTACACCTCGTCGTGCCGCTCGTTCTGCGTCTGGGGGACCACGAGGCGGATCTTCACCTGCACGGGGAGCCGGTTCATCTCGGATCCCGACGCGTCCCAGCTGTCGCGCCATTCCAGCGAGAGCGGGTCGAGGAAGCTGAGCTCGAACTCGCGCACGTCCTCGACGAGGATGGCGTTCTGGCCCCCGCGCTCGAAGTCCTCGTCGATGCGGTTCTGCTCGCGACGCACGAGCGCCGTGTGGGTGTGGCCGTCTTCGTCGCGGTAGTCGGCGACGAAGTAGCCGACCTCGTTCTGATCGGACTCGTGCGCGTCGCGGTAGAGGCGACGATGCGAGAACGAGGTGAAGTCGAGGCGCGCGCCGGCGCCCTCGCGGCGCCCGTGGAAGCCCGAGCGCATGGTGATGAGCTGCGGGTTGGGGTTCACGTGCACCGACACGAACGCGGACGAGATCTCGCGCACCATGCGCTCCATCGCGACGCGTACGACGTGCGCGCGGTCGGACTGCGCCTCGACGAAGCGACGGTTGCGCATGGTCTGCGAGAAGCCACCGAACACGATGGTCGCGACGATGCCGAACACCGCGATGGCCACCAGAGCCTCGACGAGCGTGAAGCCGCCGCCCTGCGTGGCGCGTCTACGCGTGTCTCGACGCGAGCGGCTCATGGCTTCCTCTGCGGCGGCGGTGGCTGCTGTGGCGGCATGCCAGTGAGCGCCTGCTGCATCTGCGCGGCGTTCATCTGCTCGGCGACGAGGAACTGCACCACGTCGAATTCCTGCGTGCCCTCGCCCTCGCGCCAGCGCACCGTGACGGTGGCGCGACGGATCTGCTCTTCGATGATCGGCTTGAGCATCGGCAGCACGAACTGCATCGCGAGCTGGCTGATCATGTTGCCGCCACCCGCCATCATCGAGCCCGAGAGCATCTCCGCGGGCGATGGAGGCGCTGCCGGAGGGGCGCCCGGCGCACCCTGCGCGCCGCCTGCGCCACCGAGCAGGCCGCCGAGGAGGCCGCCGCCCTCGCCTTCTTCGTCTTCGCTGGCGGGCATCTGATCGGGGATGACGACCCGCGAGATCTCCCACTCGCAGCTGAAGCCCTCCACCTCGCCGCCCTCGCAGCACTCGTCCGAGCCCTGCGACGACACGGCGGGAAAGCCCGTGCGGAGCACCTCTTCTTCGATCTCGCCCATCTTGCAGCGGGCGAGCAGCGACGCGGTGGTGAGGAGGCGCGCGCGCCCGGCCATGCGGATGGCGCCCGCCTCGCTCGAGAAGATCGACACGAGCGTGATGCCGAGGATCGCCACGGCGACCATCACCTCGAGGAGCGTGAAGCCCGACGCCGCTGCGCTCGCGGGCGCGACGGCGCGCGCGCGTCGAACGCGATGACGACGCGTGGTCGGGCCGAGCGCGAGGAGTTCAGCGCTGGACATCAGTCCCGCACCTCCGAGGTCGACTCGTCGCCCTCGATCATGAGCTCCTCGGGCTCGTAGGCGCTCGCGCGGACGCGTGCGCGGCCGCTCAGCGGGTGGATCTCCACCGAGAAGACTGTCTCGCCGCCGTCGCTGAGCCACACGACCGCGTGCTCGGTCTGGCCGTGCGGGAAGAAGTAGATGTGCCCGGTGCCGCGGGTGCGGGGCTCGGCCTCGTGAGGCGTGATGAGGCGCTCGATGTCGACGCCCTCGGCCACGGGCTGCGCCGTGTAGCGACGACCGGAGATGGGCTGGAACGGCGAGGCGCCGAAGCTCGGATGGAGCGTGTCGGCCAGGCGCGCGCGCGCCGCCTCCCACGGATCGACGGCGCTCGCCGAGTCGGAGCCGTCCTCGTCCTCTTCCTCGATCGCTTGCCGCCGCGTGTCGGACATGCGCGCGAGCGTGATGCGACCGTGGCCCTCCTCGATCGCCATCGTGCCGTGCTCGAAGTCGAGTGCGATGCGCACGGTGGTGCCGCGGCTGATCGCGCGGTTGTACGCGAAGCGCGACGCGGCCGTGAGGCGCATGCACGCCGCGCGGAGCTGCGTGCGGTTGAGCGCGCCGAAGCCGTACGAGAGGCCCGTCGCGGCGACCGCCACGATGAGCACGACGATCATGATCTCGATGAGCGTCATGCCGGAGCGGCCCACACGCACACGACGACGCGCACGCCCGGAGGCGCGTCGGCTCGTCATGTCGTCGTGGGTGCGCATCGGATGTGCTCTGGGTCCGAGAGAGTCGCTCGGCCTGTCAGTCGATCACTGGACGTCGTCCTCGGTGCCCATCTGACCGTCGGGGCCCCCCGAGATCACGGTGATGTCCTCGCCCTCGCACTCGACGGAGAAGTCGTTGTCCCACGGGTCGCGCGAGCGGGTCTGCGCGGAGAGGATGCGCTCGGACACGAGCTCGTCGACGCTCGGACAGTCCGCGCTCGGGTTCTGCGCGAGGTACATCTCGACCGCGGAGCGGATCGACTGCGCGTCGGTGCGCGCCTGCTGCACGCGGGCCTCGTTGAGGCGCGGCAGCACGGCGACGCCGACGGCGGCGGCGATCATCGCCATGATGATCACGACGATCATGATCTCGACGAGGGTCATGCCGGCCTGCGCGCGACGGCGAGCGCGGGCGAGGCGCCGCGCGGCGCGCACGCTGCGGCGAACGGTCGTCGCGGTGGGGTCGATGGGGCGGAGCGATTCCATGGCGATCTCCTCGTTGTCTCTTCTCACCAGATGTTGTCGTCGATCAGGAAGTTGCCGCTCGGGCCCGCCGAGACGACGTCGGCGTCGTCCTCGTCGTAGCGACCCGGGCAGCGGACCCAGAGCGGGTTGCCCCACGCGTCGAGCGGCTCCTCTTCGAGGTAGCGCACGCCCGAGCGGGGCGGGTGGACGAGCTCGGTCATGGAGCTCGGGCAGCGACCGAAGTCGAGCCGGAACGCAGTGAGCGCGCGGTGCACGCGGTCGAGCTCGACGCGCGTCTGGCGGACCTGCGCACGGCGGTGCGCCGAGAAGAGGAGGCCCGCGAGCGAGAGCACCCCGAGCACGATCCACGGCAGGTAGCGCACGCGCCGCCCGAAGAAGAGCTCGCGCAGCCACGCACCGCGGGCCTGCCACGGCATCGTCAGTGCGCTCTCGTGCTTCTTGCGGGCCATGGTGGGTGTGCGGGTCCTGTGCGGTTCGAGGCGGAACGAAACGAAAACCGGTCGGAGCGAACGAAGACGGGGACAGGGGCCGAGCCAGGCGAGGCCCCGCAAGCCGGGGCTGGGGCCCCGGCGCGCAGCCCGGAGCGGAGGCGGAGGGGAGTGGGAGGGGGCCCCACTTCGTGGGGGAGCGGGGCGCACGCCCCCTCAGGAAACTAGTTGATGAACTCGTTCATCCTCATGAGCGGCATGAGGATGGAGAAGGCGATGAACCCCGAGATCCCGCCCATCAGCACGATCATCATCGGCTCGAGGAGCGAGGTCATCATCTGCACGCGCGCCTCGACCTGCGCGTCGTAGCTCACGGCCACGTTCTCGAGCATCTCCTCGAGCTGACCCGAGCGCTCGCCGATCGCGATCATGTGCGTGACGATCGGGGGGAACTTGCCGCTGCGCTTGAGCGGCTGCGCGATGCTCTCGCCCTCACGGATGGAGCCGGCCGCGTCCTCGATGACCTTCATGAGCTCGACGTTGCCGAGCACGTTGCGGGTGATCTCCATCGCGCGGAGCAGCGGCACGCCCGCCTTGAGCAAGGTGGCCAGCGTGCGCGCGAAGCGCGCGACCGAGACCATGAGGATGAGCTTGCCGAAGAGGGGCGCACGCAGGACGAACGCGTCCCAGCGGGCGCGGCCTTCCGGCGTCGCACGCCAGCGGCGGAACTGCCAGACGCCCACGCCGATCAGCATGAGGATCGCCCACCAGTAGTTCGTGACGATGTCGCTCGTGAAGATGAGCGCGCGCGTGTACCAGGGCAGCGCCTGCTCGAAGTCCTCGAAGATCGCGGTGACCTTGGGGACGACGACGACCATCATGATGCCCACGGTGCCCATGCCCATGAGCGCCATGAACGCGGGATAGGCGAGCGCGCTCGTGACCTTGCCCTGGAGCTTGGCCTGGCCCTCGAGGAAGTCCGCGAGGCGTCCGAGCACGGCCTCGAGCGTGCCCGACGCCTCGCCCGCCTCGACCATGTTCACGTAGATGGGCGGGAAGATCGCGGGGTGCATCTTGAGAGCCTCGTGGAGGCTCGATCCCTCGTTCACCTTGTCGCGCGTCTGGGTGAAGGCGGTCTTGAGCTCGGGGCTCTCCATCTGATCGATGAGCGCGCTCATCGACTCCACGAGCGGCACGCCGCTCTTGAGGAGGGTCGCGAACTGGCGTGTCGACATCGCGACGTCGAGCGTCGAGACGCGCCGGAACATCTTGCCGAAGTCGACCTCGCGGGCCTTGGCCTTCTGCGCCTGCGCTCCCTCGAGCGCCTGCGTGAGCAGCACGCCGTCCTTCTTGAGGAGCGTGCGGAGGACCTTGACGTTGTCGGCGTCGCGCAGCCCGCGGACCTCCTTGCCGCGACCGTCGATGCCTCGCCACTCGAAGACCGCCATGGCTAGTCCACCTCTCCGGCCTGGGTGGCGGCCAGGACCTCCTCGAGGCTCGTCATGCCGTGCGCCACCACGCGCGCGCCGTCCTCGCGGAGCGTGCGCATGCCGCGCGCGATCGCCACGCGCGCGATCTGGTTGGCGTCGGAGCGGTTCAGCACCTCGCGGCGCACGGCGTCGTCGAGGATGAGGATCTCCGCGATCGCGATGCGGCCGCGATAGCCCGTGCCACCACACTCCTCACAGCCCACGCCGCGATAGAAGATGGTGCCCGGCTCGATGCTCGCACCGCGCGCGCCCCACGCGGGTCCCGTGGCGTGCGCGGCCGATGGGCCGAGGCGCGGCGGCGCGAGGTCGCGGAAGTCTCGGATCTGCGTGGGCTCGGCCTCGACGGGCTCGAGCTCGTCCGAGAGGTCGGGAAACGAGGCGTCCGGTGCGCTCGGATCGGCCGCGGCCGACACCTGCGCGGCGGCGATCTCGTACTCGTGCGGCATGCCAGGCCAGGGCTGCGTGCCGGGATGCGCGAGGATCTGCTTGAGGCGCGCGCGATCGACGCCGAGCTGGCGGAAGTCCTGATCGGTGGGCTGATACGGCTGCTTGCAGCGCGGGCAGAGGCGGCGGACGAGGCGCTGCGCGATCGCGCCGAGGAGCGAGCTCGTGATGAGGTAGTGCTCGACCTCCATCTCGACCATGCGCGTGATCGCGCCCGCGGCGTCGTTCGTGTGCAGCGTGGAGAGCACGAGGTGGCCGGTGAGGGACGCGTGGATCGCGATCTCCGCGGTCTCGTGGTCGCGGATCTCGCCGACCATGATCACGTCGGGGTCCTGACGGAGGAAGGCGCGGAGCGCGCTCGCGAACGTGAGGCCGATCTTGGGCTGCACGTGGAGCTGTCCGATGCCGCGGAGCTCGTACTCGACGGGATCCTCGGCGGTGAGGATCTTGAGGTCGGGGGTGTTGATCTTCGAGAGCGCGGCGTAGAGCGTGGTCGTCTTGCCGGAGCCGGTGGGGCCGGTGACGAGCAGGATGCCGTTGGGGCGCGTGACGAGGTGGTGGATGCACGCGAGCGGCGCGCCCGAGTAGCCCAGATCCTCGAGGTCGAGCAGCACCTTCTCCTTGTCGAGGAGGCGCATGACGATGCTCTCGCCCTTGCTCGTAGGGATCGTCGAGACGCGGACGTCGATGAGGCGACCCTGGATGCGCTTGGTGATGCGGCCGTCCTGCGGGAGGCGCTTCTCGGCGATGTTGAGGCCGGCCTCGATCTTCACGCGAGAGACGATGGAGTTGAGGAAGCCCTTGTGCGCGGTCTTGGCGACCTGCAGGTTGCCGTCGATCCGGTAGCGGACGACGACCTCCTTGTCGCTCGGCTCGATGTGGATGTCGGACGCCCGGCGCTGAGCGGCCGTGTAGAAGAGGTTGTTCACCCATCGGATGACGGGCGCCTCGTCCGTCATGTCGATCAGGTCTTGGAGCTCCTCCGAGACGGCCTCCTCCTTGCCCTCGGTGAGCGCCGTCTCGTCCTTGCGCTCGTAGACCCGGTTGATCGCGTCCTCGATCGCCTCGGAGGTGGCGGCCACGGGCAGGATCGGGCGGCCCAGGAGCGCGCGCAGATCGTCGAGCGGCGTGGGGTCGAGGGGGTTCGAGACGGCGACGCGCACGGGGCCCGTGTCCGGTCGGCTCGGATCGAGGTAGCCGAGCGCGAGCAGCTTGTGCTGACGCGCGAAGGTGATCGGCACCGTGTCGATCATCTGCGCCGGCACGTCGCCGTGCTTGATCTGATCGACGAACGGGATGCCGACCTCTTCGGCCAGCGCCTTGGTGACCTGCTCGGGCTGCACCTCGCGCGTGGCCTCGAGCAGCTCGAGCAGGCGCACGTTCTTCTCCGTGACGGAGCGCAGGAGATCGTCGAGGCGGCCCGCGGGCAGCGCCCCTCGACGCACGAGGATCTCTCCGACGTATCTCTCTGCGCTCTCGCTCATGGGGCGCTCTCGCTCATGGGGCTCGCCTGCTCACTCCTGCGGGGCCACGGGGGCCTCGATGTGTCCGCCGCCCGAGGGGGCTTCGTCGCTGATGGGCTCTTCGCCGTCGGGGCCGATGATGATCGAGCCGTCGTACGGTTCGGCCTCGCCGATGGGAGGTCGTGCGTGGTGCTCGGGAGGTGGCTGCGCGCGTATCTGCTCCATGAGCGCGCGCTCTTCGTCGACCTCCCGCAGCTCGCCCATGATCTCGTGCACGAGTCCTCGTGTCCGCGAGTAGTCGAGGGGCGGCCGGTACTCGTGGCTGCCGAACACGAAGTAGCGGTCGAGGAATTCCTGCCGCTCGCGCATCCGGCGCTCGAAGATGGAGCGCAGATCCTCGGGCGAGCGGACGATGTACGGCGTGAGGAAGAGCAGGAGGTTGCGCTTCTGCGTCTCGCGCGACGTGGTGCGGAACAGCTCGCCGAGGATCGGGATGTCACCGAGGATCGGCACCTTGGTCTCGCGCGTCTGCACGCGGTCACGCATGAGGCCGCCGATCACGATCGTCTGCTGATCGCGGACGAAGACCTGCGTCTTGGCGACGCGCTGCTCGATGGGGACGACACCCAGCGTGCCCTGCGGCGAGCCCGCCTCGGAGATCTCCTCCTCGATCTCCATGCGGATGTCGCCCGTGTCGTTGATGTGCGGCGTGAGGCGGATCGTGGTGCCGACCGTCTGGCGCTGGACGCCGCCCATGCCGCCCATGCCGCCCATCATGCCCATGCCGCCCAGGCCGCCCGCGAGACCACCGAGCGCGCCGAGCGCACCGAGGCCCGTCTGGCCCGCTGCGCCCGTCTGGCCGGCGAGACCCGCGAGGCCCGCGAGACCGCCGAGGCCGCCCGCACCGCCGATGCCACCGAAGCCCGAGGTCTGGAGGGGCACGTTGGCGCCGACGTTGATCTCGGCCTCCGCGTTGTCCATCGCGATCAGGTGCGGCGTGGAGAGCACGTCCACGTCGGAGCTCGTCGCCATGGCCGTGAGCACCGCGCCGAAGCTGGGGATCGAGAGGCCGATGCCCGGGATCTGGAGCGACGGGCCGCGGACACCGACGGCGAGGCCCGAGAGCGCGTCCTGGCTCGCGATGGCCGACGCCGGGAAGCCGAGTGACTGCTGTGGTGCGAAGCCGAAGACGGTCAGGCCCTGGTTTCCGTCGACCTGGGGCTCCGGCGCACCGCCATGGAACGAGAGGCCGAGACGCGAGCTGCGCTCGACCTGCAGCTCCATGATGACCGCCTCGATGAAGACCTGACGTGGGGGCACGTCGAGGCGCGAGATCACCCGCCGCAGCGACGCGTAGTCCTGCAGTGACGCCGTGATGATCAGCGAGTTGGTCGGCTTGTACGCCGTGATGTGCGCTTCGCTCGAGATGACGCCGCCACCGCCCTCGCCGGCAGGGCGTGCCTTGGTCGCGGCGGCGCCTCCACCGCCTCCTGCCGCGGCACCCCCGCCGCCGCTGTCGGACGCCACGCCCGAGAGCACCTCGGCCACGAGCTCGGCGTCGGCGTACTGGAGCGCGTGCACGTGCACGCTGCCCTCGCCCTCCACCGAGACGTCGATCACCTGGAGGAATTCGATGATCTGGAGGTACGCGCGCTCGGTCGCGATGATGACGAGCGAGTTCGTGCGCTCGTCGCCGATGATGCTGCGCACGCGCGCCTCACCACCGGCCGACGCGCCGACGGTGCCCGACGCGGCCGCCTCGCCCGTGGGCTGGGCGCTGTCGGCCTCGCGCGTGGCGGGCGCCTTGCCTGGGCGCGGGCGCGCAGGCGCGGCCTTGGAGCCACCCGCGCCCGCGCCTCCTTCTTCGGGTGGGAAGACCTGCGTGAGGAGCTCGGCCATGTCCTCGGCCGACGCGTAGTGCACGGGCTCGACCCAGATCTGCTCACCCGTGCGTGGGACGTCGACCTCGCCGATGATGCGGAGCATGCGTCTGACGCTCGCCGCCGTGTCGGTGAGGATCAGCGTGTTCGTGGGCGCGTACGCGGTGACGGCGCCCTCGGCGGTCTTGAAGTGCGTGAGCAGCTGCGCGATGTCCTCGGCGCTCACGTTCTCGAGCCGATGCATCCGCGTGATGAAGCGATCGTCGGCGGGCATCGCCTCGCCGTCCTCGTAGAGCGGCAGCACGCGCGACTCGATCGTCGAGGACTCGACGATCTTGTAGTAGCGACCCGAGGTCTCGAGCGTCATCCCGTTGAGCTCGAGGATCGAGAGGAACGCCTGGTACGCCTCGGCCGCGGTGACGTCGCTCGGCGAGTAGATCGTGGCCTTGATCGAGCGCGCCTTGCTCGGGAGGATGAAGCGCTTGCCCGTGATGCGCGAGACGATGCGCACGAGGTCCGGCAGGTCGGCGTCCTCGAGGTTGAAGGCCACACGCGCGCCGGGCGGCGTGGGGCGCGCGTCGGTACCCTCGAGGCCGGTGCGGAAGGGCTGGACCTTGGTGTCGGCGTCGGCGCCCGCGGCCTCGCCGGGGGGCGTGGGCACGCCCGGCACGCGCACCTGCGGTGGGCGCGGCAGCGTGGGCGGCACGTCCTGCGCACCCGCGAACGAGATCGCGAGCCCGGAGAGCATGATCGAGGCCGACGTGAGCAGGATCGGCAGGGCGAAGCGGACTTTCATCGTCGTCGTTTTCTCGCGCGGAGCGTGGCCAGAGCGCGTTGGATCCGGCGGCGGGCCGGAGCCGTTGGATCACTGGATCTGGTAGTCCATCGAGATGGGGTTGCCGCGGCGCACCACCTGCAGCGTCAGGTGATCGGCCGCGCGCAGCTGCGTGTAGGCCTGGAGGATCGCGTTGGGATCCGTGAGGTCGAAGCCGTTGACCGTGCGGAGCATGTCGCCGTTCTGGACCCCGAGGCGGCCGAGCAGGCTCGAGCGACGGATGCCGTAGATCTTCATGCCCACGGTGCGACCGTCTTCCTCGTGCGGGATGACGCGCGCGGCGCTCATGAGCGCGGCCTGGTTCGCGAGCAGCCGATCGACCAGCGTGCGGTTGATCGTGTAGCTGGTCTCCGAGACCTGGTGGATGTTCGCGTCGAGGTCGGACGCGTCCATGCCGCCGGTCTCGGGCCCTGCGGGCGCCGGAGTCTCCACCACCACGGGCGCGGGCGCGGTCGCCACCGCGGTGGTGGGGGGCGTACCGAACATGTTGAGGTCGCAGAGCGTGCTGCCCGCCGTGCGGAGCACGAGGCGGTGTCGCTCGATCATCATCACGAGGCGATCGTCGATCTGCATGCCCTCGCGATAGAGGAGCGACGTGCCCGTGGCGTTGATCACCGCGGCGAACGACTGATCGGGCTCGCCTCGGCGCACGTACGCGCCCACGAGCCGCACCGAGCCCTCGCACGCGGGGTGAGGGACGGTGAGGTCACCGGGATCGACGGGCGTCTCGTCGGTCTCGACGGGCGTCTCGTCGACGGGCGGCGGCGGGTCGTCCCACGGGATGGCGCCCGTCGTGGAGTCGAAGATGTTGCGCTGGAGGATCGGCTCGGCCGCGCGCGCCTCCCGGCGGCGCGGTGCGACGGCGGGGGCGGCGGCGAGCACGCCAGCGTCCGCGTCGACCGGCACGTCGAGGAAGGCCGAGGCCACGAGCTGGGACGTGCCGGCCGCGAAGAAGAACGCCGTGCCCGTCAGCGTGGTGAGCACGATGGCGGTGCGGATGCGGCGCGTGTCTCCCTGGGCAGTCGACATTCGGATCCTGAGTCTCCACGGGCGATGAGCCCGGGGGCGGGTGTGCAGCGCGCGTGCCTAGCCCATCGGATCCGGAAGTCCAGGGAATCGAAGGAGATCCGGGGGGTCCGGCGCGGGCGGCGGTGACGGGGTGGCAGGGGCTGGGAGAGCAGTAGCCGGGGCCCTGACAAGTTGTCAGAGCGAGGGGCCTCGAGGAGGCGCGGGATCCGGCGAGGTTCGGGTCCTGGCCCCCTCCTCTGCGAGCTTTCCGCTATCCTCCGCGCCCATGAAGCTCTCGCACCTCGAGCACTCGGATCGGCTCCGCCTGATGAAGTTCGTCTGCGCGTTCGCCTGGGCGGACCTCGAGATCGCCGACCAGGAGCGCTCGTTCATCACGAAGATGGCCAAGCAGCTCCACCTCACGGGGGACGATCACAAGCAGGTCAAGGCGTGGATGGAGCTGCCGCCCAAGGTGGAAGAGCTCGATCCGAACGAGATCCCGCGCGAGCACCGCAAGATCTTCCTCGAGGTCGCACGCGACCTGGTCGCGGCCGATGGGGCGGTGACCGAGGAAGAGCGCGAGAACCTCGCGCTGCTCGAGCAGCTCCTGGGCTGAGCCGGCGCAGCGGCGCCAATGCCGATGGACCGCGAGGACGAGCTCGAGTGGGCGAGCCGCGCGGGCGCGCTCGAGCCGCTCGTCGAGGCGTGTGAGCGCGCCAGCGGCGCGGCGGCCCGGCGCTTCGCGATCGATCGCCTCGAGCGCACGCTGCTCGTGACGGATCCCGGCGTGGCGTCGCGCTGGACGGATCGTCTGCGCGCGCTCGGTGTCTCTCCGTCGGTGCTCGAGGCGAGCCAGCTCGCCCTGCCGCCCCACGCGGTGCACGTGCCGCTCGTCCTGCGCGATCCGAGCGGGCACGCGAGGGCGCTCGTGCGTGCGTTCATCGTGAGCTACGAGCCGAGCGACGAGGCGCTCGCGGCGCTGTTCGGTCGCACGGCCGAGCGTGCGGCGCGCACGGGGATCGTCCTCGCGGCGCGTGATGCGCCTCCTGGCACGGCGATCGATCGGCTGCGCCTGGTGCCTGTGCAGCCGGCGGCGCT
>JAIBCE010000269.1 GCA_019694315.1 Sandaracinaceae bacterium
TGTCCTTGGCCCTGACCTTGTCCCTGGCCCTGACCTTGTCCTTGGCCCTGTCCCTGACCTTGTCCCTGTCCCTGACCTTGTCCCTGGCCCTGACCTTGTCCTTGGCCCTGACCTTGTCCTTGGCCCTGACCCTGACCCTGGCCCTGGCCCTGACCTTGTCCTTGGCCCTGACCTTGTCCTTGGCCTTGGCCCTGACCCTGGCCTTGTTCACCGGATTGGCCCTGGCCTTGTTCACCGGATTGGCCTTGGCCCTGGCCCTGTTGGCCCGACTGGCCTTGTCCCTGCTGACCCGACTGGCCTTGTCCCTGGCCCTGTTCGCCAGATTGCCCTTGTCCAGACTGGCCCTGCCCGGACTGGCCCTCTTGGCCCTGTCCGGACTGGCCCTCTTGGCCCTGTCCAGACTGGCCCTCTTGGCCCTGTCCGGACTGGCCCTCTTGGCCCTGTCCAGACTGACCTTCTTGGCCCTGTCCGGACTGACCTTCTTGGCCGGACTGACCTTCTTGGCCGGACTGGCCCTCTTGGCCAGACTGGCCCTCTTGGCCCTCGCGCTGCGCGAGCTGCTCGCGCGCGGACTCGCCAGCTTGCTGGGCCACCTGATCGTGGAGCTGCTCGAGGCGATGCCGTGCGTCGGCGAGCTCCTGCGTCTCGCGACCCGCTTCCCGACGCAGCGACTGCCGCGCGCGCTCGAGGGCCTGGTCCATCGCCTCGGCGTCGCCTCGCTCGCGTGCCTCGGCGGCCTGTCCGAGCTCGCTCGCCGTGTCGGGCGTGTGCGGCTCGAGCTCCTGCTGCGCGTGCTCGAGGGCCTCGCCCACCTGCTCGTTGGGCACGCCGCTCGAGCTGTCGGTGCGATCCATCGCCGCGAGCGCGCGATCGAGTCGATCGATCGCCTGCGAGAGCTCCTGCGCGGCCTCCTCGGCCGAGCGCGGCGCGGCCTCGTCGCCGCCTTCGCTCTGGCTCGGATCCGTGCCGTCGCGCTGGGCCTGCGCCTCGCGCTCCTGGCGCGCCTGGGCCCAGCTCCGCTCCTGCTCCGCCATGGCGAGCGCCTCGAGCTGCTCGCGCTGGGCCTCGGCTTGTCGCTGCGCGACCTCGCGCGGATCGGCGTTCGGCTGCGCCGCGGCCTCACGCCACGCCTCGCGCGCCTCCTGCGCGTGCTCCCACTGCTCGCGGAGGGACTCGCTCGCATACGGAGGCGGCTCGCCATCCACCGAGTGGACCTCCGGCAGCGCCTCGGCCTGTGCGCCCTGCTCGGGCGCGCCCTCGCCGGCCTCGCTCTCCTCGACAGGCGCCGCGATGCCGAGCGCACGCTCGAGCTGACGCGCCGCCTCTTCGAGCGCCTGGGCGCGCGTGTGCGCGGCCTGCGCGCGCGCTCGCTCGAGCTCGTGCTCGAGGCGGTTGATCTCCGCGTCCACGCGCCGCTGCGGGTCTTCCTCGAGGGAGCGACGAAGCGCCTCGGCCTCCTCGGAGATCTCCTCGGCGCTCCGCGGCTCCGGCTCCTGGCCGAGGCTCTCGGCCACCGCACGAGAGAGCTCGGGCCACGCGTAGGCGAGCGGGACCGTCGCGGCCATCGCGAACACGCCCGCGGCCACCCAGCGGGGCGCACGCGCGATCGGGCGCGGCGGCTCGGGGATCGCGGGCGTGGCAGCGAGCAGGTCGGCCGCGTCCTTCATCTGGAGGCGCTCGAGCGGAGCGAGCGGCGTGTCCGAGGTGGCGCGCGCCGCGAACTGCATCGCGCTGGCGAAGCGATCCTTGGCGCCGAGCATGCGATCGAGCACGCGCGCGGCGCGGACGCCGTCGAGACGACGGCCACGGAATTGGAGCGCCGCGAAGCCCGCCCCTGCGATCGCAGCGAGCGCGCCCGCCGGCCAGAGCGCCACGTCCGACAGATGGAGGCCCAGGCCCACCGGCGCGGCGACGGCGAGCCCGAGGCCGAGGCCACTCAGCGCCGCATCGAGCGCGAGCCAGCGGTGGATCGTGCCGCGCACCCGCTCGACGGCCTTCACGATCGAGCCCGGGCCGCCGTCGCTCGGGCCTGTGCCCACGATCGACGCCGCGAGCGCCGCTGCGTCCAGGCTCACGTCGTTGGCGGGCAGCGACTCGGGCGCGCTCTCGATCGGCGTGACCACGAGCGCGGGCTCGACGGCGCCGATGCGCTTGGTCTCGAGCCGAGCCGCGGGCGTGACGGCGGGTGCTTCGGACTGAGCCGCGGCGGGCTCGCCCGCGACTGTCTCGGTAGCCTCGCGCGACGGCTGCTCGCCCGGGTCGGGCGCAGCCATCTCGCGGATCGTGTCGTTGTCGCTGTCGTGGCTCACGATGGGCTGCTCGCGCTGGGTCGCGTCGTGGGACGGCGACGGGGGGACCGACATTCGGCGGATCGAGCGGTCGGTGCCGTCCAGCGGACCGACCTCTTCGGGCTCAGACGATCGACACCGCGACTGGTTCCATCGTTGGTCATGCGCCTCGACGTTTCGCGGGCGTCGCGGGCGCGACCGGACGACGCGCGACGCGACACCCCGGATTCCACGTGGACGCGAGGCCGCCCGGCGTGACCGGGCGCGAGAGCGGGCTGGGGGGGCGCGAGGCGAAGAGCACGGCTCGGGAGGATACGTGGCCGTGCGAGCGGACCTCCCCAAAACGACGCGACCCGAGAGGCACCGTGATAGCATCGGCCCCTCGTTCGGGGCCCGCCCCCGTTCGCCGAGGAGCCAACCGATGAATGACACGCGCAAGGACAAGCGCGCCCCCGTCTCGCTGAAGGTCCGCTTCAAGAGCGCCACGGTCGACGAGTTCGTCGAGCACTACAGCCGCGACATCAGCCACGGCGGGCTCTTCATCAAGTCCAAGCAGCCGATGGCGATCGGCACGCTGCTCAAGTTCGAGCTGCAGCTCAAGGACGAGAGCAAGCTGATCCAGGGCGTCGGCCGCGTCGTGTGGAAGCGCGAGGCGAGCGATGGCGCGGGCGAAGACGCGCCCGCCGGCATGGGGATCAAGTTCATCAAGATGGACCCCGAAAGCCGCACGCTGGTCGACAAGATCGTCGATCAGCGCGGCGACGAGCCGGGGCAGTACGAGGCGGGCGGCGGCGACAAGGACAAGGCGGCAGACGACGAGGGCGTCGTCGCCTCGCCCGCGCCCGCGCCGCGCCCCGTGCGCTCGGCCAAGGCGACGATGCAGTTCTTCCCGAGCGCAGGCCCGACGGAGGCCGAGCTGCCTCCGCCCGAAGATCGCACGCAGGTGCGACAGGCCAGCGAGTTCCTCGCGGCGGCGCTCTCGGAGGGCGGCGCCGACGATCTCGCCTCGAAGGAGGCAGAGGCGAAGGCCGAGGAGGCGCGCAAGCGCACCGAGGAGATCGAGGCCGAGCGCCAGGCTGCAGCGCAGCGCGCCAAGGACGAGGCCGAGGCGAAGGAGCGCGCCGAGAAGGAAGCGCGCGAGCGCGCCGAGCGAGAGAAGGTCGAGCGCGAGGATCGCGAGAAGGCCGAGGCGGAGGCCAAGAAGCGCGAGGCCGAGGACAAGGCCGCCGCGGCCGACAAGGCCGCCGCCGCCGCCAAGGACAAGGCCGCTGCCGACGAGGCCGCGAAGAAGGCCGCCGACAAGGCCGCGAAAGAAGACGCGGCGAAGAAGGCCGCCGCAGCGGCCGAGAGCAAGGCCACGTCGGACAAGCCGGCCGACAAGGCGCCTGTCGCCACGCCCGTGGCGGCACCTGCAGAGCCGAGCTCGAACATGCTGCCGATCATCCTCGGCGTGCTCGTGCTCGCGGGCGCGGGCGGCTACTTCGCGTACTCGTCGATGAGCAGCGGCGACACGACGCCCGCCACCACGGCGACGCCCCCACCGACGACGACGGAGGTCGTGCCGGAGGGCACCGAGGGCACGCCGCCCGAGGGCACCGAAGGCACGCCGCCCGAGGGCACCGAAGGCACGCCGCCCGAGGGCACCGAGGTCGCGCCTCCTGAAGGTGCCGAGGGCACCGAGGTCGCGCCCGAGGGCGACGAGGCCCCGCCGCCAGCGCCGCCTGTGTCGTTCCGCGTGGAGACCACGCCGCCCGGGGCCGAGATCCGCGTGGGCGGTGAGGTGCTCGGCACCTCGCCTGCCACCGTCGAGGTCCCTGCGGGTGAGGCGAGCATCGTCGCGCACCTCGACGGCTATCGTGACGGCAGCTCCACCATCACCGTGGCCGACGGACAGGGCCCCGTGCGCATGACGCTCGAGGCGCTGCCCTACCAGATCGAGATCGTCACCACGCCGCCCGGCGCGTCGGTGCGTGCGGGCGGACGTTCGGGCACCTCGCCCGCGACCCTCACCATCACGCGGCCCACGCGCGAGCTGCGCGTCACGGCCTCGCTCAGCGGCTACCAGCAGGGCGGCGCGAACGTGGCGCCCACGGCCTTCACCACCACGGGCGAGGCGATGCTGGCGCACGTCGAGATCGCGCTCACCGCGAACCCCACGACCTCGTCGGGGACGGGCGGCTCCGGATCGAGCGGCGGCTCGCACCGCACGGGCTCGGGCTCCAGCGGGTCGACGGGATCGACCGGATCGACCGGATCGACCGCATCCGGCGGCACCGAGGCGGGCTCGGGATCGACCGGCAGCGAGGCCGGATCGGCCGGATCGACCGGATCCGGCGGCACCGAGGCGGGCTCGAGCGGCTCGAGCGGCTCCGGATCGTCGGGTTCGGGCGGCAGCGCGGCCGGCAGCGAGGCTGGCAGCGGGTCGAGCGGCTCCACCGGAGGCGGCTCCGGCGGCGCACAGGAAGAGGCGCCTCCCGAGAATCCGTTCTGACGGGGCAGGCTCACGCACTCGCTCAGCGCGGGATCCTCACCGGCCTCCACCTCACACGACTCTCGCGGCAACGCAGCGGACACCTGCGCGCTCGAGCGCGAGCGTGGGCGCTGCTGGGGCGCGAACGAGCACGGCGAGAGCGCCGTCGATCCGGAGCTCTTCCACGCGTGGAGTCCGTCGTAGCGTTCGTCCGACGCGACGAGCTCTCCTGCGGCGCGAGCACGTGCTGCGCGCGCGTGATGCGTCCGTGGCGGGGCCATCGCGGTCAGGACGATCCCCGTCTCGCGTCGTGTGCGCGGAGGACGACATGACTGCGCACGCGCATACCGCGATCCTCCCTCGGCACGACGCCTGAGGGACGAGCACTGCCCACGGCAGCTCGCACGCTTGCGTGCGCGCCGGGCTCGCTGCGTCCCGTGACGTGAAGCCGACGACGGAGGTCGTGGCGCACTCGTGTCCACACCCTGTCCGCTCGCCGCCCCGGCGAGCTCGAGGCCTCCTTGACCCATCGACGCTCTCGCGCGCGGGAACGCCCTCGCGCGCACGATCCCCACGTTCTCGATTCGTTCGATCTGTTCCCCGACCCGCGCGCCGCGATGATCGCATCGGCAGCACACGAAGCCCTCGCCTTCGCGCTCGCGAGCCTCGAGGACCCTGCGCTCGACGAAGTCCGTCTCGATCGCGTGCGCTCCGGCGGCAAGGAGGTGCACGCCACCTTCGTCTGCCCCTCACACGCCCACGCAGCGGCGCACGCGGCGCTCGAGCGGGTCGAGCGTCGCCTCGGCACCGAGCTCGCGATCGAGCTCGATCGCAAGCGCGCGCTGCGCCTGCGATGGTCGCTCGTGACCGACGAAGAGCTCGCGCTCGACGCCGGCGCCAGCGAGGACGGCACGTGACGAAGGCCTCGTTCTTCGTCTCCTCGGTGTCGGACGAGGTCCGCCGCTTCGTCGATCGCGTGGCGGCGATCGAAGAGGTGGCGGCCGTGGCCGTCTTCCCCGACGTGCACCTCACGGGCGCGCTCGACGACGAGCCCTCCTGTGTAGGCACGGCCATCGCCACGCGCGGGCTCCTCGTGCCCGCGTGGCTCGGCGCCGATCTGGGCTGTGGCGTCTCCGGGCTCCCTCTCGGCACGACGGGCGAGCGTGCGCGCACACCGCGTGTGGCCAAGCGCGCCCTCGAGGCGCTCGCCCGCGCGGTTCCGATCCAGCGTCGGGCCGCACCGCTCGCGGACGTGCTCGAGGCGTCGGTGGCCGAGCGGGCGACGCGCGCCGGTGCGAGCCCACACGAGCTCGGCACCGTCGGGCGCGGCAACCACTTCGTGGAGCTGCGCGAGGCGCGAGACGACGGTGAGCTCTGGCTCCTCGTCCACAGCGGATCGCGGAGCTTCGGGCCGCGCCTGCAGGAGCGAGCACGCCGCGACGCTCCGGGCAGACGCGGCGGCTTCGGGTGCCTCGAGGCGGGCTCGGATCGAGGCCTCGCCTACCTCGACGACGTCGCGACGGCGGTGACGTGGGCGCGCGAGAACCGGCGCGCCATCGCCTGCGCGGCCCTCGACGCGCTCGGCGACCTCCTCGCCATCCACCCGCGTCTCGAGGACGCGATCGACACCTTCCACGATGGCGTGCACCACGAGACGCATGTGCTCGGAGGTGAGCCCTGCGCGCTCTTCGTTCATCGCAAAGGGGCGATGAAGCTCGATCCGGGTGAGCGCGGCCTCGTCCCGGGCTCGATGGGCGCCGATGTGGCGATCGTGCGGGCACGCCGCCACGCGCCGTCGCTCGCGCTGGGCTCGTCGGCGCATGGAGCGGGGCGAGCGCTGAGCCGCACGGAGGCGCGTCGCACCCACGACGTGCATGCCCTCGCGACGAGCATGCGCGGCGTGCTCTTCGATGCGCGCCGAGCGCGAGCCCTCGTCGACGAGATCCCGCTCGCCTACAAGGATCTCGACGAGGTGCTCGCCGCCGAGCGCGACCTCGTCACGGTGGAGGCGCGACTCGCGCCGCTCGTGGTGCACAAAGGGACCGGGTGAGCGTCGCGATCGGCACGAGCGGAGCGCGCGCGGAGATCAGCCCTCCCGCGCGCGACCCACCTGGAGGAGCACGATCGCGGCGGCGAGGGCGAGCCCGGCCGAGATCACGCCCGCGATCCAGGGCGCCACGTCGTAGGCCACGCCGAGCACCATGCTGCCGAGCCACCACGCGATCCCGAGGACGGCGTAGAAGCGACCGTACGCTGCGCCACGCTCGACCTTGGGCACGAGCGTGGCCACGGCGGCCTTCGCGATCGACTCGAGCCCGCCGAGCGCGGCCGCCCAGAGCGCGATGCCGACGAGCATCGGCACGAGGCCCGGCGCCGCGAGGACGAGCGGGCTCGCGACCGCGACGAGCACGGCCACGAGCGCGAGCACGCGGAGGCCCCGGCGATCGAACGCGTGACCGAAGGCGAGCGCGGCGAGGCCGTCGAGGCCCATCGCGATCGCATAGAGCGTCGGCACCCAGGCCTCGTCGAGGAGGCCGCTCTGGCCCACGTGCACAGCCACGAGCGCCCAGTCGACGAAGGCTGCGCCGAGGAGCGCGACGCCCACGAGGTAGAGGCGCAGCGCGCGCGGCGAGGCCCCCGCGGCCAGCGCGCTCGAGGTGGGCGCGAACGACGACGGATCGGGAAAGCGCCAGCGCGCGACGACCGCGAGGGCGACGTTCGCGAGCACGGGCACGAGCGTGACGACGAACGCGAAGCGGTAGCGCGCGAGATCGGGCTCGCCTGCACGGAGCCACATCGCGCCCGCGAGCAGGAGCGGCCCCGACACCGCGCCGATCTGGTCGAGCAGCTCGTCGAGACCGAAGGTCTTGCCAGGCCCGAGACGATCGGCCGCATGCGAGAGGAGCACCGCGCGAGAGGGAGAGCGGATCGCCTTGCCCACCCGCTCGAGCACCACGAGCGCCGCCGCGGCTTGCCACGCGTTGCAGAGCGCGAGCGTGGGGATCGCGAGTAAATTGGTCGCGTAACCAAGAATGGTCAGCGGCCAGTACGCGCGGGTGCGGTCGGCGAGACGCCCCGTCCACACGCGCAGGGCCGAGCCCGCGAGCTCGCCGAAGCCGGCCGTGATCGCCACGGCCGTGGCGCTCGCGCCGAGCAGCGAGACGTAGCGCCCGGAGATGCTGCGCGCGCCCTCGTAGGAGACGTCGCCGAGCATCGCGACGACCGCCATGAGCACCAGGAAGCGCCACGCCGCCCGGGAGGCCGCAGTCTCGTCGGCCGCGGTGTCGTCGGGCGCAGAGTCGGGAGGAACGCTCTCGGTCAGATCAGGCCGCCGTCGGTGCGCGGGATGACGATGTAGACGTTGCGTCGATCGAGCGCCGTGCCCGACGCGGTGTCGAAGACCTCGATGAACGCGCGGTAGAGCTGCACGTGATCGGTCGCGGGCGCGATGTCGTTACGGAAGGTGACATCGAACGTGACGGTCGTGCCGCCGGCCACGCCGTAGAACGTGGTCGCGTCGAAGCGCGTGGCGCGCGTGGCGCTGAGCGGCGTGATCGCGGTGATGAACTGCGTGGCGTCGAGCGCGTCGGTGTCGTCGTCGAGCTTGCGCGCGGACACGTCCTGCGTGGCGGCGCCCACGAGGCCCACGATGCCGTCGACCACCGAGCTGCTCACCGAGCCGCCCTCGGCCGTGTACACGGTGAGCGTGCGGCCATCGCTCGTGTACGAGCTCGTCGCGCGCGCGAGCGCCTCGAGATCGTCGCGGCTCTCGGGTGGAGGTGTGATGGGCAGCGGGAACGGGATGGCATTCACCGCGACGCCCACGACCTTCACGTTCTGTGCGTTGAGGGCCGCGAGGGTCTCGGTCCACGTGCGCGCCCCGGTCACCTCGGTCCCGTAGTCGTAGGTGGACGTCGGGCCGTTGTGGAAGTTCGCGTCCGTCACCATGACGATGATCGGGTGGCTCATCTCCCGGAAGCAGGCCTCACCGAAGCCATCGACGCAGCCGTCGCCGGAGACCGTGTGGAAGAGCCCCTCGGTGCTCGACTCCGGCTCGTCGTTGCCGCCGCCTGCCCGCATCGCGCGAAGCGCCGTCTGCACCGACGGCACGTCGGAGGTCATCGCCTGTCGCAGGCGGAAGGACCAGTCGCCGGGATCGCCGTGCGGATCGACGGGGAAGTCGCGGTAGTCGCCCACGCCCATGACGGCATCGGCGATGGCGTCGTTGACGGCGGGCACGATCGTGGTCGAGAGCGAGGTCGTCACGTTCGAGATCGCGGCGCCCATCGAGCCCGTCGTGTCGACGAGGAAGAAGATGTCGGCCCGCCCGAGGCGCGCGCGGAAGTCGAGGGGCCGATGGATCTCGGCCTCCATGTAGGGCAGCACCACGTAGAAGTCGGTGTCGGGGATGCGGCTCGCGCGGCTCGTGGGGTCGGTGCCGGCGAGCACCTCGACGCCGTCGCCGAGCCCGTCGCCGTCGGTGTCGGGGTTGCTCGGATCGGTGCCGTGCGCGGCCTCGTCGGCGTCGGCGATGCCGTCGCCATCGGTGTCGCCGGGCAGCGGGGGCACGTCGGGCAGAGGGCCGACGTCGATGGTGACGAAGGGCGCATCGGGCGACTCGAGCCCGTAGGCGTCGTCGAAGAGCGAGGGGCCTGCGTCGCGTCGACGACTGCCACCACCGCCGCCCGTGTCACAGGCCGTCAGAGCTGCCACTGCGAGAAGGAAGAGAGCGCGCCGCATGAAGACCTCCGACCGGGCCGCGCGCAGGGGCGCGGACGAAGGAGTAGAGGCCGAAATGGGCGCGGCGATCAAACCCCGAACGGTTGCGCGGCAAGCGAGGCTCTTGCGTTCGCTCACAGACGCATGGTCTTCTGTCCCCCGAGGTTGGACATGACGAAGAAGGGATCGCTCTCTCAGGAAGACATCGCGACGGGCCGGACGATGTCGCGCCGTGCCATGACGCTCCTCGGAGGCATCGCGCTCGGCGCGGCGTCATCCCTGGGAGCGGTCGGCTGCTGCTTCGGCTCGGTGCCGACGTCCGGGAGCGGGTGCTCGGACCGAGATCCCACGGACGGCATCGGTCGCGGCACGCACTGCACCTCGACGGGCTGCAGTGACAGCGATCCCACCGACCCGGCGGGCGGCGGGCGAAGCTGCGGTGGCGCGGTGCCCACGCCCACGGCGCCCACGCCCACGCCTCCGCCGACGCCGGCGGCGCCGCCCGGGACCAAGCCCTGAGCGAGCTCGCTGCGCTGAGCGGGCTGGCTGCGCTGCGGCTCGAGTCGAGCCGTGGGGGTGAGCGAGCGCCGTTCGCAGCGGGGCGGGTCGTCGTCGCGTTCTACGAGCCGCGCGACCGGCTCGAGGACAACGCCGCGCTCAAGACGCGGCTGCGTGCGCTCGCGTCGCGAGAGACGCGCCTCGATGTGGTGGCCATCGGAGAGGTGAGCGCGTTCGACTTCGACCCAGTGCGCGCGATCGTGCGTCGCGTGGTGCGGGCGCTGGCGGGTACGAACGACCTCGAGATCCTCCTCGACTGGAAGGGAGTGCTCCTCTCCCCGCCGTGCTCACTCACGGCGGGCAGGAGCAACGTCCTCGTGGTGGACGGCAGCGGCCGCATCGCGGTGCGGAGGACCGACGCAGTGCCGCCGCGGGAGATGGAGGCGCTCGTCGCCGAGGTGGTGCGGCTCTGTCTTGCGCCCAGGCCGGCGGAGAGCTGAGGACGCCCGTCGCGTCGAAGCCCACCCGGATTCGGGTCTCCCCGATCGAGTCTCCCCGAGTTTCCCCGAGTCTCCCCGAGTCTCCCCGAGTCTCCCCGAGTCTCCCAGGGACCCGGACTCCGCGAGTCTCCCCGAGTCTCCCAGGGACCCGGACTCCGGGACTCCGAGTCTCCCGGGGACCCGGACTCCGAGTCTCCCGGACTCCGAGTCTCCCAGGGACAAGTCTCCCAGGGACAGGGGGACCGCAAGTCTCCCAGCGACAGGGGGACCGCGAGTCTCCCGAGTCTCCCAGGGACAGGGGGACCGCGTCTCCAGTCTCCCGAGTCTCCCAGGGACAGGGGGACCGCGTCTCCCAGGGACAGGGGACGCGTCTCCCAGGGACAGGGGACGCGTCTCCCAGGGACAGGGGACGCGTCTCCGGGACAGGGGGACCGCGTCTCCGTGTAGGGACCTGGCGGAACTGCGCCGCCAGTGCTCCGCCAGTCCGCCAGCTGGCGCGTGAATTTCCTTGATTTCGAGGGCTCGAGGGCCGGAGCGGGGTGTGCAGCAGGGGGCCGCACCATGAC
>JAIBCE010000270.1 GCA_019694315.1 Sandaracinaceae bacterium
GCGGGCGCCGCGAGCCTCCTCTATGCGCAGGCAGCGAGCTCGGGCGCGGCGTTCGCGCTCGCGTGGCCGCTCCTGGGCGCCGCGATGCTCACCTTCCTCGTTCCGGCCGCATGGGCGATCGCGCGGCGCGAGGCCCGCGCCGCCACGGCGCGCGGGCTCGGGCTGGCGCTCGCGGCGCTCGCGCTCGTGGTGCTCGCGGGCGCCGGGCTCGCGGCCGTCCGCGGTGGCGTCGCAGGCGCGATCGGTGCGCACACGAGCTACACCGACGTCCGCGTGGCGCACCTCTCGATCGGCGTGCTCGCGTGGGTCGGCGGGCTCGTCGCGGCGGTGTCGTGGCAGGTGCTGCCGATGTTCTTCCTCGCCCCCGCACCCTCGCGCGCCATCACCACGTCGAGCCTCGCCTGCACGGCGATCTCGCTCGTGCTCCTCGCGGTCGCGTCGTTCGCTGCGCTGCCCGTGCCCACGTGGAGCCTCGCGATCCCCGCGGCGATCTCGGCGTGGGTCCTCGCGCCTGGCTGGGCGATCACGGCGCTTCGCGCGCGCAAGCGCAAGCGCAAGGATCCCACGCTCTGGTTCTGGTGGCTCGGCGCGGCCCTGGCCCCGCTCTGCCTCGCGCTCGCCGCGCTCACGCTGGCCACGGACTGGCCGATCGCGCCGCTGCTCCTCGGCCTCTGCGTCGCGTGGGGCTGGGCCGGCACGATCGTGCACGGGATGCTCCTCCGCATCGTGCCGTTCCTCGTGTGGCTGCACTGGTGCGCTCCGCACGTAGGCAGCCGCGAGGTGCCGAGCGCCAAGGAGCTCCTGCCCGATCGCGAGGCGCGCGTGGGCTTCGTTGCGCACGCGCTCGCGCTCCTCCTCGGCGCGATCGGCGTCACCTCGCAGCACGAGCTCGCATGGCGCGCGTTCGGCCTCGGCCTCGTCGTGGTCGGGCTCTCGCTCGGCCGCGCGATGCTCTTCACGATCCGACGCGCGCGGACCTGAAGAACATCGCGGGCCCCGAGACGATCACGACGTGATCACGAGACGGTCACGCGCAGCGCTCACGCGCGAGCACGGCGACGGCGCGCCAAGACGAGCCCGCTGATGAGCAGGAGCACCAAGGCCAGCCCCTCGCGAGGCTCGCGCGCTGTCGCGCAGCCCCCGCAGCCGCCCGTCGGGGGCGTGGGGGGCGGCGGGACCGGATCGTTGCAGGTGGGCGAGCACCCGTCGCCGGCGGCCATGTTGCCGTCGTCGCAGGTCTCACCGCGCTCGAGTCGGCCGTTGCCGCACACCGTCGCCTCGATCTGACAGGTGCCGTCGCAGCCGTTTCCGTCGAGCCGTCCGCCGTCGTCGCACTCCTCGCCGAGGTCGAGCTCGCCGTTGCCGCACGTCGCGCTCAGATCGCCGCCATCGGTGGTGCAGTCGGCGCCGCACTCGGGCTCGCCGTCGCACTGCTCGCCGAGCTCGTGCACGCCGTTGCCGCACAGGCTCGGCTCCACCGTGCAGTCCGCCGCGCAGCCGTCGCCGTCCATCTCGTTTCCGTCGTCGCACTGCTCGCCGCGCGCCTGCACACCGTCGCCGCAGCGCTCGATCGTGCACGTGGCGCTGCAGCCGTCGCCGGCCATCGTGTTGCCGTCGTCGCAGCTCTCGCCCGGGTCCTCGCGGCCGTTGCCGCACGCGGCAGGGTCCTCGAGCTGGCAGTACTGATCGCAGCCGTCACCGTCGCTGCGCGCGCCGTCGTCGCACTGCTCTCCCGTGCCCACGAGGCCATCGCCGCAGGCCGCCAGGTTCTCGAGCGCGCAGTCCTTGTCGCAGCCGTCGCCGTCGACGACGTTGCCGTCGTCGCACTGCTCGCTCGGTCCCGGACGCCCATCGCCACAGATCTCGCGCACACAGTCGGGCGCGCAGCCATCGCCCTCCACCATGTTGCCGTCGTCGCACTCCTCGTCCGGGCCGGGGGCACCATCACCGCAGCGCTCGACCACACACGTTGCGTTGCAGCCATCGCCCACGTCGAGGTTGCCGTCGTCGCAGCCCTCGGTGCCGTCGAGCACGTGACCGTCGCCGCAGCTCGCGGGCGTGCAGTCGGAGAGACAGGCCGCGTCGTCGGCGTTGGCGGCGCCCTCGTCGCAGCCCTCGCGCGGCTGCATCACGCCGTCGCCGCAGCGCTCGAGCACGCACGCGTCGGTGCAGCCGTCACCGTCGCCGTTGCCTCCGTCGTCACAGTCCTCGCCGGCCTGCACGACGCCGTCGCCGCAGCGCTCGGTCCTGCAGATGGCGCTACAGCCATCGCCGTCGGTGGTGTTCGAGTCGTCGCACTCCTCGCCGAACGCCGCCTCGAGCGTGCCGTTGCCGCACGAGGTTCCGGTGCGGTGACAGTCGGTGCACCACGCGGGCGGCGAGGGGCCCTCGTCGCACTCCTCGCCGTTGGCCACCTGCACGATGCCGTCCCCGCACGCGGCCGGCACACACGCGCTCGTGCACAGGTCGAAGTCCGAGGCGTTTCCGTCGTCGCAGAGCTCGCCCGCATCGCCCGCGGGCACGGTGCCGATCGCACCGCGACAGCCCGCCATCACCACGTCGGTCGGGCTCCCGCTCGCGGGGACGACCACGAGCTGCGCGGTGCCCGTGTTGATGCGGAGGGTCGAGAGCACAGGCACGCCGCCGCGGTCCACCGAGAAGCTCGCGTCGGTGCGCGTGGCCGCCGCGAGCGTGAAGCCCACGGGCACGGTCGTGCGACCGATGCGCGCCGTCCCCTCGATGCGCGAGGTCGTGAACGCCGGGTTGAGGTGCGGCGTCGCGCGAAGATCGAGCTCCCAGCTCTGTCCCTCGAAGGCCGCGGCGATCGCGGGCGCCGCGGTGCCGCCCGTCATCTCGAAGTGCACCGGCCCGGTCGTGATCCGCACGCCGTCGTCCACCGCGATGCCGCGCGTGTCCGTGCTCGCCACGTCGAAGCCCACGCGGAAGTCGATCGCGCGGCCCGCGAGGCTCACGAACGCGCTCGTGCGCGGCACCGTGCCCACGGTGAAAGAGCCCGTCAGGCAGTGCGCGTAGCCCGCGCAGCCGCAGTCGGTGCCTGTGCAGCCCGTGCCCGCGCGCACGATGCCGTCGCCGCAGCGAGGCAGCGTGCAGTCCGGAAGACACGCATCGAGGCTCGACGCGTTGCCGTCGTCGCAGTCCTCGCCTGCTTGCGCGATGCCGTTGCCGCACTCCTCGCGCACGCACGACGCGTCACAGCCATCGCCGGGATCGAGGTTGCCGTCGTCGCACTGCTCGGGCGCGTCGAGGCGCCCGTCGCCGCAGGCCACGGTCTGGCAGAGCGCGTTGCACGTGGTCCCGTTGGGCGGATCACACTCCTCGGGGTAGGCGCGCGTGGAGTCGCCGCACACCGGGTCGATCGCACCGTAGATCGCGCGGCACGCGGTCATCGTGGCGAGCATCGCGGTGCGCGCCGCCGCGCTCGATCCGCCCTCGCCCGCCGCGTAGCAGAAGGCCACCGTGCGCGCGTCGCCCGGAAGGAGCGGACCGCCGAGCACCATCGTCACGGCGCCCTGCTTCTCGCTCTTGCCCATCGCGGAGTCCTGATCGCCCGAGAGGCTCGGATCCCAGAGCAGGTAGCGGTAGCGGTACTCCTGCGTCGTGCTCGAGCCCATCTGCGCGAGCGTGAAGCTGTCGTCGATGTTGTAGTTCGCGAACGAGAACACGCCCGGGCCAGCGGTCCCCATGCGGGCCGGCGCCACGCCGAACCAGTAGTGCTGCTCGGGGTCGGTGTACGGGATCGTGTCGTAGAGCATCACGCTCTGCGTGGCGGGATCGAACTCGGTCGAGGTGTCGTACGAGAGGGGCGGGATGTCGAAGTCCGCCATCATCGAGGCCTCGACGAACGGAAACACACGCGAGGTCTCGTTCACGATCGTGTAGACGATGAGGTACGCGCTCACGCCGTTCACGACGTAGGTGCGCTGCCGCACCGTGAGGTCGGTGTGGTAGCCGTGGTAGCTCGCGGGCGAGAGCACGTCGTCGTCGTCGCCGCTGATCTCGAGCGAGCCCGGAACACCGGGGATGGCGCTCAGCGTGCTCGAGATCGCGGAGGTGACCGACATCGGCACGCCGGTCGACGAGAGGCCCGAGATGAGCTCGGGCACGCTGTACACGTCGACGCCCGAGTTGTGGATGCGCGGATCGTTGGGGTCCGAGAAGTCCCCGAGGAACGCGGTGTCCATGCGCAGCGAGAGCGCCTCGATCAGCGCGTCCACGCTCGCCGTCTCCCAGTCGAAGCCGGTGCCCGCGAGCGTCGCGAAGGTCTCGAGCGCGGTGACGACGATCCCGATCTCCCCCTGGATCCGCCGGATCTCGGCGATGAGCAGCTCGAGGTCGGGGCTCGTGATCCCGGGCGCGACCATCATCGCGAGGCCCGTCGGATCCGCGGCCGCCACGCTCTGGAGCGTGGTGACCAGGCTCGTCGCGCTCGAGAGCGTGCTCCGCGACACGCCCACGCGCTCGAGCTCCGCGAGGTCGAGGCCCGGGTCCGACACGAGCAGCGTGAGGCGACAGTGCGGACAGAAATCCTCGCTGTTGCCGTCGGTCGCGTCGTAGTCGACGCTGAACGAGTAGCCCTCGCCGAGGCCTCCTCGATCGTCCACGCGCGCGTGCCGCGTGGCATCGCTCTCGAAGTGCCACGCCTCCTCGGTCTGCGCCGCAGCGCGACCCGTCAGCGAGCACACCATCACCACGAGCCCCAGCGCGAGCAGCCAACGACGTTGCATCGAGTCTCTCCCTTCGAGCGTGCCCCTCGAACGATCCGCCCAATTCTAGGCGCCGCGGGCTCGAAGGCGAGGCGCGACGTGAGCGCGCGCGGACGCGCGATCCGGGGAGCATCCAACCGCGACCTCACGCGGTAGTCTCGGCGCCATGGGCGTCGCGGACTGGCTGCCGAAGGGGCGATGGGTGTGCTTCTCGCGCAAGGATGGACGTCGGACGCGCGCGATCCGTCGCACGGGCCTCGTCGTGCGCGTCTACGCCGCCGATGCAGGCAAGGCGCCTCGGCTCACCGAGCACCGCTTCGTGGACGCCAACGCAGAGCGTGCGTTCGTCGCGCGCTTCCACCTCACCCAGGTGCACCACAAATGCCTCTGGCCGAATCCATCGCTCGAGAAGACCTTCGAGCCGCCAGATGACGTGAAGCCCCGACCGACACGGGCGCACGCAGCACGTTCGACGCGCACGCCCTCACGCGACACCTCACGTCGGGCCACGCGCTCCTCGCCACGAGCGACCGACGTGCAGGCGCGCGCGTTCACCGGAGACGCGCACGACACGGCGCTCGGCGTGAAGGCGACGATCACAGCGCTCCAGGCGGCGGGCGCCGAGGTGCGCGCCAGGCTCGGCCGCCCCGCGAGCGCGCGGGCGCTGGCCCGGCTCGAGAGCGCCCTCGGCAGGATCCCGTCGAGCCTCCGCGCGATCCTCGAGGTGCACGACGGCTTCGACGTACAGTGGCGCTCGGCGCGCGAGAAGCGGGGCCGCGGCGAGACGCACGTCACGTGCACGTGGCTGCCGATCTCCAAGATGCTCGCGGGCCGCGTCGGTCCGATCGTCCCCATGATCCTCCAGTACGACGGCGCGATCGTCGGCCTCGACACCGAAGCGCCTCGCGGCGGCGAGCTCCGCGTCGTCTTCCGTGAACGACTCGACCCGGAGCCGCGCGGCATCGCGACGAGCGCGGGCGCGTTCTTGGCGGCCCTCCTGCGTGACGCGTTCACCCACCCGAAGATCCCCGACGTCGCGCACCGCGCGGCCTCGGCGCTCGGGCGCTCGCTCGTGTGAGAGAGACCGACTTGGGATCGGCCTGATCCGAGAGACCAACGCGGCTCACGAGAGGCCCGCGAGGCGTGGCGTGGCGAGGCGCGTGTCGGGCGGGAGCACGATGCCGAGCTCGCGCGCGAGCGCGTCGAGGAGGCCCGCGAGGCGGCGGAGCGTCTCGGTCCGCGACGTGCCGTCGTGCGCGCGGTGCGTGAGCACGTCGTCGAGGAGCGTGATGCGCCCCTCGGGCGTGGCGCGGGCCGCGAGGAGCGCGCCCTTGAAGTGTGAGAGCGGGTGCGTGCTCGTGTACCAGTTGGACACGACGCGATCGATCGGCGGCATCTCCTCGAGGGTCAGCTCGCACACGTCCTGCCACGTCTCACCGAGGCGGATCTGATGAAAGAGCCGCGCCGCCGGACCACGACGCACGAGGCCGTCCCAGTCACCCTCGGCGACGAGGCGTCGTGGCTCGTGAGGCGTCGTCTGCGTCTCGTCGAGCACGAGCCGAAGCGGCGCGGTGAGCGACCACGCGCCCACACCCACGTCGGCGAGCCACGACTGCCCCTCGAGCTCGACGCGCACGAGGAGGTGCGTGCGAGGCGGCGTCATCTCGCGGGGCCGGTTCACGCGCACGCGCGCGGAGAGCGGCCGCACCGAGAAGCCGAGCGCCTCGAGCACCGCGAGCAGGAGCCCGTTCTGCTCGAAGCAGTAGCCGCCGCGACGCGCATGCACGAGCTTGGCCTCGAGCGCCTCGAGCTCGAGGGCGATCGGTCGCCCGAGGAGCACGTCGACGTTCTCGAACGGGATGCGGCAGACGTGCGCGTACGAGATCGCGCGGAGCGTCTCGAGCGTCGGCGCGCGCGAGCCGGTGTAGCCGATGCGCGCGAAGTAGGCGTCGAGGTCGAGCGTGTGCGTCACGCGCCCATCGTGCCGTGCGCACCCGATGCGCGCGCGGTCCATCCCACGCGACGGCGCGGATCCAGGCGCGCGCCTGGGCGGGCCAAGGCGAGGCCACGAACGCGAGCGCGCCGCACCACGGAGGCGGTGCGGCGCGCAGGGAGCGTCGGAGCCACGAAAGCGTCAGCGAGGACGCGCGGGAGGAGGCGGCGGCGTGCCGGGCGCGGCGAAGCGATCCTTCACGAGCTGCGGCACGTCGATGCCCGTGGCGGCCTTGATCTGCTCGTTGGTGGCCACGAGCTGCGACGCCAGGTTGCCGCCACCGCCGCTGCCCTGGTTGAGCACGGTGAGCTTGTCGATGCGCACGTCGTTCATGCTCTCGAGCACCTGCTTCATCGTGGGCACGAGCTTCTGCATGAGCAGCACATCGCGGCCCGCGGTGCCGCTGCCGCGGTAGGTGAGCGCGAGGTTCTTGAGCACCGTCGCCGTGGCGCGGCCCTGCTCCACGATCTTCGAGGCGTCGGCCTTCGCGAGCTGCTCGGCCTGCAGGCGCTGCGCCTCGGCGGGCTGGATCACGTCGGCCTCGAGCTGGAGCTTCACCTGCTCGATGCGCGCGTCCTGCATCTGGATCTCGGCCTGCGTCTGCGCGATGAGCGCCTGCACCTCGGCCTGCTGCTCGGCGATCACGGCGCCGCGCTTGGTCTGCGCGTCCATGACGCGCCGCGCGTTGTCCGCGTTGGCGACCTGGATCTGCGCGTTGAGCTTGCCGAGCTCGGCCTCCATCGTGTTGCGCCACTTCTGCTCGGCGGTCTGCGCCTTGGCCTGCGCCTCGGCGATCTGCGCGTTGCGGCGCACCTCGGCCGAGCGCATGCGACCGATCGAGTCGAGGTAGCCGACGTCGTCGGTGACGTTCTGGATCTTGAGCGTGTCGAGCACGAGGCCCAGGTTCGAGAGGTCGTGCTCGGCCTCCTCCGTGAGGCGGTTCGCGAACGCCTCCTTGTCGGTGTTCACCTGCTCGGGCGTCAGGCTCGAGAGCACACCGCGGAGGTTGCCCTCGAGCGTCTCGCGCGCGACCTCCATGATCTCGGCGCGCGACTTCCCGAGGAAGCGCTCGATGGTGTTGTGGATGAGCGGCTCCTCGCCGGGCACCTTGATGTTCGCGATGCCCTGCACCGTGAGCGGGATGCCGCCCTTGGAGTAGGCGCCCTTCACCTTGAGCTCGATGATCATGTTCGACAGATCCATCGAGTCCACGGTCTCGAGCAGCGGGATGCGCAGCGTGCGGCCGCCCTTGACGATGCGGTAGCCGATCTTCATTCCGTCGCTGGTGGTGCGCGGGGTCGCGCCCGAGAACACGAGCACCTCGTTGGGCGGGCACACGTAGAGCACGTTGCGCACGAGGATGAGCGCCGCGAGCATCGCCGCGGCCGCGAGCACCATCAGGATGAAGAGGGGGAAGAGGACGCTCATCGCTCGGCTCCTTGCGTGGTACCGGAGATCAGGGCGGGCACGTCGATGCCCGTGGAGTCTCGGAGGGCGCTCATCACCGCGCCGACCATCTTCGGGTAGCTCGCGGCGTAGCCGGCCACCGAGCTGCCGTCGCCGGCGTCGAGCACGTGGACCTCCTTGGGATCGAGCGAGCCGACGCTGTTCACGACGGCCGCGACGATCTGATCGAGGTGCTGGATGACGTAGAGCTCGCGCGCCTGCGGGCCCATCGTCGCCCACGCGTCGGTCATGGCCTTGAGCACCTCGGCCGCCGCCGCGCCGTTCTCCACGGTGGGCGCCGCGAGGCCCTTGGCGATGATCGCCTGCGCCTGCCGCTGGAACTCCGACGGGATGACGACCTCGGCGTGCAGGCGTCGCTGCTCGAGCTGCGCGCGCAGCGCCTGGAGATCACGCTCGGCCATGGCGCGCGCGGTCTTGGCGGCGGCCTCGGCCTCGCGCTCGACTGACTGCGCCTGACCCTCGAGCTGCGCGCGGATCTGGCGGAGCTCGTTCTGCTTGGTCTGGATGGAGGTCTGCGAGGTGGCGCGCGCGAGCTCGGCGCGCTGCGTCGCGGCGGCCTGCGCCTGCTGGATCTCCTGGTTCGCCTGGCTCTCGGCGTTCTCTGCATCGCGGAGCGCGGCCGCGATCTTGGGCCGACCGATCGAGTCGAGGTAGCCGGTCGAGTCGCTCACGCTCTGGATCTTCAGCGTGTCGAGCTGGAGGCCGAGGATCTGGAGATCGTCCTCCGCCGCGTGGATGAGCTTCTCGGCGAACTTGAGGCGATCCTCGTTCACCTCTTCGGGCGTGAGCTGCGCGAGCACCTCGCGCAGCGCACCCTCGAGCGTCTGCTGCGCGACGAGCTCGATCTCCTGCCGGCTCTTGTTGAGGAAGCGCTCGACCGCGTTCCGGAGGATCTTCTCCGACGCGTGGATCTTCACGTTCGCGATCGCGTGGATCTCGAGCGGGATGTTGCCGCGCGAGTAGGCGTTCTGGACCACGACGTCCACGGGGATGACCGTCATGTCGAGGCGGCTCACGATCTCGAGGATCGGGATGCGCACCGCGCGCTGGCCGCTCTTGACGATGCGGTAGCCCACCTCCTGTCCGTCGTCGGTCTTGCTGCGCTGGCCCGAGAACACGAGCGCCTCGTTGGGGCGCGCGATGTAGAGGAACGAGCGCAGGAACTGCACGAAGAGGAAGAGGCCGATCGCCACCGCGATGCCGGCGCCCACCGCGTACCACAGCATGGCCGGATCGATACCGAAGAGCGTGGGCTCCGGCGGTGGCGCGGCGTACGGATCGTAGTTGTAGGTCTGCATGCTCCCTCCGGTGATCGCGAGCGCGGTGCGCCGCGAGGACGTCGTCGTGTGCGAGATCGATGGCAGTGAGGGCCCCTCGACCGCGGCGCGACTCTACCAGCAGCGCCCCGGTTCGTCGGGTCGACCCGACGCGGGCGCAGGCGATGGCGCAGGCCGGCTGGCTCAGGGCGCCGAGATGCGCGTGCGCGCGATCCTGGCCTTGGTCCCATCCATCTCGACCACGAGGACCTCGTCGTGGAGCTCGTAGGTGCCCTCGTCCATCGAGGTGCAGAGCAGGTCGATGGTCGACCCCTTCACCTCGACGCGGACCTTGCCGGTGGCGCCGGGGCCGAAGCCGACCACCAAGCGGCCGGTCTTGCCCACGTAGTCCGAGGCCGCGACCGCGCTGTTGGACGACTCCGCCGTCATCACGCGCACGAGCCAGCTCGCGAACAGGCCCGCGAAGAGGCCCATCGCGACGGCGAGCACCGCCGCGAGGATCGGGCTCGCGATCACGCCGAAGCCATCGAGGATGAGGCCCGTGAGGCCGAAGAACGCGGTGAAGAAGGTCCAGAAGCGCGCCGAGAGCATGGAGAGCAAGAAGCTCTCGATGCCCTGCGGATCGCCCGACGCCGCCGGGTGCGCGACGCCGTCGTGCGCTTCGACCGCGTGATCGGCGTGACCGCCCAGGATGAGGCTCGCCCCGAGGAGGAGCCCTCCCACGATCAGCGCGAAGATGTAGACATAGATCATCCGCCCTCGCCGCCTTCTACGCGCACCCTAGCGCACTTGTTCCCTCGCGTCGCCGTGACCGGGGCGCCGGGCCGTCCCGGTGGTGGTGCTGCTCACGTCGCGCGCGTGCGGGGTGGGTATGCTCCGTCGCGTGAACCTCCTGCGTCCTCTCTTCGCCGCCCGCTCGGGCCTCACCTCCCTCGGGCTCGCCTCGATCGGTCTCGCATGCTCGGCCTGCGGCGCCGCGCCGCCGCCCGTCGAGGCACCCACGGTCCACCTCGTGCCCGAGCCACCGCTCGAGCCCTTCGTCTGCGGCGCGATGGCGCATGGCCCGATGGGGCCCGGTGGGCCTCGCTTCGCGGATGGTGGGCCTCGCTTCGCAGATGGCCCGCGGCATGGGCCGCACGGGCGACGCGGTCCGCGCGGTGAGCAGGGCTGGCACCCCGGCCCCGGTGCGCCACCACCTCCTTGGGCGGCGGGGCTCGGCCCTGGAGCCACGGAGCCGGGCACGCAGCCTCCTCCCCCCCTCGCCGCCCCGCCCCGCGCGGGCGCACGCGGCGCGCCGCGCACGGAGCCTCTGCCGCTCGAGATCGTCCGCACGCATGCGGAGGGGGAGCCCACCGGCTGGTCGACGGAGCTCCGTCTCCACAGCACGGGCGCGCCGCTCGGCGCGGTGCTCACGGAGCTCGCGCGCACCGCGATCGCCGCGATCGTCGTCGACCCCGAGCTCGCGCCGCGCCCCGTCGTGGCGCACGTCGAGGCCGCGAGCGCGGAGGCGATCGCGTCGCAGCTCGC
>JAIBCE010000271.1 GCA_019694315.1 Sandaracinaceae bacterium
GCGCGTGCTCGGATCCGCCACCGTGCGCGCGAGCACGGCCTCGACGCGCGCCCGCAGCGCGTCGTCGTCGGCGCGTCGGGCGGCAGCGGCCAGCGTGTCGAAGGCGACGGGATCGTCGGGCGAGAGCGCCGCCATCGCCTCGAGGGTGCCGCGCGCCTCCGCGTCGCCGCTCGCGTCCCGGCGCGCCTGGAGACGACCGAGATCGTAGAGCGCCGCGGCGCGCGCTCGCGGATCTCGGAGCACGCGCGCCTGCCCGCCGAGCGCCCTCGCGAGGCCGCTCTCGCCCGCGCTGCCTGCGCGCCGCTGCAGATCCTCGAGGCCGATCCACGGCGCGATCGCGGTCGGGTCGTGATCGATCGCGGCGTCGTAGAGCGCCGCCGCCCGCGCGGGATCGCCCTGCTTCTCGTGCGCGAGGCGCGCGGCCTCGCACAGCAGGGCCGTCGCGCGCGGACCGTCGGTGCGACCTGCCTCGGTCTCGAGGAGAGAGACGAGCTCGCTCGTGCGATCGAGGCGCGAGAGCAGCCGCACGCACGCGTCGAGCGCGTCCGGCCGCAGCGCGCCGCCCACCACGGCGCGCCGGTAGGCCGCGAGCGCCTTCTCGGGATCGGCCACCGACTGCTCCGAGAGCTCGCCCAGCGCGAAGGCGGCGCGCCCCACGCGCGTGCCCCGCTCCGAGGGGCCCTCGTGATCGGCGGGGGCGCTCGTCTCGAGCGCGGTGAGCTCCGCCTCGAAGAGGCCGCGCAGATCCGCGAGCGCGTTGCGCGCGCGGAGCTGCCGCTCGAGCGCGCGCGCCACCGACGCGTTCGTCGCATCGAGCTCGAAGGCCCGTCGCCACCAGCTGAGCGCTTCGTCGGCCTTTCCCAGGCGCACCTCCGCCAGGCGCGCGAGGGTCGCGGCCACGAGGCTCTTGGCGCTCGCGCTCGTGGCGAGCTCGAGCTCGCGGCGGTGGATGTCCATGAGGTCGTCCCACTGCCCGAGATCGTGGTGGAGCCGGCCGAGGCTCGCGAGGGTGGGGCGATGCACGGCGTCGAGCTCGAGCACCTTGCGGAACCGGAGGACGGCTGCGTGCGGATCGCTCGGCGCGAGCAGCTCGCCGGCGCGGTGCAGGAGCGAGACGCGACGGCCGACGTCGGTCTCGAGCGCGGCCTCGCGGTCGATCGCGCTCACGACCACGTCGGTGCGCTCCGCGCGCTCTCCTACACGCTCGAGCGATGCGATGGCCACGCGGTTGTGCGGCTCGATCGCGAGCACGGCCTCGTAGGCCTCGATCGCGCGCGCCGGCTCTTCGAGAAGATCCTCGTGGATCGACGCGATCGAGAGCCAGAGCGCCACGCGGTGGCCGTCGTCCGGCGCCGACTCGAGCATGCGGCGGTGCAGCTCGAGCAGCTCGCGGTGCATGCCTGCGCGTCGATAGAGCCGCGCGAGCGCCTGGAACGACGGCACGTGCGAGGGCATCGCCGTGAGGGCGCGGAGGTGGTTCGCGATCGCCTCTCCTGCAGAGCCCAGGCTGCGCTCGTGGATCTCCGCGATGCGCGCGTAGGCGGCGGCGCGGCGCGCGGGCTCACGCGTGGCGTCCGCCTCGGCGAGGTGCATCCGGACGAGCGCGTCCCAGCGCGCCTCGGCGCGATAGAGGCGTCCGAGCGACTGCAGGGTGGGCACGTGCGTCGGATCGGCGGCGAGCGCTCGCTCGAGCGCGCGGATCGCGTCGGCGCGGCTGGCCTCCCCACCGCGACCGTAGGCCTCGGCCATGCGCGTGAGGAGCGCGATGCGCGTGCCGAGCGTGTCGGTGCTCTCGGCCCAGCGCTCGAGCACCATCGCGAGCGACGCGGGATCGTCGGCGCGCTCGAACGCATCGGCGAGGGCGGAGAGCACGTCGAGCTCGAGCTCGGGGCTCGCCTCGCTCTGCGCCGCGCGCAGCACCTGGATGGCCTCGTCGTTTCGGCCGAGCGCCCCCGCGAGCAGGTCGGCCAGGCGCAGGCGCAGGCGCACGCGGCGCGCGGCGTCCTCCTCGATCTCGATCTCGTGCGTGAGGACGTCGAGCAGCCAGTGCGTCCGCTGCTCCGCGTTCGGGCTCGGGGTGCCGCCCGCGCTCGAGCTCGCGCTCTGGAGCATGCCCGCGCTCGACGCAGGGCCGCTCGTCCCGTGAGGTCGCTCCGGAGGCCGCGACAGGAGTCGCTTGAGGGCCTCGAGCGAAGCGAACGAGCGCGGATCGAGCGCGAGCGCGCCGCGATACGCCTCGATGGCCGCATCCGCGCGTCCGTCGCGCTCGAGCGCGCGCGCCCGTCGCACGAGGACCTCCGCGCGGAGGATCGGATCGTCGCCGAGCGCCGTGCTGGTGCGCTCGAGCCACCGTGCGCGCTCCACCTCCGTGGTGCCGTCCCAGTCGGCGCGCAGGAGCTCCTTGAGCGCGACGAGGCTGTGGCGATCGAGCTCGTGTGCCTGCTGGTACGCCGCGCGCGCCTCGGCACGTCGGCCCAGCCGATCCTCGAGCAGCGCGCCCTTGGCGACCCACAGCGCCGCGCGTCGCGAGGGCTCCGCCACCAAGCGGGCCTCGGTGTCGAACAGGGGCAGCGCATCCTCGAACGCGCCGCTCGCCAGGAGGAGTCGCCGCAGCCCGTGTACCGCAGGCAGGAACGCCGGCGCCGACGCGAGCGCTTGCCGCAGGAGGTCGATCGCCCGCGGGCGATCGTCGAGCTCCTCCTCGGCCACGACCGCCGCATCGAAGTACGCGCGCGCGCGCCGTCCGGGCTCGGTGGCCTGCGTCGCGCGTCGCAGCGCCTCCTCCACGCGCTTTTCTCGCGCCGTCGCACGCGCGGGCTTGTCGAGCGGGAGCACCGTTTCTTCGGTGCTCGGGCCTGCGGCCGGCGGCGGCGGTGGATCCGTGCGCGGGCTCGGCCGTGGAGGGGCCGCGCGCTTGACGGGTGGCAGCGCGCGCGCCGGTGGGGGCACGGAGCGAGTGCTCGTCGTCTTCGTGGGCGAGCGCGCGCCGCTCGCCGTCGGCGTGGGCGGCAAGGGCGGTCGTGGTGGCGCGTCGAGGAGCGCGTCGAGGTCCGCGTCGAGCCGCACGCCCGTCGACGCTTGTCGCGTGTCGGCCGAAGGATCACGCCGCGGTGCGGGCTCGGGTGCCCGTCGCGCGCCGGGGCTCGTGGCGCCGTCCTCGAGCTCGTCGAGGAGCACCTCCATGGTCGAGTCGCGGCGGTCCGAGCTCATGCGTGCATGATGCCCTCGTCGCGCCTCGGAACGAAGCAGTTCCGCACGCTCTGGGCGGAGCGCCCGCCGCGATCAGGCGACCATGTCGAGCGCGAGATCCTGGAGCTGATCGCGGAGCTTCTGCTTGGCGCGCGCCTCGAGCTGTCGCGCGCGCTCCCGAGAGACGCCGAGCGTGCGTCCGATCGCGGCGAGCGAGGCCTCTTCGTCCTGCATGAAGCGCTGCTCGACGATGTAGCGCTCGCGCGCGTCGAGCTCCGCGAGCGCCGCGTGCAGGCGTCGCCGCGCCTGCTCCATCGACTGCCCCTCGGCGAGCTCTTCCTCGACCGAGCGCTCACCGCTGTCGAGCGTGTCGAGCAGGGTCGTGCCCGACTCGGGGAAGACCGTCGCGTCGAGCGAGACGTCCTTGGCGTCGAGCCGACGGAGCATCTGCTCCATCCGATCCTCGGTCGTGTCGAAGCGCTGCGCGAGCAGCGCGTTGCGCTCGCTCGCGTCGAGCGCGAGGTTGCCGATCCGCGCACGCTCGCGGCGCAGTCGGAAGAAGAGCTTGCTGCGCATCGGGCCCGTGCCTCCGCCGACGAGGCTCGAGGCGCGCACGACGAGGTCGAGGATGAGCGCGCGGATCCAGTAGCTGGCGTAGGTGACGAAGCGCGTGCCGCGGTGCGGATCGAACTTCTTCGCCGCGATCATCAGGCCGAGGTTGCCCTCGGCCACGAGGTCGCCGAGGCGGATCGCGTAGCGCCGGTACTTGAGCGCCACCGCCACCACGAAGCGCAGGTTGGCGCGCACCAGCTTCTCTCGGGCGGCCTCGTCACCCGCCGCCGCGGCGATCGCGATCTCGTGCTCGTCCTCGCGCTCCAAGAGAGGGATCTGCCGCACGTGCTCGATGTACCGGGTGAGTCCTGCGTCGTCCGAGCTCCACGCCATGCGCTGCCTCCGGGACGAACGTTACGTTACGGAAGGTTCCGCATCAACGGATATCTATCCGTCCTGGCGGGGATCGGGGTGGGGCGGTCGGCGGGCTAGCCCGCGGGTGCGGGCTCTTCGTCGAGGGCGTTCCGGGGCTCGGGCGATCCGAGCCGGATTCGTCAGGAGCGTCGGGACGGTGTCAGGCCGAGAAGCTCGAGCCGCAGCCGCAGGTGCTCTTGGCGTTGGGGTTCTGGAACTTGAAGCCCGCGCCGTGGAGGCTCTCGACGTAGTCGATCTCGACCCCCTCGAGGTACTGGTAGCTCATCATGTCGACGTACATCGGGATGCCGTGCGACTCGAACTTCTGGTCGAGGTCGGAGATCTCGTCCTCGAAGAAGAGGTCGTAGCTGAAGCCCGAGCAGCCGCCGCCGATCACACGCACGCGCAGGCCCTGCTCTCCGAGGCCCTCGGCCGCGCGGATCTCCCGCACCTTCTCGGCGGCCTTGGTGGTGAGGTGGAGGCCCGTACGCTCGGTGGGCGCGGCCTCGGAGGACGCGGCCTCGGAGGACGGGGCGGAGGGCGAGAGCTCGGTCGTGGTATCCATGGGCACCTCGGGGTCGCGTCGACCCTGGGGCGGCTCGCCCAGGGAACTCTTCACGCGCGGGAGCCGAGTATAGAGGTGCCGTAACGGGACCGCCAGGCCACGCTGGCTGCCCACTCGCTCAGGCGCTCGATGCAGCGAGCGCAAGGTCACGGAGTCCACGCATGAGTCCATGCACGGGGAGCTCACTCGAGGGACGCGCCGCGCTGGTCACGGGCGCGGGTCGACGGGTCGGTGCCGCGATCGCCCGAGCGCTCGCCCGCGAGGGGATGAGCCTCGCGCTCCACTGCCACACGAGCCGCGACGGCGCCGAGCAGCTGGCCACCGAGGTACGCGCAGCGGGACGCGGCGCCGTCGTGCTGTCGGCGGATCTGGCCTCGCCCGCGGGCTGCCGTGGCCTCGTGCGCGACGCGATCGCCGCCCTCGGCGGCATCGACGTGCTCGTCTCGAGCGCCGCGAGCTTCGAGCGCCTGGAGCTCGACGCCGCGGACGAAGCCGCGATGGACCGCGCCTTCGCGCTCAACGTGCGCGCGTCGTTCTCGCTCGCGCACGAGGCGCGAGCGTCGCTGCGCGCCCGTCGGGGCTCGATGATCCTCGTCACCTGCACGAGCGCGAGCCTTCCGTACCGGAACCACCTGCCGTACGTGGTGAGCAAGGGGGCCGCCAAGCAGCTCATGCGCACGCTCGCCCTCGAGCTCGCGCCCGAGATCCGCGTGAACGCGGTGGCACCTGGCACGGTGCTCGCGCCCGAGTCGATGAGCGAGGTCGAGCGCGCGCACCTCGCGGCGCGCGCGCTCGTGCAGCGGCTCGGCCGCGCCGAGGACGTGGCCGACGCGGTCGTCGATCTCGCGAAGGCCGACTTCGTGACCGGCCACGAGATCCTCGTGGACGGGGGCGTCGTGCTCGCAGGGGAGCACTCCGGCGAGGGGTGAGGTGAGCGAGGCGTGCGCGCGTTCTCGTCAGCCGTAGCGCGCGGCGAGCTCGGCGCAGAGGGCCTCGAGGTGCTGACGATCGACCTCGTCGAAGGCGGCGGGATCGTCGGAGTCCACGTCGAGCACCGCGAGGACACGGCCCCCTGCGACGAGCGGCACGACGATCTCGGACCGCGTGGACGAGCTGCACGCGATGTGGCCGGGGAAGACCTCGACGTCGGGCACGAGCTGCGTCTCTCGCGTCCTCGCGGCGGCGCCACAGACGCCCTTGTCGTACGGGATGCGCAGGCAGCCGTGGCCTCCTTGGTAGGGGCCGACCGCCAGGAGCGCCGGCGCGATCGTTCGATAGAAGCCCGTCCAGTGGAAGTAGCCGAAGGCGTGGTGGAGCTCGCACACCACCGTGCACATCGCGGCGACCCAGTCGGTCTCGTCCTCGAGGAGCGCGTCGATCGACGCGAGGACGCGCGCGTAGGTCTCGTGCTTGTCGTGCGCCGAGGCGCCGAAGGGCAGGGCGGGGTGGAGCGGGGCGGACATGGCCGAACCGTACCCAGAATCCGGCAGCGCGCGATGGCCGTCTGCCGTCAGGTGTGACGCCTGACTGCGAGGCCGCTCCGGGCGAGCACGCGCTCCGTGAAGCTCGCCCGCAGGTAGAAGCCGCGCTTGAGCTGGCGCGTGGGCGCGCCTTCGTCGTCGGTGCGGCGCGTCGTGTCCTCGGCGTTCTTGCCCTTGGGGCGGATCTGGAGGGCCTCGCCCTCGCTCGCCCTCACCTCGCCGTGCACGAGGATCCGGTCGCGCAGGAGGAGCCAGTCGCGCGCGAGCAGCGCGTCCTCCTCGGGGCTCGGCCTCCACACGAAGGCGCGCCCGAAGCGGCGCTCGGCGAAGGGGCGCACGGTGCGGCTCTCCACGGGGACGAAGAGCACGTGCGCGAGCTTGGCCCGCGCGTGCGAGGCCTCCCACGCGAGCTCGAGATCGCTCGCGCTCAGCACCGTCACGAACGTGCTCTCCGCGGGGCGCCCGCGCGCGTCGACCGGGAGCGTCTTGAGCTCGATGCCGCTCGCGAAGTCCGGCCCCGGACGAGAGCCGCGCGAGGCGCCGAGCGCGCGCTCCACGAGGTGACCGATCGCGCCCTTGCTCTTGGTGGCGTCGCGCGGGAGCGGCACGCCCAGCAGGTGAGACAGCTCCGCGATCGTCAGCCCCGCGAAGCGATGCGCCCGTTCGAGCAGCGCAGGCTCCTCGTCGCGGGTCCCCTCCGCCGACGCGCTCACGGCACCGAGCCGCGCTCGGTCGGGTGGCCCTGCTGGATCCACCAGCCGATGCCCTCGTCGAGGATCGCGGCGCGCGCGTGGCCCGCGGCGCGGACCTGATCGACGACGTGCCCCGAGGCGCCGTGCGGGCAGGCGCAGTAGGCGATCACCCAGGTGTCCGGGTCGGTGATGTGCGAGACGAGCTGGCTCGCGTCGTAGAACGGGAAAGGCACCGCGCCCGGGATGTGCGAGGCGGCCCAGTCCGAGGGCGCGCGCGCGTCGAGCAGGATGAAGCGCTGGCGCGCCTCGAGCGCGGCGAGCACGGCGGCGCCGGGCACGAAGCGATCCTCGCGCGCCTCGAAGCTCGCGCGCGGCGCGTCGGCGTGGAGCACCAGGTGATCGAGGTCGGGCGGCGGAGGGCCCATGGGCGCGGGCGGCGGAAGCGTGCGGGGCCCGAGCGAGCGGACGTGCGTGGTGAGCGCGTCGATGTCGCGCGAGGTCAGCTCGCCATCCCAGCCGTGCATCGGCGTGTCGCGTCGTCCGCGCGCGATCGTGTCGCGCACCATGCCGTCGTTGGCGGCGCTCAGGAAGGTCGCGGAGTTGAGGCTCGTCGCGTTCACGCCCTCGCCGTGCGCGCCGTGACACTCCACGCAGTGCTCGGCGAACAGCTCCGCACCACGTGCCGCGTCGCCCACGATGCGGGTTCCGCTCGTCTCCGCCTGAGGCTCGTCCGAGAGGCTCCGGAGGTAGCCGATGATCTCTGCGATCTGCGGATCGCCGAGCGGCCCGCCGCGATCGCGGTGCCACGCCGACATCGGCGTGCCGGCGTGTCCCTCCGCGATCGAGGTGCGAAGGAAGTCGTCGGACGCCACGCGCAGGAAGTCCGGATTGCCGAGCGCCGGAGCGTTGTCGGCGGCGTAGCCTTCGGCGTTGGCGCCGTGGCAGAGCGCGCAGTAGCGGAGATAGGCCTGGTGGCCGCGCTCGAGCTCCGCGGCATCGACGCTGGCGCGGGGCAGCGGCGGCGGCGCGCCGACCTCTTCGGGCTCCGTCCAGCAGCCCGCGAGCGCGCACAGGCTCCCGAGCGCGAGCGAGACGAGCGAGGCGTGGCGGAAGGGCGACACGGCCGAGCCTTGTAGCATGTCCCGGGCGCGTCGATCGGCCTGTTTTCTCGGGAATTCCTGCGTTTTCAGGGCCGCGCGCCCGTCGGGCTCATCGCGCGCATGGCTGCCGCGACCGCCGCGCCGGCCTCCACGCGGTGACCGCTGCGCGCGAGCGCGCGCTCGAGCGCGCCCAGCGTGGTGAGGATCTCGGGCAGGGCCGTCGCGCCCATGTGGCCGACGCGGAAGTAGCTCGCGCGCAGCTCGGGGTGCAGGCCCGTGGCGATCACGACGCCTTCCTCGCGCACGGCGCCCACGAGCGACGCGTCGACGCCGGGCGGGTAGCGCACGGCCGAGAGCGTGGACGCGCAGAGCGCATCGCGCGCGGGCAAGAGGGTGAGGCCGAGCGCGTGGAGGCCCGCGCGAAAGGCGCCGGCGACCTGCGCGTGGCGCGCGAAGCGGGTCTCCATGCCCTCGGCGACGATGGCCGTGAGGCTCCGCTCGAGCGCGCCCACGAGCTGCACGGCCGGGGTGGCGAAGTACGAGGGCTTCTGCGCCTCGTACGCCTGCATGATCGGCAGCCACTCGAGGAGGTCGAGGTAGAGCGAGGCCGGCGGGCTCTTGCGCGCGCGCCGATGGGCGAGCGCGGCCTCCGACACCGTGAGCACGGCCAGGCCTGGAGGCGCACCGAGCGCCTTCTGGCTGGCGGTGAGCACCACGTCGAGGCCCCACGCGTCCTGTCGGATCTCCTCGCCCGCCGCGCTGCAGACGGCGTCGAGCACGACGAGGGCACCGCGCTCCTTGGCGTGCCGCGCGATGGGCGCGGGATCGATCCGCACGCCCGTCGAGGTGTCCACGTGCGTGATCGTCACGAGGCGCGGCGCGTGCCGATCGATCGCCGCGCAGACGGCGTCGATCGAGGGCGCATCGCCGGGTGGCGCGGACACGCGGCTCACGTCGGCGCCGAGGCGCTCGAGGATCGCGGCCATGCGGGCGCTGAAGTAGCCAGTGTCGACGACGAGCGCGCGATCCCCTCGCTCCACGAGGCTCGCGCACGCCAGCTCCATCGCGAGGGTGCCGCTGCCCGCGACGACGAAGGGCTGCGCGCTCGGCGCCATCATCACGGTGCGGAGCGACGCGAGCGCGCGCGAGAACACCGGGAGGAAGTCGGCGTCGACGTGGCTCGTCGGGCGCGTGCCCATCGCCTCGAGCACCGACGGCTCGATCTCGATGGGGCCGGGGATCATCAGGAGGCGGTGCTCGCTCATGGCCCGAGGTTGCCCCGCGCCGGCCGCCTCGTCACGGCCGACCTCAGGCCTGCGGTGCAGGGGGAGGCGGGATCGAAGGGGCGAGCGCGAAGCCCGGCGTGCGTCGGCGTCCCACGCGCTCGAGCACGCGGCCGAGCTGCTCCACGTCGATCGGCTTGGCGAGCACGAAGAGCATGCCGGCCTCGAGGCAGGCGCGGCGCGTGTCCTCCGATACGTTGGCGGTGAGGCCGATCATCGCAGCGGTGGGCTTGGGCAGCTCGCGCGCGAGGGCCCGCGCCAGCTCGGGGCCCAGCATGTCCGGCATCTGGTAGTCGAGGAGGATCACGTCGAGCGGCTGGCCACGCGCGATCTCGAGCGCGTCGTGCGCGTTGCCTGCGTCCCTGGCGCGGTGCCCCATGCGCTGCACGAGCAGGCACGCCACGCGGCGGTTGATCGGCTCGTCGTCCACCACGAGCACCTCGAGCGGGAACGAGGGCGGCGCGCTCGGCCCGACCGAGGCCCTGGGCGACGAGTGCTCCTCGGGCACCTCGTCGGCGATGTCCTCGACGATGCAGGGCAGGTGGAGGCGGAACGTGGCGCCCGCGCCTGGCTCGGACTCGACGTCGAGGGTGCCGCCCATCGCCTCCGCGAGCCGCCGGCCGAGCGAGAGGCCGAGGCCGGTGCCCGTGGTCTTCTTCGCCGCGGCGCTGGCGGTTCGCTCGAACGGCAGGAAGAGCAGCGCACGCGAGGCCGCGTCGATGCCGGGGCCCGTGTCCTTCACGGCGATCACCACGAGGCGCGCCTCGGGATCGGCCGCGTCGACGCCTTCGATCGACACGGTGACGTCGATCGAGCCCTCGCTCGTGTACTTCACGGCGTTCGAGACGAGGTTCGAGAGGACCTGACGGATGCGGAGCGCATCGCCGCGCACGCGCCGCGGGACCTTCGGCTCGACGTGCCATTGCAGCGCGAGCCCCTTGGCCGCGGCGCTCGCCGTGAAGAGCGCGCACACGTCGGCGACGACTGTCCGCAGGGTCACCACCCCCTGCTCCACCTTGAGCATGCCGCGGTCCATGGCCTCGTGATCGAGGAGGTCGTCGACCAGCATGCGAAGCGAGTCGGTGCTCGCGCGGAGCGTGCGCAGGAGCTCGACCTGCTCGGGGGTGTGCGGACTGTCCTCGAGCACGCGGGTGAGGCCCACCACCGCGCCGAGCGGCGTGCGGAGCTCGTGGCTCACGTTCGCGAGGAATGCCGCGCGTCGCTCGACGAGTTGCTCGGCGCGCGCGCGTGCCTCGGCGAGGCTCTTCGCGAGCGCCTCGGCGGCCTCGGCGCGCGAGCGGCTCTCGTCGGCGAGATGCGTGGCGAGGAGGTGTCCACGCCAGCCGACGAGGAGCGCCCCAGTCGTGGACGCGACGATGTCGATCGTCCACTCGTGGGGGAGCGGCGGGTAGAGCGTGTGGACGAGGCCGAGCTCTTCGCCGATCGCGAGGAGGCTCACGACGACGACGGCTGCCACGGCCCAGATCGCGGCCCGCTGGGAGCTCGAGAGGAGGCCAGCGCCGACGGCGAACGCCGGCAGGAACGCGAGGGTCGGCGCGTCGGTTCCGCCGGTGACGAGCGACACGAAGAAGATGCCGAGCACGTCGCCGATGAGGGCCACGGCGAGCACGAGATCAGCGCGATCCGCGCGACCGAGCTGCGAGCGGGCGGCGA
>JAIBCE010000272.1 GCA_019694315.1 Sandaracinaceae bacterium
TGCTCATGCCCAGGCCGTGGCGACCACCGATCTTGTTGCACTCGAGGAAGAGCTCGAACACCGACGCGAACGACTGCCCGTTGAGGCGCACCGGCACGCCCTCGCTGAACTCGATCTCGACGATCTCCGGCTCGATCGCGACGTCCTTCTTCCAGTGCGCGACGCCCATGATCGGCTCGACGATCTTCATGCCGACGTCGAGCCGCTCGAGGTCCTTGGCCTCGTGCGTGGCGCCGAGCACGTTCGCGTCCGTCGAGTACGCCTTCTCGGTGCCCATCTTGTAGGGCAGCGACACGCTCGCGAGGTACTCGCTCATCTCCTTGCGGCCGCCGAACGCGGTCACGAACTTCTGATCGAGCCACGGCTTGTAGATGTGCAGATCGGGGTCGACGAGGATGCCGTAGCGGTAGAAGCGCTGGATGTCGTTGCCCTTGTGCGTCGAGCCGTCGCCGAAGACGTGCACGCCGTCGTGCTTCATCGCGCGCACGATCGCGGTCGTGGTGACCGCCCGGCCGAGCGGCGTGGTGTTGAAGTACTTCTTGCCGCCCACCGCGAGGTGGAACGCGCCGCACTGGATGGCGATGAGGCCCTCGCGAACCATCGCCTCCCGGCAGTCGAGCAGGCGCGCCGTCTTGGCCCCGTGCTCCATCGCGATCGGCGGGATCTCGGCCGGATCCTTCTCGTCGGGCTGCGCGAGATCGGCCGTGTAGCAGTACACGTCCAGGCCCTGACGCGACATCCACGCCACGGCACAGCGCGTGTCCAGGCCGCCGGAGAACGCGAGACCGATGCGGGTGCCAGACGGAGGAAGCGAGCGGTAGATGCGCGACATGACGGGGCCTCTCTTCTTCTCGTGCGCACGCGCGGACGGGGCGCGGGCGCGCGAGGGGTAGCACGATTGCGCAGAGCGACGATGCAGCGAATCCTGCACCGGATGAGGAGCGGATGAGGAGCGGCCGATGAGCGTCGACCCGGCCGCCGAACGCGGCATCGAGAACGTCGTCCGGCGCTGCCTCCGCGTGAGCGCGGGCGAGCGCGTGGCCCTCCTCGTCTTCCGCCTGTCGGAGCTGGCCGATGACTTCGCGGCGGCCATCGAGCGCGCCGGCGGCCGCGTCTCTCGCGTGGACCTCGAGGCCCGTGTCTCGGTCGCGCCGAGCACCGCAAGCCCGATCCGACGAGCGCTCGACGGAGCCGCGGCGAGCCTCCTCCTCGGCCACGAGACGATGCCCATGAGCCTCTCGTACACGGTGCGAGAGGAAGCGGCGCGCGCCAAGACACGCCACCTGCACCTGGGCGGCGTCGACGCTCGGGTGCTCGGCCAGAGCGCTCGCGCCGAGCCCGATCGACTCGCGCTGGTAGGCGCGAGGGTCGCGGCCGTGCTCGCCCGCGCCTCGCGGCTCACCGTGACCTCGAGCGCGGGCACGGCGCTCGAGATCGCGCTCGCGCCCACGCTGCCGGTCGTGATCGGCGCCGGACGGCCCGAAGCCGGCAGCTCCGAGAACGTGCCCGCGGGCTTCGTCTACTTCCATCCCGGCGACGTGCGCGGCGTGTTCGTCGCCGATCGAGGCCTCGCGCTGAGCGGCCAGCGTCTGGCCACGCGGCGCGCTCCCGTGACGCTGGTCTTCGAAGGAGGTCGTGTGCGCGACCGACGCTCCGACGACGCGAGCGCGCTCGCGCAGCTCGAGACCTTCCTCGACTCACACCACCACGCGGGTCGCGTGGGCACGATCGTCTTTCCCACGAACTACCTCGTGCGCTCCGAGATCGGCGTGTACGCGCAAGACGAGCTGTCTCCCGGCATCAACGTGAACCTCGGTTTCACGCACCAGGTCGCGACCCGGGCGCCGTGGGACGCCCCCGTCCAGGCGCGCCTGCTCGCGCGCAAGCTCAGCGTGCGCGCAGGCGAGACCGTCCTCGTCACCGACGGTCGACACGCAGACTCCCTCGTCGAGGGGATCGATCCGTTCCGCTGAGGCTCACTCGAGCTCGAGGCGGACCGAGATCGGGCCCGTATCCCCCGGGATCGCCGCGCCTTCGCTCGCAGCCCCGTACACGCAGAGCCCGTTCGCGCGCTCGCCCTCGGGCACGCGCAGCGTGAGCTCGTGAGACCCCGGCCGCGTGAGGCGCTGGAGGAGCGCGGGCTCCTCGGTCGCGACCTCGATCCACGCGCCCACGCCATCATCGGCCACGACCGCGGTGCGACCGAGCTCGACACCATCGAGGAGCACGACGAGCTCGGAGCCGTCCTCGTCGGTACGCCCCTCCCCACGGCCTGGCAGCTCCGACGACGCACGCGCGCGCAGCACGAGCCGCGCGGGGCGCCGCGCACCGAGACGAGGCGCGACGAGGCCGTAGTGCAGCTCCATCGCGCCCGACGCATACACGTGCGGGATCGGTGCGTCGTCCCATCGCCCCGCCCACTCGGCCCGCGCGCGCACGAAGTGTCGTGGATCGATCCGCCACACGCGGGCGACGCGGGCGGGATCGGGCACAGCCTCGCGCTCGGCGTGGATGGGGCGCGCCCGTCCCCGCCAGATCCGCATCGTGTCCCAGAGCGGCGCCTCTCCCTGCGCCTCCGACAGCCGTGGGTTCGACACGCGCGCGTCGACCGCGCGCCAGCGCCTCGCGAAGCGCGCGAGCACGCGCCGCACGTCCGTGGTGCGCTCGACGTCGGGGCCGTCCACATCGAGGCCGTGGTCGTGAGGGCGCTCGGTGCTGGTCGCGTAGATCCACGCGAGGGCGCCATCGACGCGATCGTCGCTCGATCGCGCGAAGAAGCGCTCCCACCAGCGCGCACGTCGGAGGCCCGCGTGCACGCGGCGGCGCGTGGAGAAGCCGACCTCGCCCCAGACGAAGGGCTTGTGGAGCACGTGGTGCGCGAGCTGCACGGGATCGTCGACGAAGTCGTCGAGCTCGCCGAGCGTCCGCACGCGCTCGTAGCTGGTCGGGTAGGCGTGCGCGTCCGCGTAGTCGATCTCGGGCAGGCGGTGCACTGCGAGCCAAGTCTCCCGCTGCGCGCGCGTCACGTAGCCGATGTGCCCCGCGCCCACGAGGTGATGGGGATCGATCGCGCGCACCGCGGCCGACATCTCGCGCACCCACGCGAGGAGCAGCGAACGCGATCTCGGAGGCGCATCGATCTCGTTCACGAGCTCCCACGCGAAGAGCGTCGGGTCGTCGCGATACGCGACGCCGGTCACCGAGTTGACGCGCGACACGACGCGCTCGAGGTGGGCGCGGTACTGGGCGCGGATCGCGGGATCGCCCAGAAACGTGGGTAACGCGAGGATCGAGGGCGCGCCCGCCGGATCCCTCGGCGTGCTCGCGCCGGCCCAGGCGAGGTACTGCGGCACGCCACCGTAGTCGGCCCAGCGGTTGCCGAGCACGACGATGACGCGCAGGCCGCGCGCACGCGCCGCAGCGAGCACGTGATCGAGGTGCACGAAGCTCTCCTCGACCCAGCCCTCGGGGCCGATGCGGAACGCGTAGTCACGGGCCCAGGGCTCCGCGTCGGCGGGCTGCTCGCCGAGGGCCCAAACGCGCACGACCGAGAGCCCGTCCGCTCGCGCCGCGTCGAGCGTGGCCTCCACGGCCGCGCGGTGCCTCGGGCCATGCATGATCGCGACGTTGGCACCGACGAAGCGAAACGGGGCGCCCTCGAGCACGAAGTGGTCGCCGTCCACCCGCACGAACGTGTCGGTGCCCGCGTCCTGCGCGCGCGCGTCGGAGACGCACACGGCACCGAGCACGACGAGCACCGCGAGGAGCACGCCGAGCCGCGCGAGCCGTCGGATGGCTCTGTCTCTCACGCGCGCGACTCGATCACGGCAGGGGCCAGAGCTCGCCCACGATCATCGGCGCCACGAGCGCAGCCTCGGGGTACTCGACGAGCGCGCCGACTCCGACCTCGACGACGAGCAGTCGCTGCCCCGAGCGGCGCAGGAACTGGTGCTCGGTAGTGATGACGCTCGAGACGCCGCTCGTGGCCTCGAGCACGTGATAGCCGCGTGTGGGCGCCACCGTGCGCACGTAGTCCACCGCGCCGCTGGCGGGGAGCGGCTGCCCTGCACGCAGCGCGGCGAGCACGCGCGCGACGTCGGCTTCCTCGTCGCGCGCCTGCGCCACGAGCACGCGCGCACACGCCTCGCAGCCTCCGCTCGGTGCGGGCCGCACCTGGAGGAAATAGGGGACGGCGCGATCGGGGCCTCCGTCGCCGAGCGGATGGATCTCGCCGAGCCACACGCTGGGCGCCAGAGGACACGGTCCCATCGCGGCCGCGCTCGCGAGCTCCGTGAGGAGCGGGCACGCCGCGCCCGAGCAGTGCGCGGCGAGATCGTTCGCGTCGACGTCGAGAGGCGCGAGCGGAGACGACGGCGCGATGGGCGCGAGGGGAGCGGGCGGCGCGAGCGGCGCAGGAGACACGGGCGCCGCCCCCCCGAAGCAGCAGCCCGACGAGCCCACCACGCTCGACACGATCGACGCGAGCCCGAGGCGCAGCAGAGGTCCCATGGGAAGACCAGCATACACGCGCATGTCTCGTGCGCGGCGGTCCGACGCCCATGTCTCGTGCGCGGCGCCTGTCGCTCACTCGGCCGTCGCCGCGAGGAGGTGAGCGTCGCCCGGCGATCGCGCGACGATCGTGTGCTCGCCGACCGCCGTGTCGGGCGGCACGCCGAAGCTCCCGTGATAGTGGCCTTGCGCGTCGGTCACCGTCACGCCGAGCAGGCGCTCGGAGCCATCGCGATCGCGGAGCAACACCTCCACGCGGAGCCCGGACGCGACCCCCTCTGCGCTGCTCGCCGAGCCACCGACCTCGACGCTCTGCCCACGGAACACGGCGCTCGAGGCGTGATCGATCGTGAGCGAGAGGGGCACGCGAGGCGCGCTCGCGCCCAGCGGCCCGAGCGCAGGGCCCGGCGCTCCGCCCGGATCGTCGAGGGGCTGCGCAGGATCGGTCGTGGCGCCCGCGCCGCCAGCGCCCGGCCCCGTGCCGCTGCCACCGCCGCCGCCGCCGTTCTCTCCGCTCGTCCCGCTCGCGCCATCGTCCGGCGCGCCAGGCAAGCTCGTGCCACGTGCGCTCGCGATCGCGCGCTCGTACTCCGGTGGACGCGGCAGCGGATCGTCGAGGTGGGGCTGGTACGTGGGGCCCGAGTCGGTGTTGCGCGGCGACAGGCCCTGTGCCGAGCCACCGAGGTCGACGCGGAGCCATCCCCCATGCTCGGGCAGGTGCACCTCCACCCACGCGTGCGCCTCGTTGCTCACGAAGCGCGACGAGATGCCGATCGCGCCCGCAGTGACCACGAAGGCGTACGCACGATGGCGACACACGCCGCGCATCCCGCGCGCGAGATCGAGGAAGACGTTGCCGGTGTTCGGCGGAGGCTCCTCGCTCTCCTCGAACGAGCGGAAGTGACGCACGAGGATGGAGAGCGCGTCGCCGAAGGGCATGTCGCGAGAGAGGCCGAGCTCGCGCGCGAAGGTCTCGGCGTCACGCTGCGCGCTCGCTGCAAGCGGCGCCACCTCGTCACCCAGCGCGTCGGCGCGCACCTCCGGAAAGGCCTGACCGTCCTCGAACCCGAAGAAGGAACGCGGGGCGTCCGTGAGGAAGATGGCGCGAACCTCGGTGGCCGCCGCCCCCGCGTCGAGCACGGCGACGAAATTGCCAGCGCCGTCGCGCTCCACGTGCATCGCGGTGGCGGGCTCGGTGCGAAAGGAGAGCAGGCGCGACTCGGGCGACACCGAGGGCAGCGGCACCTCGCGGCCCGTGGAGAAGTCGAGGACGACCGAGCCCCAGAAGCGATCGCGCTCGCGCCCATCGGGAGGCTGAGCACCCGGCCCCACGACCTCCACGCGCTCGCGCGCCGCGTGAGCGACCACGAGATACGGCACGCCGTTGTCCGAGAGCGCGACTCCGTCGAGCGACGTGACCCGCTTGTAGGGCGTGATCGCGGGCGTGAACACCTCGAAGTACGGCACCGCGCCGTGCAGGGCCGTCACGCGGTCGGGATGGAACGACGCGGAGCGCAGCCCGAGATCCTGCGCGCTGCTCGAGCCCGACGTGGGCTGCATCGGGCGCTCGTCGCGCTGGAGGGCCGTGTCCGTGGGCGCTCGGAGGATCTCACCGCCGTACACGATCGCCGCAGGCTCCGCGCCCCGGCTCGACACGAGCGCAGAGCCCTCGTCCGCGCCGAGATCGGGGACCATCTCGTGCAGCACGAGCTCTTGCGCGAGCGCGATCGCCGCCACGCCGAGCGACGCCACGCCGAGCCCGAGCGCGAGCCGCGAGAAGAGACGACGCCGATCGAGCGTAGCAGCCACGACGCCTAGGATACGCGACCCAGCCTGCCTCTTGGCCCACCCGCTCGCGCGGGATGGACCCTCGCCCGATCGACCCTCACGCGCGCTCGAGTCACGCCCTCTCGAACAGGCCCGCCGCGCCCATGCCGCCGCCGATGCACATCGTGACGATCGCGTAGCGGCCGCCGCGACGCTTGAGCTCGTAGAGCGCGGTCGCGGTGAGCTTGGCGCCGGTGCAGCCGAGCGGGTGACCGAGGGCGATCGCGCCGCCGTTCACGTTGAGCTGCTTGTCGGTGAGGCCGAGCTCCTTCTTGCAGTAGCTCGCCTGGCTCGCGAAGGCCTCGTTCATCTCGACCACGTCGATCTGGTCGAGCTTGAGGCCGGTCTTCTGGAGGAGCTTGCGCACCGCGGGCACGGGGCCGATGCCCATGATCGACGGGTCGACGCCCACCGACACGAAGTGGCGGAAGTAGCCGAGCGGCTTGACGCCGAGCGCATCGGCCTTGGCCTTGCTCATGACGAGCGCCGCGGCCGCGCCGTCGCTGATCGGCGAGCTGTTGCCGGCCGTGACCGAGCCGTCCTTCGCGAACACGGGGCGCAGCGCGGCGAGGCCCTCGAGCGTCGTATCCGGACGCGGCATCTCGTCGACCGCGAAGTCGAAGAGCATGCGGTTCTGGCCATCGTACCGCACACCGTGCACGGTCACGATCTCGTCCTTGAACTTGCCCTCCTTGATCGCCGCCGACGCCTTGAGCTGCGAGGCGAGCGCGAACTCGTCTTGCTCCGTGCGCGAGACGCCGAACTTCTTCGCGACGTTCTCGGCCGTGATGCCCATCGGCGTGTACACGGCAGCGACCTTGGCCATCGCCTCGGGCGAGGCCGAGAGCTTGTTGCCCGTCATCGGCACCATGCTCATCGACTCCACGCCGCCCGCGACCACCACGTCCGCGCCGCCCGTGAGGATCTCACCCGCCGCGAGCGCGATCGCCTGCAGGCCGCTCGAGCAGAAGCGGTTGATCGTGAGCGCCGCGGTCTCCTCCGGCAGGCCCGCGAGCATCCCCACGACGCGCGCGATGTTCAGGCCCTGCTCCCCCTCCGGCATCGCGCAGCCGAGGATCACGTCCTCGACGTCCTTGGCCGCGACCTGCGGCACGCGCGCCATGAGCCCCGCCACCACCTCGGCGGCGAACTCGTCCGGGCGACGCTGCGCGAGCGAGCCCTTGTGCCCACGGCCCACGGCCGAACGAACTGCCTCTGCGATCACGACGTCGGTCATCGGAACACCTCGGACCCGAGGCGTAGCACGCGCGCCCCACGGGTGAACCGTGATTCATCCCAGCATCCAGAGACCGAGAAGCCATCGACTCGAGAGCCGCGGCCCGATTCGAAGTCGGAGATTCTGTCTCTCGTCACCCCGGCTCGGGCTCGGGCACCGCGAGCTCCACGCACCAGCTGCCCTCGACCCGCGAGGCCTCGAGCGTGCGGGCCTGTCCCTGGTCGTCGATCACGTCGACGAACACGCGCTCGCTCTCGCCCTCGATCGCGCGCTCGCGGTAGGCCCCCGAGCGTCGCGGTGGATGGAGCACGAGGGCGCGATCCTCGACGATCATCTCCCAGGGCTCGAAGGTGCGCCCCCCGAGCGCGGCCGACTCGCGCGCACGCTCCGCGAGCGCGATCTGCGCCGCGGGACAAAGCAGGCGATACGCCTCCTCCCGCGCGTGCGGCGCGTCGTCTCGCTGCATCGCCTCGACGAACGCGCGCACCGCGCCTACCGGCGTCGCGTCCACCGCGCGCGAGCCGCAGCCGGTCGCGAGCGACGCCCACGTCGCGAGCACGATCACCGGCGGCAGAGAGAAGCGCACTGACACGCGCGATGGATAGCGCGGCCGTGGGGTGTGATCACGCCGGCTCGAGGTAGGTGTCCGCATCGTCGAGCACCTCGTCGGGATCGGTCGGCATGATCTCGATCTCGGTCTCGATGGGCGGCACCGCGGGCGGCAGCGCCATCGCGTCGAAGCCCTCCACGAAGCGCTCGAGCGTCGCGCGCTGCGCGGGCGAGAGCACGAGCGGATCTCCGCACACGCTGCCCGAGACCTCGCGCGCGCGCGCCAGTGCTCGCACCGTGTCGATGCCCAGCTCGAAGCGGAGCGCGTCGTAGAACACGCCGCTCTTCATGCGCGTCCCCACGGACTCCGCGCGCACCCGCACCTCGCGCTCGTCCACGTGCAAGACGACGTCGCACTGCGCGCTCCAGCGTCGCCGCTCGGTGGGCGCATCGACGATGGTCCGCACGAAGACCTCGTCCTCGAGCGGGTCGGCCGCGAGGCGCACCGTGCCCCAGCCGTAGAGCGACGCCTCGTGGCGCACCGGCAGCGCCGCGCGGATGCGATCGCCCGAGATCGTGAGGGTTCCCGCTTCGTCGCGGCCATCGGGCAGCGTGGTGCGTGCGACGTGCGTGGCCGTGAGCGTGGGCACGGTGGGGAGGCCGGGCGCGCCCTCCGCCTGCACGCGCCCCTCGACGCCGAGCAAGACCAGCGACCCGCCCACCAGCGCGAAGGCCGCGACCCACACCGACACGGCGACGCGCATCGGGATGCCGCGCGGCGTCGTGCCGCGCGCATGCATCTCGCGCCTCGCCAGCCAGGGGACCGCGCCCGACATCGCGCCTTGGACCTCCGCCGCAAACGGACCTTGGGACCCGGACGGAATGCGGAGGCGCCTCGGCTCGTTCCGCAGACCGCGCCGCCATGGTACGTCAGGGCGCGCGCGGTTTCGCCCGCGAAAACGCTCTCCGAGAGCCGTCCGCCCACCACGCGACATGTCCGAACGCCCTCCAGCCCCACGCCGCCCGTCCCCCGCGAGCCCCTCGCCGAGCAGCGCCCCGAGCGGTGACAAGGCCAAGGAGAGCCCGGTCCACCTCGTCTTGCGCTTCGTGTCGATGGGCGTGGGCCTGCCGCTCCTCACGATCGCCATCGGCTCGTGGCTCGGCCTGCTGATCGAGAGCCCGTGGGTCGCCCTCGGCGTGGCGGCGGTGATCACCGTGCTCCCCACGCTCCTTCTCGCCGATCGCCTCTTGCCCGAGGACGATCCGCGCAAGGGCAACGGCATCGCGACCGATGTGATCGCGCTCGTGTGGCTCGGGGGCGCGACGCTCGTGATGGGCCCGCTCGCGTTCCTCGTGCACGAGCCGCTCCACGCGTGGACCGAGCGCGCCGTGGGCCCCGGCCTCGCCGTCACGGTGGCCGACTTCCTCACGGGCTCGGCGGCGCCGGAGCCAGCGGCCGAGCCGACGGCCAGCCCCGAGCCTCGCGACGACGACGCCGGCGTGCACGACGACGCGGGGCTCGGCGAGCCCCCGGCGGACGACGACGCGGCCGTGGACGACGGCGCGCACGACGCCGTTCTCGACGCCGTTCTCGACGCCGATCTGGACGCGGACCTCGACGCCGCGAGCGAGCCGGACGCGGGCACCGACGCGGCGAGCGCCAGCGCCGAGATGAGCCCCGCCGAGATCTTCCGAAGCTACGCGGACGCGGTCGTCAGCCTCGAGGTCGAGACGACCGCGGGGCGCGAGGGCGCGACGGGCCGGAGCGGCGGCACGGGCTTCGTCCTCGACGCGCGCGGCGTCGTCGCCACCAACCACCACGTGATCGACGGCGCGCGCAACGTGCGGGTCAAGCTCCTCGATGGTTCGTACGCAGACAGCGTCGAGCTCCTCGTGGACGACGCCGCCGACGACCTCGCGCTCCTCCAGATCGTGACGACCCACGTGCTCCATGCCGTGCGCCTCGGCGACAGCGATCGCGTCGAGGTCGGCGAGCGCGCGGTCGTCATCGGGAACCCGCTCGGCCTCGAGCACACGCTGAGCGATGGCCTGGTGTCGGCGCGACGACGGATCGAGTCGCACAACATGATCCAGATGACCGCGCCCGTATCCCCTGGGAATTCGGGCGGTCCCGTGTTCGACCGACGCGGCGAGGTGATCGGCGTGACCACGGCCGTGATCGGCCTCGGCTATGGCCAGAACCTCAACCTGGCCGTGCCCGTGAACGTGCTGCGCGCCATCGTGCGCGACGAGTACCCCGATCGACGCGCCTTCGGTGCGCCGACCCCGAGCGGGCGAGGAGGGCACTGGTGATGAGGCGCATCGGCGTGTCGGTGCTGCTCGTGCTCTTGCTCGCGACGCTCGTCGGCTTCGTGGTCCATCGCCACGTGGCCCTGCCGGGCGCTGGGCCCGAGGACGCGAGCGCCGAGGGCTCCGACGATGGAGCCCCCACGGACGGTTCCGCGAGCGGCGGCGAGGCGAGCGAGGGCACCTCCGAGGTCGACGAGCATGGCTCCGAGCCCGCGACCGAGAGCGGATCGGCCACGTCCGCGACGGGCACCGAGCCCGCGACGGAGTCGGGATCGACCGAGGCGGCTCCCGCGACGACCGAGACAGGCACCGCGGAGACGCCCTCCGGACAAGGCGCCGAGCCGACGCCCTCGGACGAGGGCACGACCGCGCCGCCCACCCCGCCGCCGCGCGATCGCCCGCTCCGCGTGGTGAGCACGAGCTGGGAGGTGGCCACACCGGTCCTTCTCGCGGCCGGCGGATCGAGCACGATCGACGGCTCGATCCTCTCTCGCGAGCAGCTCGCCGTGGAGGTCCG
>JAIBCE010000273.1 GCA_019694315.1 Sandaracinaceae bacterium
GCGTGCCCGTGGTCGTGCTCGTGCGCGCGACCGCCCTCGTGATCGTCGCCGTGTCCGTGTCCGACGAGGCCACAGCGCGCATCGACCCAGCCCACCCAGGCCTCGCCGTCGGGGCCTCGCTCGCGCTTCCAGATGGGCACGCGGTGCTTCACCTCTTCGATGAGCGCGCGGCACGCGGCGAACGACTCGGCACGATGCGGCGTGCTCGCGGCGCAGACGATCGCGAGCTCGCCCACCGCGAGCAGGCCGATGCGGTGGTGCACCGCGCAGCGCGCGCCCGGCACCTTCTGCTCCACCTCGTCGATGATCCGCGCGATCTCCTTCTGCGCCATCGACTCGTAGGCGGAGTACTCGAGCGAGCTCACGGCGCGCCCCTCGGCGTGGTCGCGCACGACGCCCACGAAGAGATCGATCGCGCCCGCCCCCGGATGCGCGACGAGCGCGCTCACCTGCTCGATGGAGAGCGGGCGGGTGAGGAGCTGGGCGCGGAGCGCGAGGTCGGGGGCGCTGGACATGGGTCGATCATGACGCGGGAATCATTGCGCGCGACAGACCTCGATCATGCCGCGCTGCCGGGCGTCGGCGACCGCGCGGGCTGGCAGCGCGGACACACGTAGGTGCTGCGCGTGCCCTGCTTGCGTCGCTCCACGCGCGTCCCGCACGCGAGGCACGGGGCCCCGGCGCGCTCGTAGACCGCGTGACCTTCGCGCGCGCCGCCGACCGAGAGCCGCGTGATGCGCGGTCCGCCCCTCGCGGGCACGAGCGCGCGGCGATGCGCGCGGCCGTCCACGTTGGCCTGCATCGCCATGTGGAGGTGCGCGAGCAGCGCGCGGAGCTCGTCGTCGGCGAAGCGCGCCACCGGGGCGAATGGGTCGAGCCCGCGCGCGAAGAGACCCTCGCTCTTCCACACGTTGCCGATGCCCGCGACGAGACGTTGATCCATCACCGCCAGGCCGATCGGCGTCTCGTCCGCGGCGCGGAGGCGGCGCACCATCGCGTCGAGATCGACCTCGTCGGCGAGCAGATCGGGGCCGAGGCTCGCGAGGGGATCGAAGCGCAGCGAGCCCGCACGCGCGAGCACCACGGTGGGCGCGTTCGTGCACAGCGCCTCGTGCGTCGCGGTGGCGAGGTGGACGACCGTGCCGCGCGGAAACCTCGAAGAGAGAGGGCGATCGTCGCGCGCACGGAGGCGCCACGCGCCGTTCATGCGGAGGTGCGTGTGGAGCACCCAGCGACCCTCGAACGTGACGAGGAGGTTCTTGCCGCGCGCCTCGATGGACACGATGCGCTTGCCGACGAGGTGCGCGGTGGGCTGCGTGCCTCGCGGCAGGCTCAGCGCCTCGACGAGCCCTCCGACGAGGGGCTGCATGCGAAGGGCGATGCGATGGAGCGTGTCACCCTCGGGCATCGCCCGTCCCGTTCAACTCGCGCTCTGGTCGGGTGCTGCGCAGGCTCAGGGCTCCACGCGCACGTAGTCGAGGCGATAGCGGATGGGCTGCGCGAGGCGCTCGCTCGTGATCGAGGTGTCCACGTGGAGCGTCCGGCCGTCGGGCTCCGTGGAGTAGAGGATGCGGAGATCCCCGTTGGGCCCCGTGAACACCTGCTCGAGCCAGCCGCCGCTCAAGCGATGCGAGGCCTGCACCTCGTGTCCTTCGGGGGCGCGGATGGTGCGAGGCGTCGCACCGAGCGGCATGTCGATCGAGAGGTCTCGCTCCCCGTGGCTCGAGACCTGGACGCTCTCGTGCGCGTTGCCGATCTCGATGCGCGTGGCCATGCGCGTGCGCTGGGCGAGGCGCTCGCGCGCGAGGCCCTGGAACATCGAAGGGAGCGCCCGGATCGCAGGCTCCACGGCCGCACGCACGATCGCGAGGCCGTGCGCGTCGGGGTGCGGATAGCGCCACGCGCCAGGCAACGTGGAGGGGAGCTGCTGCGCCTGCGCATGGACGTGCGGCGGGGGAGCGACGGTGAGGCTCCCGAGGAGCATGCCGACGAGGCCGGTGGCGAGCAGGGACCAGGGCGAGGCGCGCATCGCACGATCCTGGCGATGCGCAGGCGCGCGCGGCAAGTGGAGGTTTCGTGGACGGCGCCGGCGCGCTCAGCGAGGTCGAGGGCCGCCGTAGCGCTCGAGCCATGCCGCATCGAGCGCCTCGTCTGCGAGCCCGCTTCCCTTCGCCCACGCGTGTGCCTCGTGGGGGTGCTGCACGAGGATCCACGCCGCGAGCTGTCGGCGTACGTCGTCCTCGAGCACGGCCTCGACCACGTCGACACCGCCCTCGCGGAGGATGCGTACGCCGGCCCCATCGACCCGTGGGTGCGGGTCGCGCAGCGCGATCACCACGCGCGCGATCTTCCTCGCGACGATCGCGTGTGCGCACGCCGGCGTGCGGCCGTGGAACGCGCACGGCTCGAGCGTGCTGTAGAGCGTGGCGCCCTCGATCGAGCGTCCCTCGGCAGCGGCCTCGCGGGCGGCGTCGATCTCGGCGTGATCCTCGCCCGGACCGTGCGTGTGCCCGCGCCCGAGGATCGCGCCGTGGGCATCGACGATGACGCAGCCGACCCACGGGTTGTCGCCGGTGCCGCCGCGCGCCTTTTCGGCCTCCCGCATCGCGAGGCGCATGAAGTGGGCGTGATCGAGGCTGTCTTGCGGCGCGCTCATCCAGGGCTCACGGGGCTCACGGGGCTCACGGGTTCATGTCCGACCAGCGAGAGGCCGCGCGGTTGAAGGCCACGAGCGCGAGCACCGAGACGAGGCCGATGCCTGCGATCGGGAGCCACACGACCCACGGATCGTAGGTACTCCAGAGCAGCTCGGTGGCGGCCTGCGCGTCGAGGTGTGCGCGCTCGCAGAGGGTCGTCATCGCGGTCTCGCGCGAGACCCCCGTGGCGGCCTCGAGGGTCGCGACGTCGCCGTCCCAGCGCACGTCGCGTCCGAGCACGTCGGGGTGCTCGGCGAGGTAGCGCTGGGCGAGCATCGCCTTCTCTCCCCAGTGCGCGTAGAGCCACGCCGAGAGCTGCGCGCCGAGCGCCTGCCCGACGCCTACGGGGATGTTCACGTAGCCGAGATAGAGGCCCTTCTTGCCCGGAGGCGCGATGGCGCCCAGGTATTCGGTCTTCTTCGGGCCCGTGAGCATCTCGCCCAGGCTGAAGCAGAGCACGCCCGCGAGGAGCACCCAGCCACTCGAGGTGAGGCCGGACACCAGGATGCCCGCGGTGGCCATCACCATGCCGCCCAGCATCGCCTGGAGCGTCTTCATCTTCTGCACGGCCCACGAGAGCGGCACCACGAAGAGCACGATGAGCGCGGCGTTGAGGTTGAGGATGTGCTCTTGACCGATCTGGCGCCCACGGAGCGAGCCGGGCTCGAGCCACGAGTCGGGGATCGAGAGCGTGTCGGCGACAGCGCGGGAGTCCACCCAGTCCGTGATGAAGAACGGATGGAAATCCCAGAGCTGGTACATCATCAGCCAGAAGCCCGTCATGATCGCGAGGAACGCGAGGAGACGCGGCTCGAAGAAGTTCTTGAGCGTGTCGGCCATCACCGCGCCGAAGCGCTTGGTCGTGTCGTAGCCGCTCTGGGGCTCTTCGTAGGTGAAGAGCATGCCGTAGTTGAGCGAGACGATGGCCGCGCAGCCGTAGAAGACCCACGGCCATGCGTTCTCGCCGCGCAGCCAGCCGGCGAACGGCGGGCCGATCATCGCGCCCACGTTCACGAGCCAGTAGAAGATGCCCCAGCCCAGACTGCCGTCTTCCTTCTTCAGGTTGTGCGCGAGCGAGCCCTGGATTCCCGGCTTGAACAGGGCAGTTCCCGTGGCCAGCAACAGGGCTCCAGCGAAGAACGGCCAGTACTCGCGCTGCGTGCCCATCACGAGATAGCCGGCGAGCTTGAGCGTGATGGAGACGAAGATCGTCCGCTTGTAGCCGTACCGATCCGCGATGCCGCCGGTGAAGGTGGGCAGCACCGACTGGAAGATGGACCACCAGAAGAAGATCTGGGCGCGATCGGCCTGCGTCCAGTGGAGGCCTCCCGGCACGTCGGCCTGCGCGATGTAGACGCCCACGACCACGCGCAGGCCGTAGTAGGCGAGCCGCTCCCACATCTCCATGGTGCAGAGCATCCAGAACGGACGCCCGAGCGAGCGGATCTTCGAGAGCGCAGAGGCCATCAGAGGTTCCGGCGGTACTGGCCGCCCACCTCGTAGAGCGCGCGCGTGATCTGGCCGAGAGAGCACGACTCGGTGGCGCGCACGAGCTCGGCGAAGAGGTTCTCTCCGGAGAGCGCGACCTCCTTGAGGCGCGCGAGCGCGGCAGGCGCCTCGGCCGCGTGGGCCGCCTGGAACGCGCGGAGGCGCCGGATGCAGTCGGTCTTCTCCTCGTAGCTGGCGCGGCGGATCTCGATCTCGCGCGGGATCGAGGCCTCGCCAGCGTTCTTCGCGAGGAAGGTGTTCACGCCGACGATCGGCAGCGCGCCCGTGTGCTTGAGGTGCTCGTACTTCATCGAGTCGTCCTGGATCTGACCGCGCTGGTACTGGCGCTCCATCGCGCCCAGCACACCGCCGCGCTCGGTCAGACGATCGAACTCTGCGAGCACGGCCTCCTCGACGAGGTCCGTGAGCTGCTCCACGAGGAAGCTCCCCTGCGTGGCGTTCTCGTTGAACACCATGCCGAATTCCTTGTTGATGATCTGCTGGATGGCGAGCGCGCGCCGCACGCTCTCCTCGGTGGGCGTCGTGATCGCCTCGTCGTACGCGTTCGTGTGGAGGCTCTGCGCGTTGTCGTACGTCGCCAGGAGCGCCTGCAGCGTGGTGCGGATGTCGTTGAACTGGATCTCCATCGCGTGCAGAGACCGGCCGCTCGTCTGGATGTGATACTTGAGCATCTGCGAGCGGGCGTCGGCGCCATAGAGGCGCTTCATCGCCACCGACCAGATGCGGCGCGAGACACGGCCGATCACCGTGTACTCGGGGTCCATGCCATTCGAGAAGAAGTACGAGAGGTTGGGCGCGAACGCGTTCACGTCCATGCCGCGAGAGCGGTAGTACTCGACGTACGTGAAGCCGTTGGCGAGCGTATAGGCCAGCTGGTGGATGGGATTCGCGCCGGCCTCGGCGATGTGATAGCCGCTGATCGAGACCGAATAGAAGTTGCGCACGTCCTCGTCGATGAAGAGCTGCTGGACGTCGCCCATCGCGCGGAGCGCGAATTCGGTCGAGAAGATGCAGGTGTTCTGGCCCTGATCCTCCTTGAGGATGTCGGCCTGCACGGTGCCACGGACCTGCTTGAGGGTCTTGTCGCGGATCGCGGCGAGCTCGCCGTCGGAGAGGAGCGCCTTCACGTCGTCCCAGCGGGCGCCGCGGAGGCGATCGGGCTGGAGCTCTTGCTCCTTCGAGATGGCCAGTCGGCCCTGCTCGCGGAGGAAGCGCCGCGCCTGCTGGCGAATCGCCGTGTTGACGTAGAAGGCCAGCACCGTCGGCGCAGGCCCGTTGATCGTCATCGAGACGCTGGTCGACGGGTGGCAGAGATCGAAGCCGGCATAGAGCTGCTCGGCCTCTTCCACGGTGAAGATGGAGACGCCGCTCTCACCGATCTTGCCGAAGATGTCGGGGCGCTCGTCGGGGTCTTCGCCATAGAGGGTGATCGAGTCGAAGGCCGTGGAGAGGCGGGCGGCGGGCTGTCCGGCGGCCAGGAGATGGAAACGCTGGTTCGTGCGCTCGCTCGGGCCCTCGCCCGCGAACATGCGCGTGGGGTCCTCGCCCGTGCGCTTGAACGGGAAGGTGCCCGCCGTGTACGGGAACTCGCCCGGCACGTTCTCCGTGAGTCGCCAGTACAGGCGATCTCCGGCACCGCGGAAGCGTGGCAGTGCCACCTTGGGCACGGTCAGCTCGGAGAGGGTCTTTCGCTGGGCCTCGACACAGACCTTCTTGCCGCGGACCTCGTATTCGTACTCGGGCGCCGCGTAGCGCGCGGCCCACGCGTCCCAGCCGCGGAGGAGCTCGCGGTGCGCAGGCTCGAGCCGCGCGAGGCGTGCGTCGTGCTCGCGGGCGAGATCCTGGACGGCGGCCGAGGTCGCGCTCGCGTCGCCGTAGGCCTCGAACGTGCGGATCGGCCCTCCGAGGAGGGCGATCGCGCGCTCGAGGGCCTCGAGCTCCGAGGCGACGTCGGCCTGCTCGCGGGCCCAGCGCTGCTGATCGCGACAGGCGCTCGAGATGTCGCTGAGGTAGCGCTCTCGCCCGGGCGGCACGATCTCCTTGTTGGTGTCGGTCGTGCGGCGCGCGTCGGCGACGTGCCGGCTCGTCCAGCCGAGGCCGTGCTTCTGGCTCACGTGCGCCACGAGGTGGGCATAGAGCGCGTCGACGCCCACGTCGGCGAAGTGCGCGGCGCTCGTGCCGAAGACCATGAGCGACTCGGGCTGGGTGTCGAAGAGCTTCTTGTTGCGCAGGATCTGGCGACGCACGTCGCGCAGGGCATCGCGCGAGCCGCGCCGAGTGAACTTGTTGATCGCGACGAAGTCGGCGTGATCGAGCATCTCGATCTTCTCGAGCTGGCTCGGCGCGCCGTACTCGGCGGTCATCACGTAGAGCGACGTGTCGCTGATCTCGACGATCTCGCTGTCGCCCTGTCCGATCCCCGCGGTCTCGACGAGGACGAGGTCGAACCCGTGCGACTGGATCGCCGCGAGCACGCTCTTCACCGCCGCGCTCACCTCGGAGCCCGATCCGCGCGTCGCGAGGGATCTCATGAACACGCGCGAGGTGGGCCCGTTGCTCGGGGAGCTGCCGGCTCCCCCCGGCCCGAGCGCCGCAGGCGCGGGGAGAAGAGAGTTCATTCGGATGCGGTCGCCGAGGAGGGCGCCGCCGGTCTTCTTCTTCGTCGGGTCGATGCAGAGCACCGCGACGCGCTTGTCGGGGAAGTCGGTGACGAAGCGACGCACGAGCTCGTCGGTGAGCGAGCTCTTGCCCGCGCCGCCGGTGCCCGTGAGGCCGATGACCGGCGCGGGCCTGGCCGGCTTGGGCAGCGACGCCGCGTCGATCACTCCGTTCTCCACGCGCGAGAGGGTGCGCGCGAGCTTCATGTCTGGGCTCGCTGCGGACGCGTCGAGGCTCTCGGTCAGGGCGAAGTCGCAGCGCTCGACGACGAGGTTGATCATCCCCTGCAGGCCCATGTTGCGGCCGTCCTCGGGCGAGAAGATGCGATCGATGCCGCGGCGATGGAGCTCCTCGATCTCGCGCGGGACGATCACGCCGCCGCCGCCGCCCACGATGCGGGTGTGCTTGGCGCCGAGCGCGTCGAGGCGCTCGCGGAGGTACGTGAAGTACTCCACGTGGCCGCCTTGGTAGGACGTGAGCGCGACGCCCTGCGCGTCCTCCTGAACCGCGGCGAGCGCGACCTCCTCGACGGAGCGGTTGTGCCCGAGGTGGATGATCTCGACGCCCGTCGCCTGGAGGATGCGGCGCATCACGTTGATCGCGGCGTCGTGGCCGTCGAACAGCGCGGCAGCGCTCACGATGCGGACGGGGTGCTTGGGCTTGTACGGCGCGGGCTCCTGCATGCGGCGGGACTTAGCATCGCCGTCGCGACGCGGTCGGCCAGCGCCGCGTGGCGCGCGTCGATGACGCACTGCAGCGCAAGCTTCGGCGCGCGGAGGGGAGTCAGCGCGCGACGCGCTGGACCTTGCCGAGGTGGTCCCAGCACCGCGCCTCGTCATCGGTGATGAGCTCCGTGTTCATCACACCGCTCGTGACGCTCGTGCGCTGGTGCTGGAGGCTCACGATGCTGCTCGTCACCAGCACGGCGCTGCCCCGGAAGTTGGGGCGCGCCGCGGAGTACGCCTTCGCGCGCTCGAACTCGGCCGTGGCCTCCGGGCTGAGGGGCGCCAGCGCGCGGAGGTCGCAGAACACCCGGTAGTCGCGACCACGAAAGCCATCGACCGCGGCGTTGTGTGCGCTCACGAATTCCCGCATCTCCTCGAGCTCGAGGCGGCCCGTGAGGGTCAAGCAGAGGACGCCCGGCTTTCGCGCGACGTCGACGCTGTACGGCATCGAGCCACGCTAGGGGCTGGGACGGGCCGTTTTCAACGAAAACGCACAGCTTCGGGTCAGAACCCGAAGCCGAAGTCGAACGAGCCCACGTGCATCACGAGGGAGTTGCTCCGCCCATAGAAGACATAGCCGAGCTGCACGTAGCTCGAGAGAGCCGTGAGCGCGCCTCGGCGATCGAAGAACCAGCGCACGTTGAGGCCTGCCTCGTGCGCATCGAGGGTCTCGAGGTCGGAGTCCGAGGTGCGGAGCAGCCACTCGGGCGCATCGACCGACGGTGCGCTCGACATCCAGAAGCTCGGCGCGTCCTGGTGATGGAAGCGGTAGTGCGCGCGGACCCAGACGTCGCCGATGTACTGCGTGGCGGTGAGCATCGCGGAGTGCGAGAGCGCGCCGAACGTGTCCGCATAGAAGCGATACGAGAGGCCGAGGTAGGTGTCGGTCTCGGGGATGGCCTGGCGGATCTCGCCCGTGAGCGTGTGACGCCCACGGGTGCGCGCGTAGCGATCCTGGAGACGCCCTCCGCCCACGACGGGCACGGAGTTGTAGGTCGTCTCGAGCACGCCGAATTGCGCGGTGAACGTGTAGCCGGCGCTCACGATGGTCGTGGGGGAGAGCAGCTGCGAGATGGAGCCAGTCGCGGCCGCGCCGAAGCGATTCACGACGGGGCCGGGATCGACGCCGTTCGGCTCGAGTGGATCGAAGGAGTCGAAGATGGTCTCGATGCCGAGCCGCAGCGTGGCGTTGTCGTCGGCGAATCGGTGGATGAAGGCGCCACCGATCTGGCCATCGCCCCAGTACTCCTCGAAGTGGAAGCCGATGTGCAACTGCCAGCTGATGTCCTCGCGCTCGCGCACGGTGGTGACGAGATCGAGGCCCGCCGCCTCGTTCTCGCGCGAGGCGTTCGTCTGCACGTCGGGGTTGAGCGCGTCGGGCGAGGCCGCGGTGACGATGTCGACGGGAAGCGTGAGCGAGTGCGTGGTGTTGCGGTCCTGTCGGATGATCGCCGAGAGCATCGGCTGGAAGATCCACGCGTGCTCGCTGCCGCGCTGGATCGCGGCGCCGGGAGTGCGGTCGATCTCCGCCTGCGACTGGAGGCCTCGCCCCTCTTGCTGGAAGATCGAGAAGCGAAAGGCCATCTGCTCGACGCGCAGATCGGCCAGGGGATCACGCGGGCGTGCCTGCGATCGCAGCGAAGGCGCGGCGAAGAGCCAGGCGAGCCCCAGGGCGCCGGTGCCGAGGAGCACGAGCGCGAGCGAGCGAAGGGCTCGCCTCGGCGTCAGGGGCTCAGTTCGAGCACGCACAGCCGCCCCCTGCCGCGCGCCCATCGCCGCCCGCCGCGACCTCGCGTGCGCCGCGCATCTTGCCGAGCGAGCGATCCTCGAGTGACGTCGCCTGCGGGTCCATCGCGGGATTCGCGAACGCTTCGCGCTGGTAGCGCGGGACGATGGCGCAGCCCACGGAACCGAGCGGGGCGAGCACGCCGACGATCGCGAGCACGATGCTTAGGGCGGTCGGAGATCGAAGAGAAGGGCGCGACATGGCGGGCGAGCATGCGCATTTCGCGAGTCCGCGCCAGTGGACGTCGTGTGGTGGTATCGTGAGCGCGTCGTGCGTTCGTTCTCCAGGCTCTTCCTGCTCGCGGCCGTGGCCTCGTCGGCGGCCTGTGGACGCAGCAACTACGTGGCGTCCGACGCGAGCCGTGACACGGCCTCGGCCCTCGATGCCGGACCGGGCTTGGACGCGCCCTTCCTCTTGGATGCGCCACTGCTCGATGCACCGTTCCTCGATGCGCCGCTGCTCGACGCGCCGTTTCCCGACGCGCCGATCGTGGTGCCCGACGCGCCGAGCGCCATGCCAGACGCGCCGAGCGCCATGCCAGACGCGTCGATGGGCGCATGCCGCGTCGCGACCGCGCTGGACGCCGACGGCCACTCGTACGGCACGGTGTCCATCGGCACGCAGTGCTGGCTCGCCAGCAACCTGATCGTCGGCACGCGCATCCCAGGGACGACGGCGCAGACGAACAACGCGGTGATCGAGCACTACTGCTACGGAGACGCGGCGGCCTGCGAGGCGGGCGGGCTCTATACGTGGCAGGAGGCGATGCAGTACGTGACCACGTCGGGCGCGCGGGGCATCTGCCCTTCGGGCTTCCACATCCCGAACGAGCTCGAGTGGGAGGCGCTCGAGCGATCCCTCGGCATGCCCGAAGCCGACATCGCGATGTTCGACTTCCGCGGCACGACCGAGGGCACGGCGCTCAAGCTGGGTGGGAGCTCGGGCTTCGACGGAGTGCTGATCGGCATTCGCGACAACACGGGGACGTACTTCGGCGTCGGGACCGACCTCTTCCTCTGGGCCTCGGACGAAGGGCTGGGAGGCGCCAACGGCGTGAGCCGCCGGCTCAACGGTGCCTTCGGAGGCATCGAGCGCTATGGCTATGCGAAGGCCAACGCCTTCGCCATTCGCTGCGTGCAAGACTGACGCACACGATGCGTGCACACGATCGCCTGTCGTCGAGCGAGGCCGTGTCGGCGGCGCGCGCCGCCTGGCTCGTCCTCGTGCTGCTCGCGGTGATGCCGATCGGTGGCGCGCACGCGCAGGGGCGGGAGCTCGCGGAGCCGTTTCTCGCGGCTGAGCGGGCGGTCGATCCCACCGCGCTGCCGCCCGCCCCGGAGCCGGGGCTCGTGCCCGTGGTGATCGAGTCCGAGGAGCGACGCGCCCTCCACGTGATCGAGCGTCGTCGCGGTGAGGATCGTCCCGTGTGCGTGGCGCCGTGCGCGCGCTGGCTCGCGCCGGGCGCGCTGCGGCTCGGGATGGGGGACGAGCTCGCGCCCCGCTTCTGGAGCGAGCCGCTGCGTCTGACGGAGGCGACCACGATCGAGCTCCACTACGTGGACAACGCCCTCAC
>JAIBCE010000274.1 GCA_019694315.1 Sandaracinaceae bacterium
TCACGTCGACCTCGACGAAGGTCGGCTCGAGCGCGGCGAGCACCGGCACCGCATCGAGCGCGCCGAGCGCGAGCGCGAGCAGCACGTGCGCGAGCACCGACACTCCCAGGACGGGGGCGATCGGCGTCGACACCTCCCGCGGCCTCGGCGGTGGCGGCGGCTGGGAGCTCGCCGCGGTGGTCCGCGTGAGCTCGGTCTCCGCAGGCTCCACGAGCGCGGAGAGCTCGGAGACGAGGACATTCTCGGTGTCGGAGCGAGGCGGCATGGTGGAATTCGCCGAACGAGTTTCCGAGGAGAAGACCGCTGCGAAGAGAAACGAGAGTCGTTGTCGTTGATTCAACGAGAATCGTTCTCAGGCGATGCTGTCGGAGGGCATGCCCACCGTCAAGGGTGGAGTGTGAGCTTTGTGTCCACGCTCACGGACGGCCCCCCAACGAGCCCCGAACGAGGACATCTCGCGTGATCCGTAGGCGCCGCGGGGGCGTCGGCGTAGGCTGGTCGTGGCGCAAGGAGAGGGCGATGAGCAAGACGCTGACGTTCGCGACCGGCCCGGTGCAGCTCGACGACGACGGCGCCCACCTGCGGCGCGAGCTCGGTCGGGCCCTCTCGGATGGCCTCGGGGTGGAGGTCGAGATCGTCGCCGACCCGTCGTACTCCGCCCTCGCGGATCGCGTGGCGCGCGGTGACGCCGCGCTCGCGTGGCTGCCTCCCGCCACGTTCGTCCGCGCGAGCGAGGGGGGGATGATCGACAAGGTCTACTCGTCGGAGCGGGCCTATGGAGCCCGCTATCAGGCCGCGCTCTTCGTGCGGGCCGACGGGCCCATCCACGAGATCGACGAGCTGCGCGGCAAGCGGGTGGCGTGGGTCGATCGCGACTCGTGCGCGGGCTACCTCTTTCCCAAGCTCGAGCTCACGGAGCGAGGCCAGGCGCCCGATGCGCTCTTCGCGCGCCAGCACTTCGCCGAGAGCCACATGCGCGTCGTTCGTGCGGTGCGCGATGGCGAGTGCGACGCTGGCGCCACGTTCGTGCAGCTCCGCGCCGTGGAGGTGCGGGCCTCGCGTCCTCCGAGCCTCGACGAGGCCGCGCAGGAGGATCTCGCGCAGACCCTGGCGCTGGTGGGCTGGGCCCCGTTCGTCGCGCCGGCGGCGATGCGGGCCCTGCTCGTGAGCCGGTCGATCCCCGCCGACGCGCTCTGCATCACCAAGACGATGCCCACCTCTCTCCGCGACGCGGTGAAGGACCTCCTCCTCGGCGCCGCCCACAGGCCCAAGCTCGCACGCCTCTTCCGCGGCCTCATGAACGCCGATCGCTTCGCGCTCTCGGATCCGAGCGCCTACGAGCCCGTGAAGAGAGCGATGCACGACGCGCCCGGCTGATCCATCCTCGCGCCCCTCATGCAGGACCTCGTCTTCAAAGCCTCGATCCTCCACGAGGCGCTGCCCTACATCCGTCGCTTCCGCGGCCGCGTCTTCGTCGTGAAGTACGGCGGTCACGCGATGATCGATCCGGCGCTGCGCGACAGCTTCGCGCGCGACATCACGCTGATGAAGCTGATCGGCATCCACCCGATCGTGGTGCACGGTGGCGGCCCGCAGATCGACGCGATGCTCGCGCAGATGGGTGTGGTCTCCGATCGCATCGATGGCCTCCGCGTCACCGACGAGCGCACGATGGACGTGGTGGAGATGGTGCTCGCGGGCCGCGTGAACATGGAGATCGTCTCGCTCATGTGTCACCACGGCGCGCGCGCGGTGGGTCTCTCGGGCAAGGACGACGCGTTCATCCGCTGCGATCGCATCGAGCGCATGAAGACCAAGAGCGGGCGCGAGGTGGATCCGGGCCGCGTGGGCCGCGTGGTGCACGTGAAGACCGACGTGATCGATCAGCTCGTGCAGGGCGGCTTCATCCCGGTCGTGGCGCCGATCGGCGTCGATCGCGACGGGCGCTCGCTCAACGTGAACGCAGACACGGTCGCGGGCGCGGTGGCGGCGGCGACGAAGGCCGAGAAGCTCCTCCTCATGACGGACATCGAGGGCGTGCGCGACGCGAGCGGGCAGATCGCGTCGTCGATGTCGGCGCACGCGGTGCGCGCGTTGATCGACGACGGCACGATCTCGGGCGGCATGATCCCCAAGGTGCAGTCGGCGCTCGACGCGCTCTCCATGGGCGTCGCGAAGTGTCACGTGGTCGACGGCCGCATCCAGCACGCGGCGCTGCTCGAGGTCTTCACCGACAAGGGCATCGGCACCGAGATCCTCGTGTGATCACCGCGATCATCGGTCTCGGCGCGAACCTCGGCGATCGGCACGCGGCCTTCGACGCGGTGCTCGCCGTGCTCCGCGCGCGCGCCGACGTGAGCGTGATCGCGAGCTCGCCGCGCTACGAGACCGAGCCGCTACTCCTGCCCGGCGCCGCCCCCCAGGACCCGTATCTGAACGCCGCCGTGCGGGTGACGACGCCGCTCGATCCGCACGCGCTCCTCGACGTGTGCCTCACCCTCGAGTCCGCGCTCGGCCGCGTGCGCAAGGAGCGCTGGGGCCCGCGCACGATCGATCTCGATCTGCTCTTCGCGCTCGACGCAGACGGCGCCCCGATCCGCCTCGCGACCGATCGCCTCACGCTGCCGCACCCAGGCCTTCGCGACCGCGACTTCGCCCGCCGCCCCCTCCTCGACGTCGCCCCCGACCTCGCCAAGCACCTCGACCGTTGAGCCCAGCCCGCTCCTCCGAGCCATCGCTCACCTGCGCGCCCGCCGCAGCGCGGCGTGCGCAGTCTCGAAGACGGCCGTGAGCTCCGGCGCACGAAACGTCGGCGAAGGCGGCGAGAACGCCTCGATGGACGTGTGGGCCTCGCGGATCCACGTGCGTTCTCGCCGCGCGGCGATCCCAACCTCCGCGGCGCCGCCGCTCGAGACGCCGCGCGCCGCCTCGAGCATCTCGCAGACCGGCTCGTCGAAACGATCGATCCCCACGCCCACCGAGAGCGCGTCCGCCGGGCCTTCGAACGACGCGCGCAGCGTCTGGGCGGCGCGGCCGATCGTCGTGACGGGCAGGAGCGCGATGATCTCGTGCGGCGTCGCCGACGCAACGATGCCCGACGCGCTCTCCATGAGGGCGAAGGTCCCGAGCGCCCATGTTCGTAGCGCGTCGTCGTTCGCCACATCGACTCCCACGCTCGCGTAGAGGACGCCCACGTGAGGGTCTGGGTCCCGTCCGTCGAGCAAGGCGGACAGCGCGGGAGTCGGCAGGGCCATGGCGCGCCCTGTTCGGGACAGCGTCATCGCCTCGATGGAGGGCCATCGCTCACGAAAGAGGATCTCGGCGTCCCAGCGATACGGCGCCATCCAGCCCACGCACTCCGTGGTGTACCCGAGTGTCGCGATCTCCTGCGCGACTTGGGCGAGCGCGGCGGCGTCGGCTTCTCCGATGGCTTCCAGCCATGGCTGGACAGCCACTCTCGCGAGCGACGGGAAATGCACCGTCGATTCGCCGAAGCGGCGCACGAACTGGAGCACGTCGAGGTCTTCGTCCTCTCGGACGCGATGGCGGGGCAGTTGGGCGCCGTGCTTGCGGGACTTGAGGACCGAGGTGCCCAGGCGGATCCGTTCACCCGTGGTGGAGGTCTCGGCGATCGTCCCCTCGCCCGCCAACCAGCGAGCCCGCACCTCTCGGGTCGTCTCGTCTGGCAGGCCAGCACCTTCGACGAAGCGCACCTCCAGCCAGTCCGACGCCCACTGAGAGATGTCGCGCGCCTTGAGCGAGGCCGAGAGGATCTCCCCCGCGAGGTTGCCGGCGTGAGTGGCCGCTTCCTGCCAGACCGGACCCATCCCGACTCTCATCACTGCCTTGGGGAGGTCTCGGGCAACGCCGGCGTAGTCGTGGTCCCCATGCACGAGAACGATGGGGCCCTCCACGCCGAGCGCCGGCTTCCCCGCCCGCCTCAGCGGTGGCGAACATGGCTTGAGCTCGACGGTGCTTGGCGTCTCCCAGGACGGGTGTCGTCGCTTGAGCGGGTCCACGATCGCCTGCGCGAGCTCTCTTCGCGCCTCGGAGAGCAGGTGGGCTCCGTGCCAAAGCTCGTGCGAGGTCCGCGCCCCGGCAAGATACTGGCGCGGCTCGGTCACGTCGAATGCAAGGACCCAACGCCTCGAATTGCGAGGCCGAGGCGCGCTCAGCAGTTCAATCGGCTCGAACGTCAACCGCGGAGCCTCGGGACTTCGTGCTTGGAGGAGGTCGGCCAGGTCCTGCCGAATGACGAAGATGTTTGGCCATTCCCTCAGGCGGAAGCACGGAACATCAGGTATCTCCGACGCCAACAGGCAGTGCTCGAAGGCCGGGATAGGATGGCGGACTCCACAGTGCTCGCAACGTGGGGGAAGATCGTGAAGGGGTGTCTCCAGGCCGCTTCCGAACGGGACGCGCAGTTCACGGTGGCCATGCCGGTCTCCGCGATCGGGCAGGAGGCTGACGGGGAAGAGGTCTTCCTCGCGCGCAAGGCGCAGCCGCAAGAGTTCGCCGATGATCTCGGGGCCGAGCATGATCCCGTTGTAGGCGGAGGCCCACATCACCCCTTGGAGCGGATGGGGGCGAGAGTCCAGGATGGGATACTCGAGGAATCGTCCGAACGACATCCCCGGCACGACGAGCCCGCGCAGTTCAGGAATCGCCGCCTCCACAGCGGCGACGCGGCGTCGAAACTCACCGGGGCTCTGGTTGTCCTCCGGGCCGGCGCGTGTCGCGAAGTCGAAGAGTGGCAGTTTCAGAATCACGGGATCGAGGGTGGGCCAGGAGGAGCCAGGGGAGACCTCCTGTCTTGCGTTGGGACAGCGTACTCGGCCGATCCATCGGTCCCTGCGGCCCGGGAGGCTTCGGTGCATCCGGAGCGAATGCCATCTCACGGTGACCTCGTCGGCCGGACCCAGGCGCCGGAATGGCCGACGAAGAAGGGGTCGGCGCCTTCGACGTCGAGGTTGTAGACGAGCTGCTCGCGGCTGATCCACGTGTTGCCGTGGACGCGAATCCAGCCGCCGGTCGACGTGAAGATCTCGTCGCCGGGGCGTAGCTCGCCAGCCGGGACCCAACCGTCTCGCGGCCCGCTTCCGGGCCGTGACGTCGACGACGCTGTCAGCGCGCTGGCGGAGCTCCGCGCCCACAATGGATGCTCGCGGGTCGCCTCGATGGTCTCGGTCGGCCCGCTCTCCGGGCCGAGCTCGAGAGCCATCACCCCATCGGCGGCGTGAACGGTTCGCTCGAGGACGACATGTGCGGGCCTGGCAACCTCGGTCGGCATCGCGGCAGCGAAAGCGCCTCCGGGCGTCGCGAGCAATGCGACGAGCGCACCGCAAACCCAAGTTAACCTGGCAATCACGAGACGAGCTTCGGCCGCGAGCTCATCGGCCGTCAACGGCCTCTCGACTCACGGCTTGTCCGCCGGCCCATCGTCCGCGCGCAGGCGGCACGAGTCCTCCCGGTGACGATGTTGCGAGTGCCGCAAGACGTCCATGCCCGCGCCGTCAGCGAAGGCGACCCAGCACGTGTGCAGCGCGGCGTGCCGCGCTGCACGTGATCGAAAGCTTGCGCGGATACGTCGGCGCACGGATCTCGACGGCGCTCGCGCCGACGATCGGCGGCGGCAAGCGGCCTGGCGCGCGGACCGCAAGAAGGCCGACTGTCACGCGCCACCCTCGGAGGCTCCGAGGCTTGTCTCGCCGGGCGAAATCGAGGCTGCCGTGGAGCGGGTGCTCGAGCTGTCACGCCCCACCCTGCGACGCGAATTGCGCCTGATTGTTGGGGGATTCGCGCGAAAATCTGGCAGAGCCCAGCCGCCTGTCACACAGGAGCCTCGGGCCGCAACTACCGGAGGTTCCTCGTGAATCGGGCGCGTTCTTGGCAGCCCGTCACGCATGAGGCTCGCTCGGCGGACCCAGGTCCTCTCAGCCTCCCGGACCGGTGCTCTCGGGTCACGGCATCGGCCCGAGGAATCGAACTGCGAGTTGGGGTGGGCGCGGGCGTGGTGAGCACGCGGTCCTCAGTATTTCGAGATAGACGTCCCGCTCGTGGGGAGTGACTTGGGGGAAGATCTCATGTCGGACCAGGACGAGGGACGACGTAAGCCAGCTGAGGTCACACAGGCACTCGTTCAGCGCATCCCAGTTGTAGCCAAAGTAGTCCGGAAAGCGGAGCCCACGAGCGAGTTGCTCGAGAAGGGCTGCCTTTCCGGCGACGGCGCCCACAGTAACGACGAAGACATCGTCCGACGTCACTTCTCCGAAACCGGAACCATGGGTGTCAGTAATCCAGGCGTTGGAAGCTGCCATAGTGATTTCCGGTCCAGTACACTTCTCCCGCAGAACCTGTAACGATGCGCTGTGGGCCGGGGCCTGCTATTCCCGGTGTGGGATGGACGTATTCTCGATGGTATCCGTGCGGCTGCGCCGGCAGATGCCCTTCGAGGTTCTTGAAGATTGAACCGTCGTTGTGGTGTGGAAACGACCCTCCAGCTGCGATCCTGCCGTGGACGCGAATCCAGCCCCCGGTGGACGTGAAGATCTCGTCGCCGGGGCGTAGCTCGCCAGCAGGGACCCAACCGTCTCGCCAGAGGCTGAGATCAGCGGAGGCCGAGGCGGCGGGAGGTGGTCTCGCCGGGGCGGATGGTGACCTCGTAGGTCTCGTCGATGCCGGCCTCCGCGTTGCGGAGGCGGAGCGTGTGATTGCCCGCGGGGAGCGACACACGCACGAGCGGGGTCTCGCCGAGAGAGCGGCCGTCGAGCGTCACGTTCGTCCAGGGCGAGGTCACGAGCGAGAGGAAGCCGGGGCCGCGAGGCTCGACCTGCGCGGGAGGCGTGCTCTCCGTGGTGGGCGGCGGGGTGGGCGTCTCCACGGGGGGCGGGGGCTCGGGGTCGCCGCCGCGCGGCGTGTGGGGACGGCGCCGGCCGCCTGGATCGCGATCGGGGCGCGTGCCCGCGCCGGGATCGTCGACGGCGGTCGTCTCGCTCGTGGCAGGCGGCACCACGGGCTCGGACGTCGTGGGCGGGGTCGCGGTGTCGGGCGGTGCGACGCTCGTGCTCGGCGCGGTCACGGGCACCGTGGTCGCGGGCAGCGCGATCGTCGTGATGGCGTCCTCGCCCGTTCCGCCGCCGTGCATCGCCGTCCACACGACGATCGCGACCACGCCCGACACGACGCAGGCTGCGGCGCCGATCAACCACCACGCGACCGAGCGCGTGCGGCTGCGACGCGGCGGAACGCGCACGGTCTGATCGGTGCCGAAGGCGCCGGAGATCCCCGCAGGCGGAGGGGCGAAGCCGGGGTTCGAGCTCGCGCTCCACTCGGACGAGGTCGTCGGAGGGGTTGCGAGTCCCGGATGCGAGGCCAGACCGGGATGCGAGGCCAGACCGGGATGCGAGGCCAGACCGGGATGCGAGGCGACGCCCGGGTGCGAGGCGAAGCCGGAGGGCGGGGCGCCCGGATGCGAGGCGTCGAGATGCGAGGCGCCTGGGTGCGAGCCCTCCGTCGCACCGAAGGTCGCAGGCACGTGCGGGGGCGGCGTGCGCGAGACGCGGGGCGCGATCTCGTCCATCGCGGGCATGCCCGACGTGATGCTCCCAGAGACACTCAGGCCGAGGCGCGGACGCGGGCTCGGCGTGGGCGTCATGCTGTGCGAGCCGTGCGAGCTGTGTGCGCCGGGCGAGCCGGGCGGGACCGAGCGCATGCCGCTGCCCCCGACGGGCACGGGCGGATGCGAGCCCGACCCCAGCGCGTCGGCCTCCATCGACGCCGAGCTCGAGGTGCTCGCGGTGCCGAGCACGAGCCGATCGAGCGAGCGCGGATCCTGCGCGACCGACGCGATGCACTCCTTGAGGCGCTCCTTGTGTTGCTCGAGGATGTCGCCGAAGCGCTCCTTCATGAGCGCGGCGATCGCCTTGCGATCCGAGGGCTCGGGCTGCGTCGCGAGCCAGCTCTCGAGGGCATCCTTGAAGTCCTGCGCGGTCGCGAACCGTCGATCCACGTCGCGCTGCAGGGCGTGCAGCACGACCTCGTCGAGCTCCGGCGGGATCACGGGGTTGTACTTGGAGGGCGGGTGGATCTCGCCGCGCAGCGTCTCGTTGAGCGTGGCGAGCTCGTTGACGCTCTTGAAGAGGCGACGCGAGGTCAGCATCTCCCAGAGCACGACGCCCATCGACCACAGGTCGGCGCGTCGATCGACGGGCGCCGCGAGGGCCTGCTCGGGCGCGATGTACGCGTACTTGCCCTTCACGACGCCGGTGCGCGTCTCGACCACGTTCGACTCGGCCTTGGCGATGCCGAAGTCGAGCAGCTTCACGACGCCCGCGTAGGTCACGAAGATGTTCTGCGGCGAGACGTCGCGGTGAACGACGCCGAGCGGCGTGCCGTCGTAGCCGCGGAGATCGTGCGCGTAGCCGAGGCCGTCGAGCGCGTCGGCGATCATGCGCACCGACGTGTGGATCGGGAGGATGTCGCCGCGCTGACCCGTGATGCGGAGCAAGCGCTCGAGGCCCTGGCCATCGAGGTACTCCATGGCCAGGAAGTGCTGGAGGTTGTGGCCGGGTGGGCCCATCCCCTCCGCCTCACCCACCTCGACGGTCTGCACGCAATTGGGGTGATCGAGCTGCGCGGCGAGGCGGGCCTCGTCGAGGAACATGTCGACGAAGCCGGGCTCGGCCTCGAGGTGCGCGTGCAGGCGCTTGAGCACGAAGAGCTTGCGGAATCCGGCCTTGCCGCCGACCACCGCGAGGTTCACCTCGGCCATGCCGCCGTGGCCCAGCTTGCCGATGATCGTGTACTTGCCGAACGGCGTCGGGGGCAGCGGGGCGACGAGGTAGCCCTTCGCATCGTCCTTGGCGGCAGGCGCGCGCGAGGGAACGCTCACCGAGCGCCTCCGGAAAGGGCGTGCCGCATCGAACGCATGAGCACGTCAGTGTCCGTCGCCCGGCTCACGAGTGTCAAACACGGCGAGGCGCTCCGGGATTGGCCCCCAGCGCTCGATGGCTTGGTAGATTCGCGCCGTGCGCGCCGATCTCCTCGCCCTCACGCCCGAGGCCGTCGCGGCCCTCGCCAACCTCGGCCTCGTCAAGCGAGCGCTCAAGGAGATCGAGGGCGGCAAGGGGCCGAGCCTCTCGGAGGCCGACGACGGGACGGTGACCGGCACCTTCGAGGACGGCGTCACCACGCGCCTCGTGCCCGGCAAGACGCTCAAGGACAACCCGTGCTCGTGCCCCGCGGTGGGCGTGTGCCGACATCGCGTCGCGGTCGCGCTCGCGTACCGCGGCTGGGCACAGAGCGCGGCCAAGCCCGCACCCGAGTCGACGAGGTCTTCCGCCGACGCGGCGAAGCTCTCCGGCGAGGCCGACAAGCCTTCGGGCGAGGCGAACAAGGCTTCGGGCGAGGCGAACGAGGCTTCCGGCGAGGCGAACGAGGCTTCGGGCGAGACGAACAAGGCCTCCGCCCTCGACGACGAGCCCACGCGCGTGTCCGACGAGGACGCCGCGGACAGGCCCGCGCGGGCGCTCGCCGCGGACGAGACACGAGACGAGCCTGCACGCGACACCCGCGCAGCGGAGCCCACCGCAGCCTATGGACCTGGCGTGCGCACGGCCGAGGCGCTCGCGCCCCCTCCGTTCGAGCGCTGGTCCCCGGGTGCGATCCAGGACGAGGCGGTGCGCGTGCTCCTCGGCAAGCGCGCGTACGACGACGCGCAGACGAGCCGCAAGCGCGGGATCGTCGTGGAGGTCGTGCGATGCACACCAGAGCAGCCCATGCCCACCGCCCGCTTGCCCGCGTGCACGGTGCGCTTCCTCGTTCCGCGCGAGCTCGCCTATGCCCGCTGCGACTGCCAGGTGGGGCAGGGCTGCGTGCACGTCGCGCTCGCCGTGTGGGCCTTTCGCGAGGCCGATGCGATCGATGCCGAGCGGCTCACCGTGGCGGTGGAGCTGCACGCTCCGGAGGCGCGCGGAGCGAAGCGTCGCGGCGCGGCCGACGATCTGCGACCGATGCTCGAGCTCCTCGAGGAGCTCGCAGACACGGGCGTGGTCGCCGCGCGTGAGGCGATGGCGCAGAAATTCGTCCTCGCGGGGGAGCGCCTCGGCAAGGCGGGCTACGTGTGGCCGGCCACGGGCCTCGAGGATCTCGCGTGGATGCTCGCTCGCTATCGCGCTCGGTCGGCGCGCTATCACGCGGCGGACGCGCTCGCACTCGTCACGGAGCTCGTCGCGCGCGCGCGCGTGGCGTCGCGCGATCCCGAGCTCGGCGCGGTCGAGCTGCCCCTCCGCTACGTGCTCGGCCAGGGCGAGGCGATGGAGACCAAGCTCGATCACCTGCGCCTCGTGTCGCTGGGCGCGCGGCTCGAGAGCGACGCGCGCGAGCGCACCGCCGACGTGCTCTTGGCCGATCCGGACACCGGTACGGTGATGGTGCTGTCGCGTCGCTGGGAATTCGGCGAAGGCGAGGCCATGCCCGAGGGGCCCGAGCTCGCGCGTCGACGTGTGGCGGGCTCGAGCACGCTCGGCCAGCTCGCGGCGGGGCAGATCGTCACGCGCGTGGCACGACGGCGAGCCAACCGCTCGCTCACGATCGGGCAGTCGAGCGTGGGGTCGACCTCGGTCACCCCGCAGACGGGCGACTTCTCGGCGCTCCCCCAGCCGCTCCGCGTCGACTCGGTCCGCGAGCTCGCGGCGCACCTCGTCGCGCAGCCGCCCGCGATGCTGCGCCCGCGCGTGCTCGCCGAGTCGGTGCATGCGGTGCGCGTGGCGGCGGTCGGGAGCGTGGGCTTCGACGCCGGGGCGCAGCGCCTCGTGGGGGAGGTCTTCGATCGCGACGGCACGCGCCTCTTCG
>JAIBCE010000275.1 GCA_019694315.1 Sandaracinaceae bacterium
AGAGCGCGATCAAGACGATCGCCGCCCTCCTCCGGTTCTGAGAGAAGGAGAAGACATCTCCGACTTCGAATCGGGCCGCGGGGGAGGGGGTCCGATGCTCAGACATACTCGGCCTTCGGCCTGCGTACTCGCCCTGGACCCGAGGGATCTGCGGCACCTCGAGCTCCGGCGCTCACACGTAGGAAGGACGTGCGATGCTCGGTGGGGGCTGGCTCGCGCAGAATGACGCGATGCACCTCGGATCTTGCCCCTCGCGCGATCACTCGGCGGCCCGCATCGCCTCCTCCATCGCCCTCGTGCTCGCGGGCTGCTCGGGGGGCGCGAGCCTCCACGCGGGCGCGAGCACGGCGAGCCCTGCTGCGCCCGCGCCGCGCGTCGTCTGGCTCGACGTCGTCGACGAGGAACGCCTGGTGATGGTCGAGGCGGACGACGCCTGCGACGCGCGGCCCGAGCGCGAGGACGACGTGCGCAGCGTGCGGGTGATCGAGGAGCACGCCCTCGACGGCCCCGACGTGGTGCCGATGCGCCAGAGCCCTTGCCGCCTGCGGCGGGTGGCCCGCCTCCGCCTGGAGGTGACCCAGATCGCCGACGCAGAGACGTCGGTCTGCCGCGTCACGGCCACCGAGCTCGCCTCGGAGGACGAGACCTGCGGCGCGACGTGGGTCGTGGACGATGCGGACGCGAGCGTCAGCGTTCCACCGGAGCTCGAGGCGGAGTGGCCCTTCGAGGGCGTGAACACGGTGCAGCTCGACGACCTCGTCGTGCGTGACCGACGCGGACCTCCCTACGACGACATCTGTCCGGGCGACGTGACGCTCGAGGTGCTCCGCGCCGACGGCTCGATCGTGGGCACGTGGCCGGGGCAGAGCGTCTTCGACGTGCACGGCGTCATCGCGGTGCGTGGGCACCGCTGGCTCGTGATCGACCGCGACGTCGTGCCGCTCGACGGCGGAGCGCCCGGACACGTCGAGGGAGCTCGCCTCGTCGACTGGGGAGCGAACCCGTGCCTCTGATCGGATCGGAGGACCTCCGGCGCCCGGTTCTCTTCGGCGGGCCAGAGAGCAGCGCCCAGCTCGGCACGCGGTTGTGAACGAGGTGCCTCGATGAGAGGCTCTCGACATGCTTCGGCACCTGCGCGCTACAGCGCTCTGCACGTTGGCCGCGGCCCTCGCGCTTCAGCTCGCTGCCTGTGGAGAGCCTCGCGGGTACACCGTGAGCATCGACGTCCAGACCGACCTCGTGCCGGGCTACGAGTTCGCGTTCGTGGAGGTCGTCGTGACGGACGGCCTCGCAGGCTGCGATCCCGCGCTCGAGGGGCGCTACCGGCGGGGGCGCGTCGCGCAGCTCGCAGACGCGCGCGCGTTCCGAACAGGCCTACGCGTCGGTGAGGTCGCCGATCTGCCCAGGGGGGCGTACACCGTGCGCGCCACGCTGCATCGCACGCCAACCGATCCCGGCGCAGCCCCCGACTCGGGCGCAGTGCTCGTGCGACGGTGTCTCGCGATCGCGATCACGGGCAGTCGCGTCGTGCGCGTGCGTCTCGACTCCGACTGCGTCGCGATCGAGTGCCCGGCACCGAGCGGCAGCGCGGCCTTCACGGAGTGCTTGGCGGGACGCTGCGTCGATCCGCAGTGCGACCCCGCCGATCCCAGCACCTACGAAGCGTTCTGCTGCGATCGCCGCGACTCGCGCGTCGACTGCGACGCCGCGCGCTTCTGTCTGCAGGACTCGGACTGTGAGCCCATCGCGGCGTGCGCCTCCGTGCGCTGTGACATCCAGGACGGTGCCACTGCGGGCGTGTGCGTCAGCGACGAAGACACGCCGGGTGTCTGCGGCGCAGGCACGTTCTGCCAACGCGAGACGGGCACGTGCGCGCCCATTCCCGCGACGGATGTCGACGCGGGCACCCTCGCCGACGCATCGATCGATGCAGCGAGTGCCATCGACGCGAGCGTCGATGCGACCGTCGATGCCACCCGCGACGCGTTCGTCCCACCGGATGCGTCCGGGGTCTGCCTCGACCCTGCGGCTTACTTCACGGCGGATGGCTGCGTGCTCCGAGACGTGTCCGTCTGCAGCGCCTTCAGCCCGTGCCCCGCGGACTACGCCTGTCAGCGAGTCTCGGACGGCACCGACCGCTGCGTGTGCTCGAGCCCCACGACGTGCGGCCTGACCTGCACGAGCAGCGCGGAGTGCGCGGTCGGCGACCCAGCGCGTCCGATGTGCCGTCGCGGCGCGTGTTACCCCGACTTCGACTGCCTCACGTGGTGGGATGCGCCGATCTTCTGCGCCGCCGACGAGATGTGCGCGGGCGGTTGCGTGCCAGCCACCGCAACGGGTACGAGCGCGGCGGGGGCGATGTGTGCGACCGGCTCGGAGTGCCTCAGCGGCAACTGCGTTCTCTTCACCGGCTTCCCGAGCCGCGTCTGTGTGGAGACCTGCACCACGACGGCTGACTGCTCGGTCGGCCCGTGCGTCGCCAACAACGGCGCGCAGCCGATCTGCTACCCGCCTGCGAGCGCGCCTTCGGGGTGCGAGGCCTGCACCACCGCCGAGAATTGCGCGATCGCGCCCGGCACTGCTCCGCGCTGCCTGCGCCCATGTCGTCAGACAGGCGAGTGCAGCACCGGTGAGGTCTGTCGCATCCCGCGCGATCCCCGCTACGGTCACTGCTCCGTCGCGCCGGCCGCGAGCTGTCGGATGGACGAGCTCATGATCGAGGTCGAGGGTGCTCAAGCTTGCTCGACGACGATCCCTTGCGTCGACGACCTCGACTGCTCGGGCGACTACACGTGCCAGGCTTGGGTGTACGGGCTGCGGCCGATGGGGAGGTTCATCGCGACCTGTGCACGACCGCCGGGATGACGCGGCCACCGGGATGACGGGCGAGGAGACGAGCTGCCCCGCCCCTCAGCTCTTGGGCGGATCGTTGGGCTTGCTCGAGCGCTCGCGCAGGGTCGCGGGGAAGAGCTGCTTGAGGTGCCAGGCCTGCATCGCGGCGCGACGCTCCGCGTCGTCGAGGCGACCACGAAGACGCGAGACGGTGTTCAAGAAGAGGAAGACCACCGCGAGCGTGAGCACGGCCACGGCCACCGCGAGGATCGGCTGCCTCAGGTAGACGATCGCCGCCGCGATGAGCGGCATGCCGAGCATGAGCGCGACGGAGACGGCGATCGTGAGGTTGCCCTCGCGGGCCTCGCGGGCGCGCGACTCCTCGATGTCCTTCTCGGCCTCGTGAGGGAGCGTCTGGCCGCTCGTGTCGCTGAGCACGTCCACGAGGATGCGCTGCGCGTCGGGATGATCGGCCTCGAGCGCCATCGCGCGAAGGGCCTCGTGCATCGCCTCGGGCATCGCGTCGTGGCGGGGCCTGTCGGAGCCGAGCAGCTCGCGCGCCTTGGCCACGTGGCGCGCCGCGAGCGCGCGCTTGGTGGAGGCGTCGCGCTCGCCGTCGAGCCAGCGCTCGAGCGCGAGGCTCACCTCCTCGGCGGTCTGGTAGCGCTCGTCGCGCTCGACCTGCGTGGCCTTGACGCAGATCTCGTCGAGGCCCGGATCCATGTCGGCCACGTGGTCCGAGGGGCGCGCCACGATGCCGTCGACGATCATGGCCACGACGCGCACGTAGTTGGCGTCGTCGCGGAAGCGCTTGAGCGTGAGGATCTCGAAGAGGATCACGCCGAGCGCGTAGATGTCGGCGCGGCCATCGATCGTCTCGCCGCGCGCCTGCTCGGGCGCCATGTACGAGAGCGTGCCCACGAGGTTGCCGGGCTTGGTGAGGTTGTAGTTCGGCTTGATGACCTTGAGCATCGACGGGTCGGCCATGACCATCGAGCGACGCTCGGGGCTCGGCACGGCCTCGACCATCTCGCGAGAGAGGCCCCAGTCGAGCACGTAGACCTCGCCGAAGTCGCCGATCATCACGTTCGACGGCTTGAGGTCGCGGTGCACCACGCCGCGCGTGTGCGCGTAGTGGATGGCACGCGAGACCTGCAGCATCGCGGCGATGAGCCTGCGACGCGGGAACTTCTTCACGAACGCTTCTTCGTTCTGGTGGAGGCCGTGCAGGATGCGCGACAGCGTGAGGCCGCGGACGCGCTTCATCGTGAAGTAGAGGCGCCCGTCCTTGCGGCCGAGGTCGTAGACCGGAACGATCGCGGGGTGCTCGAGCTGGCCCTGCACCCGCGCCTCGCGGAGGAAGCGCTGCTTGGTGTCGGGGGTCTCGACGTACGAGTGCATCGTCTTGACCGCGACCGCGCGGCCGATGTGACGGTCGCGCTGCAGCCGCACCTCGCCCATGCCGCCCGAGCCGAGCAGCGGGCCATCGTCGTAGCGCTCGCTGACACCCTCGAGGTCGGCCTCGCCCACCGCGAGCTCGATGGCGCCGACCGACGGCTCGCCAGGCGCACGCGCGTACGAGTTCTCGGGATCGGAGAGGCGCGCCCGCTCCTTCTCGTCGACGGTCGGTGCCGTGACCATCGGCTTTCGCGGCGTCACGCCCGCGAGCTCGGCCGTGGACGGCTTGCCCACGTCGGGTCCACCGCCCGAGGGGAGCGGACCGCTCGCGACGTCGTGGGGATCTCGCTCCGGCACGTCGACACGATAGCTCGGACGATGGCAGGACCGACAGCCAGGAATGCTCACGCGACGCCCCGGCGCGGATCGTGCTCTCCTGCGGAGGATGGCAACTCCCGAGCTTCTCGCGTCTCGACCAGAGCACACACCGCCGCGCCGCAGCCTCCGAGGCCTGTGTCTCCTGGCGCCGCTCGTGGCCGTCGAGGTCGCGCTCGCCACGCCGCTCGCGGGCTGTGAGAGCCTTCCGTGCGATGCGGGCGCGCTCACGAGCGCCCTGGGCGCGGCAGGGTCCGGCGACGTCGTGGAGATCGGCGCGTGCCGCATCGCGGGCGCGTTCGAGGTGCCCGCGGGCGTCACCGTGCGCGGCATGAGCGGCACGGTGCTGGCCAGCGTCGACGCGCGACCGGTGCTGACCGCGCTCGGGCCAGCGAGCGTGTCGCGTCTCGAGATCGACGTGGATCACGGCGGCGTCGGCGTGGTGGCGCGCACTGGCGCGCTCACGCTGACCAACCTCGACCTCGTCGTGACCCGCGGCGTGGGCGTGGGCGTGGAGGGCGTGCCGCTCACGGCGTCGCTCGTACGGCTGCGAGGCCCGATCACCGAGGCGAACGCCGCGTTCGCGCCCATGGCCGCCGCCGAGACGGGGACCTTCGGGCTCGTCGCGCGCGGCCTGGCGAGCGGCCAGACCGTGACGCTCACGGACGTTCACGTGGCCGACTTCGCCGTGGCGGGCGTGTCGGTGGGCGGCGGCACGCTCACGTGGTCGGGGCCCACGATCCCAACCGACGTAGAGGGCATCCGCGGCGTCGGGATCGCGCTCTTCGGCACCCACGCGAGCCTCGAGGGGGTGGAGGTGGCCTCCATGCGCTCGGGCGTCGGCATGCCCGGGATCGGTGTGGTGGCCTCTCCGCTCGAAGGCGCCGCCACGGAGCTCGCAGCCACCGAGCTCGTGGTGCGCGACGGCGACGGCTACGGCCTCTTCGGCGACGGCGCGGCGATCGTGCTCGACGGCGCGGAGCTACGCGATCTCGGCCTCATGGGCGTGCGCCTGCAGGGCGGCTCGCTCGAGGCGACGGATCTGGCGGCGCTGCGCAACGGGGGCGCGGGCGTCATGGCCATCGACACCGATCACGTGGGGATCGAGCGCGGCCAGCTCGATGCGCAGCGCGAGGCCCTCTTCGTGACGTCGCTCGGCAGCGTACGCGTTGCGGACGGCCTCGAGATGGTGCGCGACCCCGACAGCGCCGACGCACCGCCGCTCGACCTCACGCTGATCGACGTGTCGCTCGGCGACAACGCCCGCGCGGGCCTCTTGCTCGATGCCAACGATGCGTCCGTCGGTGGGCTCCGCATCGAGAACGTCACGGCGAGCGCGAGCGGCTCGGGCTACGGCGCCGTGACGCAGCGCACGCCGGTGCCCGATGGCTGGGACACCGGCATCGCGCGCATGGGAGCGGCCGCCACCAACGACGCCGCGTTCTCGACACCGATCGACGTCGTCGGAATCATGATGCCGCCGGGCCTCGTCGCGACGCCCCCGCCCTTCTGACCACGGGCCGCCCGCGGGCACGCCCGCGTGCACGCACGCCCCCCAACCCCTCCGTGCCGATGTCTCGCCCCTGCATCACGTTCATCCTCACCGCCCTGAGCCTCGTCGTCCCGACCCTCGCGGGCTGCCCGGAGACGAACACGAGCCGCGACGCCGCCAGCGCCGATGCGGCCGGCTCGCACACGCCGCTGCCGCCGACCGCACCGACGCCGCCTGCGCTCCCGATCCTCACGCCCTGCCCTGCGGGCTGGCACGAGGTGACCGTGGGGACCGCGACGGCGTGCGAGCCGTTCGCGGACGAGAGCACACCGCGCTGCGGCGCCGACGAGCTCCTCGTGCACGGGCGCGCGGCAGGCATGGCGTGCGAGCCCGCGCTCGCGTGTCCGAGCGGTGCGTGGCCCGACGACGCAGCTGCCGACGCGGTCTACGTGCGCGCAGGCGCGACGGGCGGAGACGGCTCGCGCGGTCGACCGTTCGGCACGCTGGCCGAGGGCGTGAGCGCGGCGGCCGCGGGCGCGCATCCGCTCGTGCTCGGCGAAGGCGAGCTCACGGGCGGCGTGCAGATCGCGGGCATTCCCTCGATCACCGGCCTCTGTCCGGAGCGCACGCGCATCGTCGACACCACGACGACGATGTCGGCGCCGCTCATCGTGCGCGCAGGCAACCTCACGCTGCGAGGTGTGCACCTCGAGGGTGCGCTCTACGGCCTCTGGCTCACGAACGGCGCCGTGGTGAGCGCGGAGGGCGTCGTGGCGGAGGGGCTCGCCTCCGCGATCCGCCTCGATGGCGGTGCGACGCTCGACGGCTCGCGGATCCGCGCGGAGAGCCCGCGCACGAACGAGCTCGAGGCGCCGGCGCTCCGCCTCGGCCCCGAGGCAGTGGCCACGCTGCGCGCGAGCACGGTCCTCGGCGGAGGGAGCCTCGTCTACGGCTACAAGCGTTCGAGCGACGCGAGCACGGTGTTCGCCACCGTGACGATCGAGGACTCGTCGCTGCTCGACGCGCCCGTGGGGCTCGCGGGCCGCCTCGAGGCCACCGTGCGCCGGAGCAGCATCGACGCGGTGGGCGTGGGCGCAGTGACGATCTCGCCGCGCACGACGGTGCTCGAGGACGTGCGCGCGCGAGGCGTGGGCGTCGGTGTGGGCGCCGACAGCGCGTTCGTGAACGGAGCGGGGGGCACGACGCGCCTCACGCGGGTCTCGATGCTCGGTGTGGAGCACGGCGCGGCCCTGCTCGCGCTCGGCTCGCTCGCGCCGGACGCGACCGTGATCGCCGAGGATCTCGTCGTGAGCGCCGTCCCCGCAGACGTGGCGATCCACGCCGAAGAGGGCGCGAGCCTCACGCTCTCGCGCGTGGGTCTCTTCGAGCTCGGCGGCACCGCGATCCAGGGCGCTGGCGGGAGCCACGTGATGGCGAGCGACGTGACGATCGGCCTCACGGCGGGCGGCACCGGCGGCCTCTTTGGGAGCGCGTTCGCGGGCATGGGCGAGGGCACCACGTTCGTCATCGATCGCGTGAGCGCGGCGCCCGTGGCCTATGGCCTCGCGTTCCTCGATGGCGCGAGCGCGACGGCGTCGGATGTGGCGATCGAGGGCGGTCTCGGCCTGGGTGTGCAGTGTGATCCGGGCGCGGGCTGCGTGGATCGCGATCCGCTGCTCGTGCTCGAGCGCGTCTCGGTGCGCGGCGCCGTTCGCTACGGACTCGCCGTGATCGGTGCGCGCGCGAGCGTGCATGACCTCGACGTGGACGGAGTCGAGGTGCCCGATCCCACGATGGCCGCGCCCGGGCTCGGCGTGCTCGCGTACGCAGGGGGGCTCGCGGCAGAGCGCGTGCGGATCCAGCGGGTCTCGGGCATCGGCATGATCGCGCTGGGCTCGACGATCGAGGCGAGGAGCGTGGAGGTGGCAGCGACCCGCCTGCGCGCCTGCCCGAGCTGCGCGAGCGGCACGCTCGGCGATGGGATGACCTGCGCGACCGACGGAGAGCTCCGCGTCAGCGACTTCACCATCCGCGGCTCGGAGCGCGCGGGCCTGACCGCGGCGAGCGGCTGTCGCCCGCCGAGCTTCGGCGTGGGGGTGCTCGAGGAGAACGGCATCGGCATCCTGACCGACGAGAGCGTCGACGCGGCACTCTTCCGATCCCTGCTCGTCCGGGGCAACGGTACGGACTACGATCGGACCAACCTGAGCCTCGGCGCCGCCGAGCTGGGCCTCTCCGACTCGTCCCTGTGACCCTCGTCCGCGGAATGTCTCGAACGTACGACTCGACCCTCGGCGATTCCGTCCCCACGCAGCGCGCGACCACGCGCTGGACCGCACGCGTGGTGGCGATCGCAGGACGCGCTGCCGACGAAGAGCCGCGCGAGCTGCGCGCTGGCATCACCCCGATCGGCCGCGCCGTCGGCGCCGCGGGCATCGCGCTCGACGATCCACGCGTCTCTCGCCAGCACGCCTCGATCGAGGTGGGCCGCGACGGCGCGAGCGTGACGCTCGATGGAGGTGCGTCGCTGCGCCTCGACGGTCAGGCCGTGAGCTCGGGCCCGATCGGCGACGGCTCGGTGCTGCTCCTCGGCGCGAGCGCGATCGTGTTCCGCCATCGTCCGCCCGAGCCGCCGAGCCCGGAGGCGTGGGGCATCCTCGGGCACTCGCCCTCGGTGCGCCTCTTGCGGCGCACGATCGCCATGATCGCCCGCACGGGCTCGACGATCCTCGTCACCGGCGAGAGCGGCACGGGAAAAGAGCTCGTGGCGAGCGCCATCCACGAGGCCTCGGGCCGCAAGGGACCGCTCGTCGCATCGAACACGAGCGCGATCCCCGCGCAGCTCGCCGAGGCGCACCTCTTCGGTCACGTCGCAGGCGCGTATACGGGCGCGACCACGTCCGGGCCGGGCCTCTTCCGCAGCGCCGACGGCGGCACGCTCTTCCTCGACGAGATCGGTGAGCTGGCACCCGAGCTCCAGCCGAAGCTCCTGCGCGTGCTCGAGGATCGCGTGGTCGTTCCGGTCGGCAGCACCAAGGGCGTGCGCGTCGATGTGCGCGTGGTGTGCGCGACCAACCGCGACCTCCTCGCCGAGGTCGACGCGGGGCGCTTCCGCGGCGATCTCTACGCGCGCATCTCGGACTTCACGCTCGAGCTCGCGCCGCTGCGCGATCGGCGCGAGGACGTGCTCCGCCTGCTCGCGCGCGATCTCGGGCCCGACGCCCCGCCGCTCACGCACGACCTGCTCGCGTCGCTGCTCGAGCGCGCGTGGCGCTTCAACGTGCGCGAGCTCCGCAAGGTCGCCACGCAGCTCAAGGTCCGCGGCGAGGGCGCCGAGCGCCTCACGCACGACATGCTCGATGCCCCGACGCCCGCCGCGTCGCTCGCCGCCATCGGCGGGCCCAGGCCTGCGCGTGCGGTCGCCGCGCCCGCGGCGAGCGACGACGACGACAAGGCCCGCGCGATCCCCACCGAAGAGGCGCTGATCGCCATGCTCGAGCGTCACCGCGGCGTCGTGGAATTCGTGGCCCGCGAGACGGGCCGCTCGCGCCGCCAGGTCCACCGCTGGATCGAGAAGTACGGTCTCGACCTCGCGAAGTTCCGGGCCTGACGAGGGCTCGTGGCGAACGTCTCGTCGCACGCGCCGCCGCGCGCCGCCGCTCCGGGCCGCATCGGTGCCTATCGCATCACGGGCGAGCTCGGACGCGGTGGGATCGGCACCGTGTACCGCGCGGTCGACCCCGCGGGTCGCGCCGTCGCGCTCAAGTGTCTGCTCCGCGGCGGCGATCCCGACACCGACGCGCGCCTCCTGCGCGAGTCCTCGCTCCGCATCGAGCACCAGAACGTCGTCCGCACGCTGGGCGGAGGTCTCGCCGCCGACGGCCAGCCCTACCTCGTGCTCGAGCTGCTCGAGGGACAGACGCTGCGCGAGGCCCTCGTCGATGCGCCGGTCGCTTCCGTCGTAGGCTGGTTGGGCCAGGCCGCGCGGGGCGTGGCCGCGCTCCACGCCGCAGGCCTCGTCCACCGCGATCTCAAGCCCGAGAACCTCTTCCTCACCCGCGAGGGCGTCGTGAAGGTCCTCGATCTGGGCATCGCCACGTGGACCGACGAGCGCGCGCGCCTCACGGCGACGGGCGCGGTGATCGGCACGCCCGCCTACCTCTCGCCCGAGCAGGTGCGCGGCGGCCGCGCCCTCGATCCACGCACCGACGTGTGGGCGCTCGGCGTCGTGCTCTTCGAGGGGCTCACGGGCCGCTCTCCGTTTCGTCGCGAGGGCGCGCTCGCGACCATGCTCGCCGTCTCGGTCGACCCGATCCCTCGCGTCGACGATCTCGCGCCGCACGTGCATCCGCGGCTCGCGCGCCTCGTGCAGCAGTGCCTCGAGCGCGCGATCGATCTGCGGCTGCCGAGCGCCGAATCGCTCGCGAAGGGCCTCGAGGACGCGCTCGCCACCGCGACCTCGCTTCCGATCGCCCCGGCCGCGCCTCGCGCCGATCGCGAGCGTTCGATCGCGCTCTTCGTCACGCTCGCCAACGCCGACACGCGCGACGCCATCGACGCGATCGTCAAGGGCGTCGGGGGCGAGTCGCTGTGGCTCCCCGATGGCCGCGTGGTCGGCGTGTTCGGCGCCGCGGAGTCGATCGGCGACGAGGCCGACCGCACGCTGCGCGCCGCCGACGGTGTCGTGAAGCTGACGGGCTGCGTCTCGGTCGCGCTCGGTCGCGCGAGCGTCCGCGGTGCAGAGGCACGCGGCGAAGCCGTGCGTGAGGCAGGC
>JAIBCE010000276.1 GCA_019694315.1 Sandaracinaceae bacterium
GACCGAGAGCTCGCTGTCGATCCGGAGCTGGGCGTCATCCTCACGCGCCTGCACCACGCGCTCGGCGCCCCGCCGGCACCGCCCCTGCTCGCCGCGCAGCTCGCGGACGTGGAGCGCCTGGTCGGCTCCGTCGTGCCCGACGTCGTGCTCGCGCTGCTGCATGCCGAGGGCCGGAGCGTCGGCGCGCCGTGCGCGAGCACGAGCTCTTGCAATCGCTCGCGTCGAGCCACGACCCGCCCGTGCCGTCGCGGCTACGTCGCCTGATCCCCTTCGATCACTGGGGCGAGCACCCGATGTACTTCGTGGGCTTCGCTCCGACGAGGGCGCGGGACGCGACGGCGCTCGAGGTGCGCGAGACCAAGGCGTGGGTGTCGGTGCCCGAATTCGGGATCGTCGATGTGCGGAGCCACGTGAGGGAGCGCTACGCGGGCATCCACCGCGAGGGCGAGCCGGTGACGATCGACCTCGACGCGCCGCTCCGCGACGGCGAGCGCGCGCCCGGCGTGCGTGTGCTCGCCCCGCGGGCGCCGGCCGAGCGTCGCGTGGAGCACCCCAAGCTCGGGCCAGGCCGCGTGGTGCGCGAGGTGGACGGCGCGTGGGTGGTCGCGTTCGACAGCGGCGAGACCAAGACGATCGTCCCGCGCTTCCTGCGGCTGCTCTGACCCCGACGCGTTCTCGACGCGTTCTCGATGCAGCCGCTTCTTCGGCTGACGCAACACGCGGCGCCCTTCGCCGACAAGCGGCCCGACATGGCCCGCCGTCGACATTTCGCGCCCGATCAGGATCTGGTCCACGTCTCGTTCAAGTGCGTCGGGGATGCGTTCCTGATGCGGCCGGACGCGTACACGAGCTTCGTGATCGCCAGCGCCCTCGAGCAGGCCGCGGAGAAGTACGGCGTGCGCATCCACGCGTTCTGTTTCGTGTCGAACCACGCGCATCTGCTCGTGGGCATCCAGGGTTGCCGCCTCGACAGCTTCATGCAGTACCTGAAGAGCCTCATCGCGCTCGCGCTCAACCTGCACCGAGAGCGCGACGGCGCGTTCTTCAAGCGACGGTACCGCGCAGAGCCGATCCTCTCGGTCGAGGCGGCCGTGGGCATCGAGCAGTACGTGCACCAGCAGGCCGTGAAGCACGAGCTCGTGGAGCGCGCCGTCGAGTGGCCGGGGCTCTGCTCGTACCGCGCGGTGATCGAGGGACGGGCGAGCGTCGAGGCGAGCTGGTTCGACGACGAGCGCTGGCGCGAGGCGGGCGCGAGCCGACGCGATCGCGCGCGCTTCGTCCGCATGGCGTCCGTCCCGCTCACGCCGCTACCGCATCGCGTGGGCCTGACGGACCGCGAGCTCCGCGCGCAGCGTCGAGCGCTCGAAGAGAACATGAAGGACGTCGAGGCCGCGGTCGCGCGCGAGCGTCGCGACGAGGGCGCGCGACGGCTGCCCAAGCCTTCGAGCTACACGACGCAGGACCCGAACGGGCTGCCGGCCCGGCGGCGCGAGCAGAAGACCCCGCAGCCGTACGCGCACGGGAGCGACGCGCAGGTGCAGGCGTACGAGCAGGCGTACGCGGAGGTGATGGCCGCGTACGACATCGCCTCGGAGCGGTATCGCGAGACGGGCGTGCTGTGCCCGTTCCCGGCGGGGACGTTTCCGCCGCGGATCCCCACCCCACGAGAGGTGTTGTAGCGCGCGCCCGCGACCACGAGAGTCTCGCCCTCGCGACGCGCGAAGGGAGACGTGTCCCCGCCGGCCAGTGCGCCGAGCGGGGCCCTCGTGTTCCGTCGGCGAGAATGGGCAGGCGGAGGCGTGGGGCCATGGGAACGGCGGGCGCGAGGGGCGGGTCGGAGGCTGGCGTCCCGCGATTGGGGCATCGCGCCCTCTCGCCGCTCCGCTCGCGGCAGCACCTCCAAGCCATGCTCTGACCTCCCCCGCCAGACTCGCGGCAGCTCCTCCAAGCCATGCTCTGACCTCCCCTCGCCAGACTCCCTTCGCCGACGACCTCCCTCGCCGACCTCACCGCACGGGGCTCGCAGCGGAGGGGAGCGACCATCGGCACACGAAGCCGTCGTCGGTCGCCGACACCACGGCCGCGCCGTCGGGCAGGAGCGCGAAGCCGCGACCGACACCGCCTCTCTGTGGCCCGACGAGCTCGGCAGAGACGCCGGGCCGCACGAGGTCCCACACGGAGATCGCACGGTCGGGCGCGCCAGAGGTGAGCGCGTGGCGCCCGTCGGGGTGGAGCACGAGGCGGTGCACGAAGCCCTCGCGTGTCCCGAGCACCTGCGTCGTGCGATCCGCGAGGTCGTGCACGAGCAGGGTCGCACCCGACCCATCACTCACGCTCGCCACGAGGCGGCGCTCGTCGGCGCTGAGCGCCGCCCGGGTGCTTCCCGTGCGCCCCTCGAAGGCCACCTCGTGCACGAGCCGCCCCGTGCGCGTCTCGAGCACCCGCACGACCGACGGGCCGGCGTCGACACCGAACGTCACCAGGTTCGTCCCCGAGCTCGCGCCCGACGCGGGGCGATGGAACGCAGGCAGCGGCAGGTGCGGCATGAGGGCACGCCACTGCCGGATCAGCGCTCCGCTCTCGACGTCGAGGAGCGCTGCGTTGCCGAGCTCGTCGGTGAGCACGAGCTCGGCCCCGTCGGGCGAGAGCGCATCGAGGGTGGGACCGCCCGCATCGCGCCACACGAGGTCGCGAATCAACTCCCCGCTCGCGAGATCCCAGAGCCATGCGCTCGTCTCGAAGCCGTTCGAGACGGCGCGCGCGCCGTCGGGCAGGAAGTGCAGCGAGGTGACGAGGAGCGACGGGTCCGCCCACGCGGTCGACCGCGACGCACCCGAGACGTCGAGCAACTCGACGCCGCGGAACGGGCGAACGACGCCGATCGTGCGGCCATCGGGGTGAGCGGCCACGTCGGACTGATCGCCCCGACCTTGCCCGATCAACTCGAACGACATCCCGCGACCGTACCCGAGATCCGCGCCGGATCCGCACGCCGTCCTCGCCCGCGACCCCGCCCGCTCCGTGGCAGGTGGCGACGCGGGGAGACTCGGTTATCGTCGCCGGTCCCATGACCTACACCGTCCTCGCGCGGAAGTACCGACCGCAGACCTTCGCGGACCTCTCGGGTCAGGAGCACGTCACGCGAACGCTCGGCAACGCCATCGCGTCGGGCCGCGTGGCGCACGCCTTCCTCTTCACCGGCGTGCGAGGGGTGGGAAAGACGACGACGGCACGCATCCTCGCCAAGGCGCTCAACTGCACGACCGGCCCCACGATGACGCCCTGCGGCACGTGCGACGCCTGCAAGGAGATCACGGTCGGCAACGACCTCGACGTGCTCGAGATCGACGGCGCCTCCAACAACAGCGTCGAGGACGTGCGGCGCCTGCAGGAGACCATCCCGTTCCGGCCCGCGCGCGATCGCTTCAAGATCGTGATCGTCGACGAGGTGCACATGCTCTCGGTCGGCGCGTTCAACGCGTTCCTCAAGACCCTCGAGGAGCCGCCGCCGCACGTGAAGTTCATCTTCGCGACGACCGAGGCGCACAAGGTCCCAATCACCATCCGCTCGCGCTGCCAGCGCTACGACTTCCGCCTCATCCCGCAGGCGGTGGTCTCCGAGCGCGTGAGGCAGATCCTCGCCGCCGAGGCGATCACGGCCGACGAGCGGGCCGTGGCCATCGTGGCGCGCGAGGCCGCGGGCTCGATGCGCGACGCGCTCACCTTGCTCGATCAGGTCGTGGCCTTCTCGGGCGGCGCGCTCGTGGGCGACGAGGTCGCGCGCGTGCTCGGCATCGCCGATCGCGAGGTGCTCCACACCGCGGCCGCGGCGATCCTCGACGGCGAGGGCGCGACGGTGCTCGCCCAGGTCGACGCGCTCGCGCAGCGCGGCCTCGACCTCCTGCACTTCTCGAAGGCCCTCGTGGAGCTCCTGCGTGATCTCGTGGTCCTGCGGGTGAGCGGCCCGAGCACCGACCTCGTGGCGATGGTGGAAGAAGAGCGTGAGCGCGCCCTGGCCCTCGCCAAGCGCGTGGAGCCGCTCGAGATCCAGCGCGCCTTCCACGCCGCGTCGCTGCTCGTCGAGGACGTGGCGCGCTCGCCGCTTCCGCGCATGACGCTCGAGATGGGGCTCGTCCGCCTGGCCGCCCGCCCTGCCCTGCGCCCGGTGTCGGAGCTGGTCGCGCGCCTCGAGGCGCTCGAGTCGAGCCTCGGCGCACGCGGTGCCACCGGCGCCCCCGCCCGCGGGGCCGCGCCCGCGCGCACAGCGACCTCCCGCGAGCCTGCCTTGCGAGGTGCCGCGCCTCGCCGCTCGGGCGCTCCGGCCGACGAGCCCGAGCCAGAGCCAGAATGGGCGCCGATCGACGACGACGACGGCATCGCCGAGCTCTCGGAGGGTGATCCGAGCTTCGTCTCGTCGGTGGGGTCGGTCGCGGCGCCGCGCGCGAGCGAGCGTCCCCCTCGCAGCTCGCAGGGGTCCTCACAGAGCTCGTCGCTGGGCGGCTCCTCGCCAGACAGCTCCCAGCGAACGTCGCCGAGCACTGCGTCCAGCCCCGCGTCGAGCAGCCCCGATCGCACCCCCGCGATCGGGCCGCGCAACGCCCCGCAGGCCACGGCCCCTGCCGCGCGTCCGTCGACGCCCCCCAGCCCGACGCAGACTGCTTCGGCGCCCCCGCCTGCCGCGACGCCCGGGCCGCCGCTCGACCCCTCCGCGCTCGTGGCGTGGGAGACGATGGTGGGTGTGCTCGCGGAGACCAAGCCCGCGCTCGGCGCGCTCCTCAAGCACGCCGTCCCGCGACGCATCGACGCCGAGGCGATCGAGCTCGCGTTCCCGCCCGGCTCGTTCTACGGCAAGCAGGCCGAGTCCGCCGAGGCCAAGGGCGCGATCGCGCAGGTGGCCGAGCGACGCCTCGGCGGCCGCCCGCGCATCGACATCACCTACGCGACGCCGGGCGCGGCGGGCTCGACCCTCGCGCAGATCGAGGACGAGCGCGAGCGCGCCCGCCTCGAGGCCACGCGCAAGAAGGCGCTCAACCACCCCGTCGTGCAGGAAGCGCTGCGCGTGTTCGAGACGAGCCCCGGCGCCGTCGAGGTGCGCGTCGACGTCGACGACGCAGGCTGAGCGTTTTCGGCCCGAGCCCTGCTACGCTCGCCCGATGCGCTTTCACGTCGGGACCTCGTTCTTCGCCTTCTTGCCTGCCGCGCTGGCCCTGGGCGCGCTGACCGCCGGCTGCCCGCGACAGGGGATGATGGAAGAGCGCGACGCCTACATCCGCCCCTTCCTCGACGGCTCGTTCTACTGCGCGGAGAACGACTCGACGGCGTGCGTCGGCAACACGTACCTCTACTGCGTGCCCGAGGGCGAGTTCCTCCGCGCCGAGTCCACCGACTGCGCGGCGATGGGGCAGGTGTGCCTCGAGGGTCGCGGCTGCGCGGTCTGCCGCCCCGACACGGTGGACTGCTTCATGGGCCAGCCCGCGCGCTGCAACGCCGAGGGCACGGCATGGGAGCCGCTCGACGAGTGCGACACGGCCGGCGGCGAGATCTGTCGCGAGGGGCGGTGCGTGAACCTGTGCGCCGCAGCCGAGGCCGACTCGAGCTACGTGGGCTGCGAGTTCTTCGCGGTCGATCTCGACAACGCCGCGATCGGCGCGGGGCGCGACGCGTCGAGCCAGCAGTACGCGGTCGTCGTCTCGAACCCGGGCTTCGTGCCGAGCGACGTGACGGTGGAGGTCGACACGGCCGTGGCGGGCGAGGCGACGGCGCCGCACATCCTCCAGACCGTCACCGTGCCGCCGGGCGACCTCGAGATCCTGCGCCTGCCGCGGCGCGAGGTCGACGGCGCCTCGTCGCTGGCGACCTGCTCCACCACCGACGACGAGGCCTGCGCGCCCAACGAGTCGTGCTGGTGCCGCGGCGGCGTGCGCCCCGGAGGCGGCGCCGACGACTGCCGCTGCCGCACGAGCCCGATGGGCACCGGCCTCAACGACGGCACGCACTCGGCGCTCACCTCGAACGCCTACCGCATCACCTCCACGGCGCCGGTCGTGGCCTACCAGTTCAACCCGCTCGACAACGTGGGCGTCTTCTCGAACGACGCGTCGCTCCTCCTGCCCACGAGCGCGATCGGCCGCACGTACACCGTGGTCGGCTGGCCGCAGACGATCGCGGACTCCACCGACCCGGTGGAGGACTTCGACCCGTCCTCGCACGATGAGGATCTGCGCGCGTTCCTCGCGATCGTGGGCACCGCCGAGGGCACGCACGTGCACCTCACGCTCGGCGCCCAGGTGCGACGCGTGATGGGCTACGGCACCGGCCCGACGGAGTACGCGCCGGGCGACACGCTCGACGTGGTCCTCGGCGAGTTCGACGTGCTGAACCTCGAGACGCAGGGCTTCAACGCCGACTTCACGGGCACGCTCGTCGAGGCCGACGAACGAGTCTCGGTCTTCTCGGGCAGCGAGGCCTCCGACGCGCCGCGCTTCTCCGACCTCGCGAACCGCCGCTGCTGCGCCGACCACCTCGAGGAGCAGCTCTTCCCCGACGCGACGCTCGGTCGCCACTTCTTCATCGGCCGCGGCGCGCCGCGCTCGAGCGCGCTCAACCGGGCGTTCGTCACGGCCGACAGCGTGGGCGACTTCAACGAGCCCGAGTACGCGCGCGTGGTCGCGACCGCCGCAGGGCTCACCGTGGTCCTCACGAGCCTTCCACCGCCCAACGACTACTTCGAGCTCCAGCAGCACGAGAGCCTCATCCTCGAGGCCGATCAGGACATGGAGATCACGACCGATCAGCCGGTCGCGGTGCTCCAGGTGATCGCGAGCCAGGAGGCCGTGGGCATCCCCAACGCGTACCCCGGCGGCGATCCCGCGATCATCGCGGTGCCGCCGGTGGAGCAGTACCGCCCCGACTACGTGTTCCTCACGCCGCAGTACTACGCGTTCGACTTCGTGACGATCGTGGCGCCGTACACCGCGGAGATCCTCCTCGACGAGATGCCGCTCGACGCGGAGCAGTGCCCCATGGCGCCCGCCGACGGGCGCCCGCGCCGCATGGACGATCCGCCGCCCGAGTGGGTCGTCTACCGCTGCCAGCTCTCCTATCCGGACGTGATCGGCCTGCCGAACGTGCGCGTGGAGGACGGCGATCAGAACGACGGCTACCACACCCTGCGAGCCACCGAGGACGTGAGCATCATCGTCTCCGGCTTCGACGCGTTCGTGAGCTACGCCTACGCAGGCGGCCTCAACCTCGATCCGATCATGTGAGGCCCTCGCCTTGAGCGTGAGTCAACGCAAGTGACTCACGCTCTGAGTCGATCCTCCGTGCCGCTCACGGCTCGAAGGCCGGGCCCGTGCTCGAGCTGGTCTGCGCGTACTCGCCGAGGGCCGTGTAGCCCACGATGCGGTCCCCCTCCGCGTGGAGATCGAACACGCGCCACACGTTGCCGTTCGATCCGTTCGAGCTCGGGGGAGTGAAGGACACGATCTCTCCGAGGCTTGGCAGGATCAGCACGACCTGCGCACCGGACGTCTCGATCGGATGGGAGGACTGACCCGAGAAGTTGTGGACGGCGTAGCGGTAGGTGCCGCTCATCGCACGATGGAGGGTGATCACCTCCGGACCGAAGGCGGACGTGTCATCGGTGTCGAGCACACAGTACGGCTCCGCGGAGGCCGTGCCGCGGTTGCCGAAGTAGACGTGGAAGCGATCCATCGAGCCCGGCCCCGTCAGGTGCGAGTCGAGATCGGAGGGCGCCGGCCCCCACGTGAGGATCGCCTGCGCCACGGAGGGCGAGAGGTCGATGGTGCCGAGGTCCTGACACATCGGCGGGACCGCGCGCGTCGTCGTGATCAGCTCCTGGGTGACGAAGCTGCGCGTGATGGGCGGGTCACCGTTGTTGGCGGCCCGCAGCGTCGCGTCCGAGCCCGCGCGCACGTCGAGCGATACGCAGCCGTCCGTGCCGGTGTAGCCACCTCGCGTGGAGCGGACGATCGGCACCTCGACCTCGACGTGCACACCGACGAGCGGACCGCTCGCGCCAGTGAAGCAGACCGACACGCAGGTGGTCTGGCCGAGGTAGGGAGCGTCGAAGTTCCACCAAGACAGGTGCGGGATGCTCGCGACGTAGAGGTCACCGCTGCGGGTGGCCTCGCCTTCCTCGTCCCAGAGCCCCTCCGATTCGTCGAAGCTCCAGAGGGCGATCGTGGCGGGCGCGGTCGCGAGCCCGCTGGCTGCGATCGGCACGCGCGCCTCGAGGCTGCGACCGGCCGCGAGCTGGAGCAGACGCCCGCTCTGGCGCACCTCGATCGCGAAGATCCCGAAGCTCTCGAGGGGGCTCAGCTCTCCCTCCGTCGTGCGCCCCACGGGCTCGCCGGGAAACGCGACGCCGGCCTGCGCGCTCGCGCCGGGATCGACCACCGCGAGGCTCATCTCGACCTCGCCGGTCACGCCCGCGCCCGCCGCGTCGACGAACGCGCCCGGCGGAACGACGATCTCGGCACCTGCGACGCTCACGGTGCCTCCAGCCTCTGCGGAGAGCGTCTGCGAGGCCTGGACGGGCGCGAGCACGAGATCGACGTGGTAGGCGCCGCCCGCCACGACGTCGAGCGTCTCGACCCCCGCGAGGTGACCTTCACGCTCGCCCCGCAGCACGAGCGGGCCGGTCGACCCGACGTCGGAGAAGATGTACCAGCCTTGCTCGTTCGTGGTCGTGCTCTGCGAGCCGAGATGAACCGTCACGTCACCGAGGCCGACCTCGGACGCACCGAGCGCCTCGACGTGCCCGGTCACCACCGCACCCTCGAGCACGACCCCGCCGCCGCCACCACCGCCCCCGCACGCGGCGAGGGAGCCGAGGAAGAGCACACCCATTCGCGAACCGCGGAGAACGCCGAAAGATCGTTGCATCGTTGCCTCCGCAAGCAGCCGTAGGCACTCGGGTCACCCCGCGCTCGTTCATGAGAGGACGGGAACGTGCGTGGGAGCACGAGAGACAGCGCACGAGGGCGAACCGGCCGCGGGGCGATGCGTACCGCCGCACGAGACTCGGCGCGCGCCGCTGCGATAGGCTCGCGCCATGTCGCTACGGGACCTCCGCGCCTACCTCGTCGCCCTGCTCGTCACCGTCATCACGCTCTTCGGCGTGGGGACGCTGGTCTCGCCGGATGCTCAAGCCCAGGGAACGGGCGGGAGCTTCGGCGGAGGAGACTTCGGCGGAGGGGGCGGCGGTGGCGGTGGTGGCGACGACTGGGGCGGTGGCGGTGGCGGTGGCGGTGGCTGGAGCTCCGGCGGCGGCGACTGGGGCTCGAGCGGCGGCTACACGCCGTCGTACGGAGGCGGTGGCGGCGGAGGCGGCGGTATCGGCTGCGGAGGCTTCTGCTGCTTGATCGTGATCGTGGGCGTCGTGCTCGTCGCGCTGGTGATCTCGAACCGTCGTCGCGGCGGCGGCGGTCCCGGCATGGGCGGCATGGGCGGCCCCGGCATGGGCGGGATGGGCGGCCCCGGCATGGGCGGCATGGGCGGCCCCGGCATGGGCGGGATGGGCGGCCCCGGCATGATGGGCGGCGGCTACGCGGGCCCGAACGCGATGTACGTCACGACGCTCTCGCTCGGCCTCGACTGGCGCGCACGCGCGCAGCTCCAGGCGCAGCTCAAGCGCCTCGCCGAGACGGGCGACACACGCTCGCCGGGAGGGCTCGCGCAGCTCCTCAGCGAGACGGTGCTCGCGCTCCGTCGCAACGAGATGGCGTGGCTCTACGCGTCGTACAAGGACGAGGGCTCGCACGCGCCGCAGAACGCGCAGCAGGTCTTCTCGCGTGTGGCGCAGGAGTACCGCTCGCGCTTCCAGGCCGAGCTCGTGCGCGGGGCCTCGGGCGGCCTGCAGCAGCAGGATGCGCCCGCGATGACGGCGAAGGCGACCGAGGGCGAGGGCACGGTCGTGGTCACCATCGTGCTCGCCAGCCGACGCCCGATGCAGGGCTTCCACGTGAACGACGCAGGTCAGATCCGCGCGGCCCTCGCCGATCGCGGCGCGCTCCAGGGCCAGCAGATGGTCGCGCTCGAGGTGATCTGGTCGCCTGCCGCCGAGAACGATCGCATGAGCACCGCGGAGCTCGAGTCGGTCTACACCGAGCTCAAGCTCATCGATCCGAACAGCATCGCGGGTCGCATCTTCTGCGCGTACTGCAGCGGACCGTTCCCCGCCGAGCTGCTCAACTGCCCGCACTGCGGCGCGCCGGCGGAGGCCAGCAAGGGGCGACGCTCGCCTCGGGGCTGAGCCTGCGCCATGGTCCGCGCCATGCGGGCGACTGGTTCGAGGCCTGGAGCGTGCGCGCGGCGTGAGCGCTGTGTGCGCGCCTCGCATGCCTTGGTGTGGGCGCTCGCGGTCGCGTGCCTCGGCCTGTGCCTCGCGCTGCCCTCGCCCGGGGCCGCACAGGCGGCACCCGAGCTCTACGATCGCGAGGTCGACGCCGCGCTCGCCGCCTACGACGCGAGCCACTTCGACGAGGCCTGCGCCCACTTTCGTGCCGCGCATCGCGCGTGGCCCGGCCCGCGCACGCTCCGCGGCATCGGCATGTGCTCGTACGAGCTGCACGACTACGCCGAGGCCTATCGCGCGCTCCGCGCCGCCCTCGACGGCCCGCCCTCGGATCGGCCGCTCACCGACGCGCAGCGCGCGCACGCCGCGGAGCTGCTCGCGCGGCTGGAGCCGCTCGTGGCCGTGTACACGGACGTGCCGCCGCGCGCGTCGCTCGTGATCGATGGAGCCGCGGTGGAGGCGTCGGAGACGGTGGTGCTGCCGCTGGGCGCGCACGAGCTCACGGTGAGCCGCGATGGCCGCACGGTCGCTGCGCACCTCCAGG
>JAIBCE010000277.1 GCA_019694315.1 Sandaracinaceae bacterium
CTGACCCTCGCGCACCTCGGCCTCAACGGCTGGGCCGCCGAGACGCTGCTCGCGGCGCTCGCGCTGATCCTCGACGGCGCGCTCGCGCTCGCCTGTGTCGGCTTCTGGGCGCGCAGCCGCCGCGTGGGGGCGCTCTCGCCGCTCGGCGTGTCGGCGCTGCACCTGGCGATCGTCGAGGGCTTCCTCGTGTGGCCGCGCGACGCGCTCGAGGGGAGCGTGTGGGCGATCGCGATGGGCTTCTCCATGCTCGGCGTCTCGGTCGCGCTGAGCACGGCGGGCGGCCCGCGGAGCGCGGCTCGAGCTCCGGAAGACGGGACGTGTCGCCCGTAGTTGCGATCGCGTTGCGTCTGTAACCGTGACGCGTATGATCGCGCCCCTCGTGACCCACCCGCCCTGCGAGCCCCAAGCCCGCGCCACGCCGCATCACCATGCCGGCGCGCCCGAGCTCGCGGATCGCATGGGCATCGGGGTCTCGCTCACCTGTGCCGTCCACTGCGCGGCCACGGGCGCTCTCTCGCTCGCGCCCTCGCTGGTCTCGGTCGGTCACGGCGAGGGCAGCTCCCTCGGCACAGCCCTCGAGCTCATGGAGACGCCGCTGCTCGCGCTCGCGCTGCTCATCGGGCTCTACTCGCTCGTGCCCGCGTACCGGCACGAGCACAGGAACCCGCAGCCGCTCGCGCTCTTTCTCCTGGGCCTCGGGCAGCTCGTGGCGAGCCGCTTCGTCGAGGGGCCGCTCGAGATCGCGGTGACGGTGGTGGGCGTGGGCTTCGTGGCCGTCTCGCACCTCCTCAACCTCCGTGCGTGCACCCGCGCACACCGGAGCCTCTCGTCCGGCGCGCTCTCGACGTAGGATCGAGCCATCCACACGAGGGCGCGATGACGGACGGACGCACGACGGCGATCTCGGAGGTCGACGTCGCCGCGCTGTTGTCGCTCGCCGAGTTCTTGTCGCGGCGACGCGAGCTCGACGAGCTCTTGTCCGAGTGCGTGACGCGCGCCGCCGCGCTCGTGGGCTCGCCGCGCGCGAGCATCCAGGTGCTCGATCACACGCGCGCTCAGCTCATCGCACGCTGTCGTGCGGGCGAGCCGGTGCACGGCGAGCCCGCGCCCTTCGCCCTCGGAGAGGGCCTCGCGGGCTGGATCGCGCTCCATGCTCGCGCGATCTGCAGCGGCGACGCGGAGAGAGACGAGCGCTTCGTGGCGCGCGCGACGCGGAGCATCCCGCTGGCGTCGTACCTGGGTGTGCCGCTCGTCGCCGGCGGCGAGTGCCTGGGCGTGCTCTCGTTCACGCACGTGAAGCGCGATGCGTTCGACGCGCGGCACGAGGCCATCGCGTCGCTCGTCGCCTCGCTCGTGGCCCCACACGTCGAGCTAGCGCGCCTCGCGCGCCTCACGCGGATCGATCCGCTGACGGGTGTGCTCAACCGCCGCGGCCTCGCCGCGGTGGAGCGGGCCGAGGAAGCGCAGGAGACGCTGGGCTCGGTGATCTGCGCCGATCTCGATCACTTCAAGGACGTCAACGATCGGCACGGGCACGCGGTCGGCGATCGCGTGCTCGTGATGGTCGCGGACGCGCTCGCGAGCAGCGTGCGCCGCGGCGACTCCGTCGCGCGCACGGGCGGCGAGGAATTCGTGGTCGTCCTGCCGGGGGCGCCGCTCGCGGCTGCGCTGCGCATCGCCGAGTCGGCGCGCGCGACGATCGCGGCGACGGTGATCGACGGACCGGGTGGCCCGGTGCGGATCACCTCGTCGTTCGGCGTGGCCGAGCAGCGCGCCGGCGAGTCGCACGAGGCGGCCGTGGGCCGCGCCGACGCCGCGCTCTATGCGGCCAAGCGCGCCGGCCGCAACCGCGTGAAGGCGGGCTGAGAGAGAAACGACCGTCTCTCGGGCTCGAAGGGTCGTGGCGGGGGTTCGGGGTGAAGCCCCCGACGCGAGCACGCCCTACTGGATCTCGTGCGGCTTGCGGCGCGTCTCGATGAGCTCGCCTTCCTTGGCCTCGGTGCGCTCGCCGATGTCGGTCACGATCACGTCGGGGCCGATCGCCGCACCTGCGTGCACGACGAAGCCGGGCGGCACGAACGCGCTCTTGCCGACCACGGAGAAGCGCAGCGGGCCCTCCGCGCTCATCCCGCCCACACGGGCGCCGGTGCCGATGCGCGAGCGGATGTCGCAGATGCTCCGCTCGATCACGGCGTCGCGGTGCACGACGCAGTCGGTGAGCAGCACCGAGTCGCGCACGACGGCGCCCGCCTCCACGCGCACTCCGGGCGAGAGCACGCTGCGCTCCACGCGCGCGCCGCCACCGATGTAGCAGCCGTGCGTGATGAGCGAGTCGCTCACGATGGCGCCCGCGCCGACGTGCGCAGGCGGTCGGTTCTCCGAGCGGGTGTGGATGAGCCAGCCGCGGTCGTGGAGATCGTACTTGGGCGGATCCGAGAGCAGATCCATGTGCGCTTCCCAGTAGCTCTCGAGCGTGCCGACGTCACGCCAGTAGCCGCGGTAGTGCCAGCCGTACACGCGACGGCTCTCGGCGATCATGCGCGGGATGATGTCCTTGCCGAAGTCGTGGCTCGAGCCCGGGCGATCGTGGTCCTCGAGCAGCATGCGATCGAGCACCGCGTAGTCGAAGACGTAGATGCCCATCGAGCCCACGCCGGGCACGGGCTCCTTGGGCTTCTCGACGAAGTGCGTGATGCGCCAGTCGGCGTCGGTCTGCACGATGCCGAAGCGCGACTTGTCTTCGTCGGGCACGTCGATCGTCGCGATCGTGCACTCCGCCTGCTTCTCGACGTGGTGCGCGATCAGCTCGCGATAGTTCATGCGGTAGATGTGATCGCCCGAGAGGATCAGGACGAGGTCGGGGCGGCGATCCTTGATGAAGAGGAAGTTCTGCTGGACCGCGTCGGCGGTGCCGGTGAACCAGCCCGACTGATCGCGCGAGAGGTACGGCGTGTAGACGCGCAGGCCGCCGTTGCGCTCGCGGTTCATCTCCCACGGACCGCCCGCCCCGAGGTGCTCGATGAGCGAGTGGGGTCGGTACTGCGCCACGAGCATCACGTCGTAGACGTCGGAGTTCGCGCAGTTGGAGAGGACGAAGTCGATGATGCGGAACTTGCCGGCGAACGGCACCGCGGGCTTGGCCCGCTTGGCCGTGAGCACGCCGAGCCGCGTTCCTTCACCCCCTGCCAGGATCACCGCACACACTCTCAGATCGGGCATGGCGCGAGCGTAACAGAGCGCTTCTACAGGTCGCGAGAAACGGTGAGCGGACGCAGCGCTGGGCATGGGCGTTGCTCACGCGAGCGCGTCCACGCCGTCGGTGAGCGCATCGCTCCAGAAACCCGACGAAACGAGGCGATCGCCGCGCGACAGGCCACTCGGCTGGCCATCGAGTGGCCGAGCCAGTCGCCACCTCCCGGAGCATCCCATGACCCCCGCCTTCCTCCGCTCACTCCTCTTCGGCTCGCTGCTCCCGTGCGCCGCCCTCGCGGGCTGTGTGGGTGAGGCTGCGCCGCTCGACAAGCTCGAGGGCGATGCCGTCACCGAGGACTGGGATCTCGCGGCCGACAGCATCACGCGGCCCACGGAGATGGGGCCGATCGCGTCGGGGGCGACGGTGAACGGCACCTTCGGTCGCAGCGCGCGCTACCTCGCGTGGACCTTCACGGCGAGCGCGGGCGACACGATCGAGATCACGGCCGAGGGCACCTCGCCGCGCCGGCTCGACACCGTGGTGAGCGTCTATCGCACCTCGGCCTCGCTGCGTCCGTCGGGCCGCGCGCTCGCGTCGAACGACGACTGCGACACGGACATGCTCCCGCCGGGCTCGCTCGGGTCGTGCGTGTCGCTCACGGCCCCCGAGACGGGCACCTTCGCGATCGTCGTGCGCCGCTACGATCGCGGGACCTCGGGCACCTTCGCGCTCTCGCTCGACGTGACCTCGTCGGTGCGCCGCTGCGGCTCGCGAGGCCTCGGCCCCTGCCAGGCCGACGAGTACTGCGCGTTCGGCGCCGACGCGATGTGTGGGCGCGCCGATCATCCCGGCGTGTGCACGCGCCGCCCCGAGGCGTGCATCACGCTCTACCGCCCGGTGTGCGGCTGCGACGGCGCGACCTACTCGAACGCGTGCGCGGCGGCGAGCGCGGGCGTGAGCGTGGAGACCGAGGGCGAGTGCGCGACGCCGTGCGACGCGCAGGACGCGCGCGGTGAGGGTATGTGCCGGCGCTTGCCGTTCGGCTGGGCGTGGTCGGGCTCGCGGTGCGTGCTCGTGCAGGGCTGCGAGTGCATCGGCGCCGACTGCGGCAGCCTCTACGCGACGCAGGAAGAGTGCGTCTCGGCGCGCTCGAGCTGCGACTACTTCTGCGGTGGCATCGCCGGCCTCGAGTGCCCGGACGGCATGTACTGCGACCACGCGCCGGAGACGATGTGTGGCTCGGGCGATCAGGGCGGCAGCTGCCGCACGCGCCCCGACGTGTGCACGCGCGAGGTCGCGCCGGTCTGCGGCTGCGACGGCAACACCTACTCGAACGCGTGCAACGCGAGCGCGGCGAGCGTGAGCGTCCTCCACGACGGCGCCTGCTGACACGCTCACCGGCCATTCGCGTGGCCTGCCAGCCTGGCTCTACCAGAAGCTCGACGCGTCCACGTGATGGAGTCGTCAGCCCCGATTCGAGGAAGCCCATGTCCGCTCGCGATCTCCGCCTCGTGCTCACTCTCTCCGCGCTCCTTCCCGTGGCCGGCCTCGGCTGCGTGGGTGAGGCTGCGCCGCTCGACAAGCTCGAGGGCGATGCCGTCACCGAGGACTGGGATCTCGCGGCCGACAGCATCACGCGGCCCACGGAGATGGGGGCGATCGCGTCGGGGGCGACGGTGAACGGCACCTTCGGTCGCAGCGCGCGCTACCTCGCGTGGACCTTCACGGCGAGCGCGGGCGACGCGATCGAGATCACGGCCGAGGGCACCTCGCCGCGCCGGCTCGACACCGTGGTGAGCGTCTATCGCACCTCGGCCTCGCTGCGTCCGTCGGGCCGCGCGCTCGCGTCGAACGACGACTGCGACACGGACATGCTCCCGCCGGGCTCGCTCGGGTCGTGCGTGTCGCTCACGGCCCCCGAGACGGGCACCTTCGCGATCGTCGTGCGCCGCTACGATCGCGGGACCTCGGGCACCTTCGCGCTCTCGCTCGACGTGACCTCGTCGGTGCGCCGCTGCGGCTCGCGAGGCCTCGGCCCCTGCCAGGCCGACGAGTACTGCGCGTTCGGCGCCGACGCGATGTGTGGGCGCGCCGATCATCCCGGCGTGTGCACGCGCCGCCCCGAGGCGTGCATCACGCTCTACCGCCCGGTGTGCGGCTGCGACGGCGCGACCTACTCGAACGCGTGCGCGGCGGCGAGCGCGGGCGTGAGCGTGGAGACCGAGGGCGAGTGCGCGGGCAGCTGCACGCCCGCGATCACGGCGATCCAGGAGGCCGCGGCGAGCGTGTGGTTCCTCAGCGAGAGCGACCGCGCGATCACCGTGCAGGTCTTCGACGGCGAGGGCACGACCGCGCCCACGCTCGAGACCGTCCTCGCGCACGCGATGGCGCCTGCGGGCTCCACCTCGAGCGTGCGCGGCGCGGACACCTACGCGCTCCACTTCGAGCCGGCTCCCGGCGCGGCCGACGAGGCTCCCGCGGCGCTCGGCACGGCGCTCGGTGCGCTCTCGGATCCCCTCTACGTCGCGATCGTCTCGCCCGAGAACCCCGCGGCAGTGCGGGTGATCTACGTGGGTCGTACCCCCTGCGGCGAGCTCGTCTGGCTCGAGTCGATCTCGATCGAGACTTGAGTCTCCCGCGCCTCCGGTGCTCGAGGCGGGGGCAACGGAGAGGTCAGTAGTGGAGCGGGTAGTTCACGCGGAAGCTCGCCGCGCGGAACGGGGGCACGGTCATGTGCCGCAGGGTGCCGAGGAGACACGTGCCCACGGGGCTCGACGCGAGCTCGGCCGGCACCGAGGCGCTCGCGACGTGGCCGTCCGCGGCGAAGCTCACCGAGACGGCGGCCGTGCCGTGCTGGCCTGCACCGTCACCACAGGCGTGTGCCTGCGCGTCGATGGCGCGAAACGCCTCGACGACGGCGAGCCGAGACGGCGTCTCGGGGAGGTCCTCGGGCCCCGCGAGCGCGACGGACGCGGAGGAGAAGATCAGCGAAGCGACGGTGAGGGCAGCGAGCGTGCGCATTCGCCGAGCGTCTCACACGGGGCGGCGCTCGGTCAGCGGTCCGCGGCGCATCAGGAGCGCGTCGTGTGCTCGAGGAGCCTGCGGAGCGTCATGACGTCGGTGTGGTGCGCGATCTCCTGCTCCACGACGGCGGCGAGGCGAATCAGTCGGCGTCGTGCGTCGCGGTCGAACGCGCGCGGCGTCGGATCGAGGAGGCAGAGCGTCCCGAGCGGCAGGCCGTGGGCATCGCAGAGCACGGCGCCTGCGTAGAAGCGCACGAACGGGGGCTGTAGGACCTGCGGGTTGGCCGCGAAGCGCGGGTCGGCGCGGGTGTCCTCCACGACGAGGAGCTTCGCCTCGAGGATCGCGTGGCCGCAGAACGAGATCTCGCGCGCGATCTCCGTGTGCGCGTGGTTGCACGTGGACTTGGCCCAGACGCGATCGGCGTCGAGCAGGCTCACGAGCGCGCTCTCCACGCCGAAGAGGTCGGCGGCGAGCTCGGTGAGCCGATCGAAGCGCGCGTCATTCGCCGTGTCGAGGATCTCGAGCGCGTGCAGGGCAGCGAGCCGCGCGTCCTCCCTCGGGTGCGGCCGCGGGGCGACCGGTCGAGGCGGAGGCGCGAACGACGGCGAGACACCCATGGACCTCGAAGCGGACGATCCACGACCGACCTGAAGTCGCGCGACTGCGCGCGCCCTTCGTCAGCGGAGCCGGACGGCGCCCTTGGGGCCGCGCACACCGATCGAGAGGCCCGCGAGCTTCGGCAGGTAGCTCAGCGGGGGTGGATCCTTGCGATGTCCTCGCACGAGCACGAGCCAGACCTCGGACTTCGCGAGGTCGTACTCGGCGCGGTACGTCGCGTCGCCCACGCTGATCTCTTCGGGGAGCTCGCGGGCGAGCCCGGTCTCGATCTCGTAGGGCAGGGCCTCGCTGACGAAGTCGCTCGCGGCGAGCATCGGCAGATCGTCGCCGCTCGTGACGCCGAGCGTGGCGACGCGGGTCGCGAGCCAGTCCTCGAGGGAGGGGACCGGCGTGGCCGTGACGAGGCCGAGGGGATGACCTCGCGCGCCGAGCGCGGCGGCCAGGGCCGTGCGCGCGAGCCGGCGACGGGTGGTCTCGATCGCGTCCCGGAAGAGGCTCCCTCGGAGGAGCAGCGTGACGAGGGCTTGTTCCGCCATCGCGCCGTGCGGCACCTCCTCGCGCTGGGCGATCACGCGGTTCGCGACCACGCGCTCGATCGTCGCGATCACGCGGCCGCCCTCGAGGCGCACCGCGGCCAGCCGATCGTCTCCGAGCTCGTGCTGCGCGAGCCGCGCAAGAGGTACGGGCATCGCGGCCGTCACGATCACGCGCGTGCTCTGCCCTGCGCCGAGGGCGCGCGTGTCGAGCACCACGATCGCCTCCACGTCTCGCGCGTGCTCGACGGCGCTCTCTCGGGCGAGCACGAGCTCGGTGCCGCCGTTGCTGAAGAAGGTGTCTCGACCCCGTCGACGTGCGACGTGCGCGAGACGTGCGTCGGCGCCGAGCGCGGCGCGCACGATCGCGTCGCGCGCGAAGGGTGAGCCGGTCGGGGGTCCGCGTCCGTCGAGACCCTCGGCGCGGCGAAGGCGCGCGCGCGTCGCTCTCGCCTCGTCGAGCGCAGCGCGGGAGAGGGCCTGGTCGTCGGCGCGCTCGCTCCGGAGGGCGCGGACGAGCGCCGTGGCGTCGCAGCCCGTGCGCTTGCGGTCGTCGCGCTCGTCCTCGATCGGCGCGAGGAAGAGCGGGCGCGAGAGCGAGAGCGCGGCGACGAGATCGATCATGTCCTCGAGGCAGTCGTGCGCGCGCGCGCTCGTGAGGAGGGCTGCATGGAGCGGCGCCACGGGCAGCGTGAAGAGCCGGACGCCGCGCTCGCTCAGCGCTCGATCGCCCTCGAGCGCGCGCCAGGCCTCGAGCTCGGCGCGCGCGCTCGCGAGCGCATAGGGGCGTGGCGCATCGAGCAGTGGCAGCTCCTCCACGCGGACGCCGAAGGCCGAGGCTGCGAGCACGAGCGGCACGAGTGACTCGCGGTGGATCTCTGGCGGCGTGAGCGGCTCGAGCTTCGCTGCGGCGCTCCACAGTCGGTACGAGACACCGGGGCCCGTGCGTCCGGCGCGTCCGGTGCGCTGGGCCGCACTGTCGGCGGCGATCGGCACGAGCGTGAGGAAGCCGCGGCCGTCGTGGTAGCGCGTGCGTCGGACGAGGCCGGAGTCGATCACGATGCCCACGCCGGGGATGGTCAGCGAGGTCTCGGCGACGTTCGTCGCGAGGATGAGCTTGCGCCGCGACGAGGGCGCGAACGCGCGACGCTGGGCGTCGAGATCCAGGTCGCCGTGGAGCGGGACGATGGTGCTGCTCGCCGCGTGTCGCGAGGCCCGGAGGAGCTCTTCGCACGCGGCGATCTCGGCCTTTCCTGGGAGGAACACGAGCACGTCGCCCGGCTCGACGGCGGACGCGTCGATCGCCCGGAGCACGCGCGACGGGAGCTCTTCGCGATCCGGCAGGACGCTCGCGCCCGCGAGGTGGCGGACCTCCACCGGGAACGCGACGCCCTCGGCGGCGAGGTGCACACCTCCCACGTGCGCGGCCACGCGCTCGCCCTCGAGCGTCGCGCTCATCACGACGAGCGCGGGCGGTCTCGCTGTCTCGCGTCGCGCGCGGACGAGGAGCGCGAGCAGGAGATCCGTCTCGAGGCTCCGCTCGTGGAATTCGTCGAGGACGATCGTGTCGGCGGTCTCGAGCAGCTCGCGCGCGCGCAGGGCGATGCCAGGCGTCGCGAAGACGATGCGTGTCTCGTCGTCCATGACGCGCGCGTCGCGCACGAAGAAGCCCACGCCGCGCCCGAGCGCCGTGCCCTCGAGGTCGGCCACGCGCGCAGCCAGGCTCCGGCACGCGATGCGTCGCGGCTCGACCACGAGCGTGCGGCCCGGGCACCAGCGCGGCACCTCGGTCGACTTGCCCGAGCCCGTGGGCGACGAGAGCACGACGGGCGCTCGCCCCAGCGCCTCGAGGAAGGCGCTCCGCACACGGTGGATCGGGAGCTCGGTGGCCTCGGTCACGGCGCGGCGCTCACGACGGCGCGCGTCGGAGCGGCCAGAGCGGCATGTCGGGGCCGAGGGTCACGCAGATCGAGAACACGAAGAGCGTGAGGTTGCGGCCCACCGTCCACCAGCTCACCTGGGCCTCGGCGAAGTGACCGAAGCAGCCGCAGTCGAGGTCGATGCCGCGCGCGATCGCCTGCACCATGCCGGCCGCGAAGCCCAGCAGGAGAAGGCCGGAGACCACGGCGGCTCCGCGCGCGAACACCCCGCTCAGGAGGGCGATCCCGATGATCACCTCGGCCACCGGCAGCATGAGCGCGATGGGCCCGATGAGCGCGTCGGGGACGAAGCGATAGTTGTCGATGTCGCGCGCGAAGGTGACGGGATCGAGGAGCTTGGGGAAGGCCGCGAAGAGGAAGACGCCTGCGAGGATGAGGCGGAGGAACACGAGGGCCGTGCGGCCCTGATCGCCCTCGAAATAGGCGCGAGCGCGCGCGAGCGCTCCCGGGGTGGGCGCCTCGCTCATGGACACCTCGTGCACGGACCGGACTCGGCCGGATAGTCGTTCGAGAGCCAGAGCGGCATGCCGCCGCGCAGCACCCGCACGTCGCTCACGCCGTTCTCGGCGAGGAGGCCGGCGAGGTGCCGCGACTCGGCGCAGTCGTCGTTCGTGTCGCAGTACGCGACGACCGTCGCGGCGCCCTGCACGAGCGGGAGTGTGGCCGGGTCGAGCACGCCAGTGTCCATGGGCATCGCGATCGCATCGGGCACGTGGCCGGTCTCGAAGTCGAGGATCGGCCGGGCATCGACGAAGACCACGTCGGCCGACTCGACCAGCGCTCGCGCGTCGTCCTGCTCGATCCATCGCACGTCGGGGTGCGCGGCGACGGGAGGGGCACACGCCGTCACGGTGCGGAACTGCGCGGGCGTGGGCGCCGCGCGAAAAGCCCACCCGAGGAGCGCGAGGGAGGCGCATACCGCCACGAAGCGCGCCGTCTCGAGCGCCAGAGGCGAGCGCGTGGGCTCGGTCGCGCGGCGCTCGGAGGTCGGGGTCGGTGAGGTCGGGGTCGGTGAGGTCGGGGGGGTCACGGCGATGGGCTCTCGACGTCTCGAACCGAGGGGGTGTCATAGCACGCGCGACTCGCGCGGCAGGCTGCCCGGAGGTGGAGCACCGACGGGGCTCACTCGGTCGGTGGTGGCGCGACGTGCGCGCGCAGCAGCTCCGCGCTCTTGCGGAGCACGAAGCTCGCCGCCGAGATCATCGCGCAGTCGCCTGCGTCGTGCGCGGCGGCCTGGGCCACGAGCGAAGGAACGACCGCGAGGTCCTCGAGATCGGCGTCGTCGTCGTGGCGCACCGCACGTGCCGCGACGACGATCGCGCGACGCGCGAAGGACACCGCGGGATCGGGCGCGTCGTCCGCGTCGCGCTCGAGGGCGCTGACGTCGTCGACCGAGGGGGGGGGCTCGCCACGGCAGGCGCGGCTGAGCTGCGCGTGCACCGCGCGCGCGTGCGCGTCGTCGTCGGGCAGGTAGTCGAGGCCGAGCGCAGC
>JAIBCE010000278.1 GCA_019694315.1 Sandaracinaceae bacterium
CGCGCAGCGCGCGAAACGCTCGCAGTTCTGGGGAGAAACGGCGAAGCCCCCTCGGATCGCTCCTTGGGGGCTTCTGTTTGCCGACCCTCGCCGTTGGTTGGCGACGAGAGAAAAATGGCTCCGGGACGTGGACTCGAACCACGGACCAATCGGTTAACAGCCGATCGCTCTACCAACTGAGCTATCCCGGAAAATGAGGCCCGCGTTCTAGCGAACCTGGCGGAGACGTCAAGCGGGGACGCGCGAGGGGCGCGGTCCTGACGGCGGCGCGTCAGGGCACGACGTCGAAGGAGACGGTGCCGGTGAAGGTGCGGTCCCAGACCTCGCCGCGGGTGGTGGCGGCGTAGGGGTCGTTGCCGGCGGGGGCGAAGAGCGTGGAGAAGGAGCAGCGCACCTCGTAGTGGCCGGGGCGCGAGAGGTCGGCCCAGGGAGCGAGGGGGGTGCGGGCCTCGTCGTGATCGCTGGGCGCGAGCTCGTCCATGAACGAGAGGCCGCCGAAATTGTAGGCCTCGATGCGGGGCACGGGCTGGCCGTCGCGGGTGATCTCGAAGTCGAACTGGTCGTCGCGCGGGCCCCGGTTCTGGCCGCCGCGCTGCCAGGCCACGGTCGGAGCGCCGGCAGGGCTCGTCATCGTGAGCACCACCTCGATGGTCTCGCCCGCGTGGTAGCGAGGGCGCGGCGTGGTGAAGATGCCGCGGACGTGATCGCCGATGGCGTGACGATCCTGGCGCGTGGTGCGGAAGAGCGCGGCCGCGTCGAGGGCCGCGGCGGGATCGAGGAGGAAGTTGGCGCTGCAGCTCTGGTCGTCGCCGCCCCAGCCAGTGGTGGCGTAGGTGCGCGTGCCGAGGCGGAGGAGCGCACGCTCGCAGTCGCCGTGGTGGGGGTAGCGCACGTCGACGAGGAAGCGCGTGTTCTCGTTGTCCTGCGCGGCGATCGTGACGGTGGTGGGGACGATGCGCGCACCGGGCACGGCCCAGGTGGTGGTGCGCTCGCCGGAGATTCGGAGGGCGTGCGGGGCTTGGGCGGGGAGCTCGGCGGCGAGGCCGTAGACGCCGTCGTCGGGATCGGCGTGGGCGAGGGACGGCGAGGCCGAGGCGAGCGCGAGCGCGAGGGACACGAGGCGACGCATGGTCGCTCTGGTACGCACGGCCGCGGCGGATCTTGGTCGCGCGTGAGATGGAGGCGGGGCTCAGTACCGTTTCCCAGAAGTCTGTGACCAGCCTTCTGGGGAAGGTACTTCGCCGCTTCTTGCCGAGGGTCTGTCCCAGACCCTCCCCCGCCGAAGTGAATTCGTCGGCCCCCTCCCAATCGAGTCCAGCGCCCCGCCAGCTCGGACCTGGTCACGAGCTTGCGAGGCGCCGTACTCAGCGCTTGCCGAGGACCTTGAGGAGCGTGTCCCAGGTGCGCGTGGTGGCGGCGTCGCCGAAGGTCTCGGTGAGGAGCTCCATGAAGACGGGTCCGTGCTCGGAGCGCTCGTAGGCCGTGAGCGCCTCGGTGCCGCGGACGGCGAGGATCTGCGCGCCGTGGCGGGCGGAGGGAGGAGACGTGCGGGCAGGCGCCGCCGGGAGAAACGTGACGACGCGCTTGGCGGAGGGGGAGAGCGCGAAGGGCGCGAAGGGATCGGCGGCGACGAGGGCCTCGAGCTCGGCGAGGGAGCGCACGTAGGGCACGAAGACGCGGCCGAGGTGACGCTGCATGGCCTCGGAGAGGGCGCGCTCGATGGCGGCGCGATCGGTGAGCGCGGTGGTGAACACGACGTTGCCGCTGCCGAGGACGGTCGCGACGTTCGTGAAGGGGCCGCGAGAGAGCGCGGCGGCGAGCTCGCTCATCTTGCAGTTCGTGGGCATCACGCCGCGGAGGAAGGCGGCGTGCGTGCGGGGCGTGCTCGTCGCGGTCTTGGTGGCCGCGCGGTTGGAGCTCGCGGCCCTCGGGGCCGTGGGCTTCGTGCTCGCGCGCTTCGCGCGCGTCGTGGTCGCGGGCTTCACACGGGGGCCTGGCATCGGTCGAACCTGCCCGAACGGGGGGTCGCGTCAAAGTGCCCGCAGGAGCCCAAGGAAATCGGGCGGTTGCGAGGCATGGAGTGACCCCGCTCAGTTGAGGTTGCGGCGGAGGCCGAAGTCGCCGATGCGGAGGACGATGACGCTGATGTTGTCCTTGCCGCCGCGGGCGTTGGCCTCGGCCACGAGGGCGTTGGCGGCCGCTTGGGGGTCGGGCCTCTCGGCGAGGATCTCCACGATGCGCAGCTCGTGCACCATCTTGAAGAGGCCGTCGGAGCAGATGAGGTAGACGTCGCCGGGCTCGGGCACGTCGATGTTGAGGTCGACCTCGACCTCGTCGAAGACGCCGACCGCGCGAGAGAGCTTCTGCGCCGCGGGGCCCGTGACGCCCTGCGCGCCGAGGGTGTGATCCGCGGTCATCTGCACGAGCTCGTCCTTGCGCATGCGGTAGAGGCGGCTGTCGCCGACGTGCGCGATGTAGGCGCGCTGACGCGCGGGGATGAATCGCACGGCCACGACGGTGGTGCCCATGCCGGCGCGCGACTCGTTCGCCCGCGACTCGGTGAGGATCTCGAGGTTCGCCGTCTGGATGGCGCGCACGAGCTCGTCGCCGCGCGGGGGCAGGCCCGGGATGGGCTCGCCGCCGAAGCGGTTGGTCTGGTACGAGCGCAGGATCGTGTCGACGCACATCTGGCTCGCGACCTCGCCCGCCGCGTAGCCGCCCATGCCGTCGGCGAGCACGTAGACCGAGCGCTCGTGGTCGAGGGCGATCGCGTCCTCGTTGTGCTTGCGCTTCTTGCCCACGTCGCTCGCGCCCGCGGCGGTGACGGTGACGGGGAAGAAGGGACCCGAGGCGTCGTCGTCGTGATCGGACGGGAGCGCGACCTCGATCGAGAGATCGAACTCCGACTGCATCGAGACGCGCTGGCGCGGCGGGTCTTTCTTCACCTCGAAGCCGAGCGTCGTGCCCTCGTCGTCGATGGTGATCGTGGCGAGCTCGTCGGCGCTGATCTGCATCGTCGGATCGCGACGACGCACGCGGCGCTGCTGCGCGGGCTGCTGGAGGATGACCTCGGGCTGCGTCTTCTGCCGCGAGCGCAGGACGGCCTCGCCGATCGCGGCCGTCATCTCGGGCACGGTCGCCGCGTGAGCGCGCGGCCCGTGATCGCGATCGCGACCGCCCGAGGTGGACGCGGACGCCGACGGCGCGGGCTCGCGCGAGGGCTCGCGCGAGTCGCGCGAGTACTGGGCGCTTCCCCCCGGCAGAGACGCGAGCGGATCGGCGGGGCGGTCCCTCTTCTTCAGCGACGTGAGCTCGATCGGCTGCACGTTGCGATCGCGCTCGGTGCCGAGGGAACGCGACTGCGACGCGGAAGGCGGCGGGGCCTGCCCGACTCCACGCTGCTGCTTCAGCCAGAGGTAGAGGGCGTAGCCTCCGGCGAAGAGGATCGCGACGAGGATCGCGGAGACGAGCATCGCTGGCGCGATGGTAGCCGAACGCGCGAGGCCACCGATAGGGAATCGAGGAAAACCCGCTGAGCGTGGTTTTGCGGCGTTTCTCCGCCTTTCTTGCCTTGGGCGAGGCGTCGGGCAACGCTCTGTGCTCGGGCCGGAGGGTGCCAGACGCCCCGCCGGACCTTCTCAGCACCCAGACGACCCCAAGGGCGATCGGCGCGACGCGCTCGAACGCACGACCCAGCGAGGGCAACCCTCGGAGGTAACGTGGCCGCGGCCGGCAGCGACAGAGACGAGCTCGAGGCGACGCGCAAGGCGCGGCCGTCCGAGACCGGCTCGTCGCCCGCGGGTCAGCCCGTGCCGACGACGGTGGCGGTCGACGAAGCGCTCGCCGAGAGCGGTGTCCGGCCGGGTCTCCGCAGCGTGCTCAGCGCCCAGGCGGCGAACGAGACCGCGGCGATTCCGCTCGTGGCGCCCGTGCGTCGCACGCTGGGCAATCGCGCGCACACCTCGGTGGGCCTGGCGCTCTCGGGCCTTCATGCGACCTCGCCCGAGGCGCTGCGACGACGCCTGCTCGGCCCGTGGTCCGAGGGCCTGCGTCAGTACCTCACGCTGCAGCTCGGCGATCAGCGGCGCGGCGCTGCGGCCTTCACGGAGCTCAAGCGCCTCGTGCTCTCGACGCCCACGTCCGAGCTCGTGCGGGCACCGGGCGCCAAGGCGCACGTCTATCGGCTCGCGCGGCGGATCGCCCACGAGAAGCTCCGCGCGAGCCCGCCCTCGCCTCGCCGCGACGTGCCGTATCGACCGGCCGACGCCTACGCGCGCGCGGTGGACACGCTGCGCACCAAGCTCGACGCGCGGCACGCGGAGCTGCTCGAACTGCGCTACGCGCGAGAGCTCCTGCCGATCGAGATCGCCTGCGTGCTCGGCCTGCACGAGGGACCGTTCGACGACACGGGCGCGATCGATCTCGGCCCGGTGGATCGCGCGCTCGACGAGGCGCTCGAGGCCGCGCGCGCGCTGGTGGGCAGCACGGGCAGCCAGACGGTGCGGGGTGCGATCGCCAACGGCGAGGAAGGAGCGATCTTCGTCGCGACCTTCGCGCTCCAGGCGCAGCGCGACGACGCCGGGATCCGCGACAGCGACGGCAAGGGCCTCGAGCCGGGGACGACGGTCGGCGGGCGCTATCGCCTCTTGAGCCGCGTGGGTGTGGGCGCGTTCGGCGACGTGTACAAGGCCGACGATCAGGACGTGCCGGGCCACCGCGTGGCCCTCAAGCTCCTGCGCGAGCCTGCGCTCTCGCAGGCGGCGCGCGACGAGGCCCTGCGCGAGCTCAAGCTCATCGCGGCCGTGTTCCATCCGTCGGTCGTGCTCTTCAAGGACCACGGCTGGTTCGAGGATCGGCTCTGGTTCGTGATGCCCTGGTACGAGGGCGTGACGCTCGACAAGCGCGTGCGCGAGACGGGTGGCATCTCGCGAGCCGAGGCGCGCTCGATCTTCGAGCCCCTGGCGCGTGCGCTCGCGACGCTCCACGGCAACGGGATCCGGCACCAGGACATCAAGCCGGAGAACGTCCTCCTCGCGAAGATCCGCGGCTTCGTGCGCGGCTCCGACGGAGGCTCCGAGATCCTCCCGATCCTCATCGATCTGGGCGTGGCCGCGAAGGAGCACGAGGCGCTCATCGGCGGAACGCCCGTGTACTTCGCGCCCGAGGTGGCCGCGCACTATGCGCAGCGCGAGGATGCGAGAGAGATCGGGCCTGCGGCAGACGTGTTCGCGCTCGCGCTGTCGCTGCGCAACGCGCTCGAGCCCGAGACGGAAGAGGACGTGCCCGCGGGCGCGATCGAGGCGTTCATCGAGCAGCGCGCGGACGGTCCGCCGGGGCCGCCCACGCGCAAGGATCTCCGCTACCTCCGTGCCTCCTTCGAGCGCTGGCTGAACGCCGATCCGAGCAAGCGACCCACGGCCGAGGAGCTCGCGCGCGAGCTCTCGATCCTCACCGAGCCGGAGAAGACCGCGCGCCTTCGTCGCCGCACCCTCTCGTGGCTCGGGCCGCTGCTCTTCGCCCTCCTGGCGGTGTTCGGCGCGGTGATCTGGGTCTACCAGCGCAACACCGATCTCCAGCGCCGCGAGATCCGCGCGGCGCACCAGGAGATCGCGGCTGCGCGCGCCGATCTCCTCGTGGAGGCCTCGCGACGACAGGCGCTCGACGAGGATCACGCGGCGCTCCTGCGTCGCTACGAGGAGCAGAGCCTGTCGCGCGAGGAGCTCACGAACCAGCTCGCGACGGCGCAGGGTCAGATCGACATCCTCGGTCGACAGCTCGCGACCTCGCTCTCCACGCGCGACGCGCTCACCACGGAGCGCGATGGGCTCCGCGAACAGCTCGCGGGCGCCGAGGCCACGACGCGGCAGCTCGGCCTGACGGTGGCGCACGAGACGGCGCGCGCCGAGGAGCTCGAGGGTCGGATCCGACGGCTGCGCGAGGAGCACGCGCGCGAGCGCATCGAGCTCGGCGACGAGCTGGCGAGCGCGCGTGCGCGCGCGGAGCAGGCGAGCGCGGATCTGGCGGCGGCGCGTGAGGAGCGCGATCGCGCCGACGAGCGCGTGCGCGAGCTCGAGGCCCGGCTCTCGAGCGACGACGGCGACCGCGAGGAGCTGCGCGCTCGCATCGCGCGGCTGCGCGAGCGCGTGTCGAGCCTGCGCGATCAGGTGCGTGCGGCGCGGCAGCCGAGCACCTCGACGCCGAGCGAGGGTGAGCCGGAGCAGAGCCAGCGCCCGCCCGAGCACGAGGAGCCAGCCTCGGATCATCCGACGACCGACGACGGCGTCGCGATCGAGCCGACGCTCGAGCTCCAGTGAGCCGCCCGCTGCACGAGGCGCGCTTGCGGTCGATGACGGGCTTCCCGTACGCTCGCGAGGGTATGTCGTCGATCGCGCGCGTGGCTGTTTCGACGTGGTCGATCGCGGTGCTCGCGGCGGCGCTCGGCGGGTGCGCGTCGGGCGGCGACGGCGAGGGGCCCGACGCGCGGGGCGGACCGCGACGCGACTCGGGGCCGACGATCGACGCTTGGTCGTCGATGGACTCGGGCCCCATCGACACGGGACCGCGCCCCGATGCAGCGATGGACGCTGCCTCCGAGCCCGACGCACCCGCGCCACGCGACGCGGGCTCGGACGCGCCGGACGTGTGCGGCCGCGTGACGTGCATGCCCTTCCAGTACTGCATGCGTGGCGTGTGCGTGGACTACCCGAACTGTCGCGGTGACGGAACGTGCGCGACCGCGGGCGACGTGTGTCGCAGCCGGCGCTGCGTGCCCGGCTCGGTGGACGTCGATGGCGACGGCGACCCCGCGGCGACCGACTGCGACGAGACGAATGCGTCGCGGAGCTCACGCCTGCCGGAGATCTGCGACACGATCGACAACAACTGCAACGGCGCGGCCGACGACGGCGACCCTGCGGCGCTCTGCGCCAGCTCCGACGCGGGCGGCCTCTGCATGGCGGGCGGCGTCTGCTCCTGCCCGAGCGGGACCTACGACATCGATCGCGGGGTGCCGGGCTGCGAGTGCACGGCGGCGCCGGCGCTCACGGACGGAACGAGCTGCGCCGCGGCCATCGACGTGGGCGACATCCCCGACACGGCGGGGACGATGACCGTCACCGGCAACGCGATCGATCGCGACGTGTGGTACCGCTTCCGCGCCGTCGACACCCCCGACGTGAGCTGCGATCAGTTCAACATCGGGATCCACCTCTCGGCCGCGACCGCTCCCGAGTACGAGATCACCGTGTTCCGCGGCAGCTGCGACAGCGCGACGGAGTGCGACGGCTTCGCCGACTACAACTTCGCCCTCGATTTCCGCGAGGATCGGGCCGGAACGCTCACGGGCCAGTGCAACTGCTGGACGGGCACGCCGATCGACAACGTGAGCCCCTGCGAAGACAACACGACCGAGGTGTTCGTGCGCGTGCGGCACCGCGGCGGCGCGTCGCGCACGTGCGCGGGCTACTCGCTCACCCTGAGCAACGGCGTCGATTGACCGTCTGCGGGGGCGGCGCGAGGGCGCGTCCCACCCTACACACACGGATGCGACGTGTCGGGCCGGGGTCTCGCGTCGACGTGTAGAATCGGTGCGCCGCGCGGGGCGTCCGAGCGGTCACGGCCCAGCCGGTGCCGAGGAGGATTCATGTCGCAGCGTGCTCGGTGGGCCCTTGTCGTGATCGCCCTCGCTGGCCCCGTGATGACGAGCGCGATCGGAGCTGCGCCCGCCGCCGCGCAAGACGCACGCGCCGCGGAGCAGGCGGAGGCCGCGTACCGTCGCGCCGTCGCGCACCGACGCGCGGGCCAGCTCGACGAAGCGGCGGCGGCGGCCGAGGAGGCGATTCGCCTGCGCCCCACGCACGCCGCGGCGCACTTCACGCTCGGTGCGGTCCGACGGCAGCAGAACCGCCTCGACGACGCGCTGGTGTCATTCCGACGCGTGGCCGAGCTCGAGCCGCAGAGCCAGGAGGCGCAGGCGATGATCGGCGCGGTGCTCGCGCGGCTGAACCGCTGCGACGAGGCGGTGCCCGCGCTCCGGCGCGCGGTGGAGCTGCGCGCGCAGGACGCCGCGAGCTGGGGCAACCTCGGCGCGTGCCTGCGCCGGCTTCGTCGCGTGGACGAGGCGATCCACGCGTACGAGCTCGCGCTCGTGCAGCTTCCCGACGACCCCGATCTCCTCAACAACTACGCGGTGGCGCTGCGCCAGGCGGGCCGGCCCGAGGAGGCGATCGCAGCGCTCGAGGGCGCGATGGCCCGTCACCCCGACTCGCCCGACGTGCACCTCAACCTGGCGATCGCGTATCGCTCGATCCAGCGCTATCCCGAGGCCGCGCGCGAGTACGAGGCCTGGTATGCGCTCGTGCCCGCGCCCTCGGATCCGGGACCGCTCTTCGATCTGGGCTTCTGCTACGAGCAGACGAACCGGCGCGAGGACGCGGTGCGCATCTACCGCGTGTACCAGGGCCTCGTGCGCGGCCACGATCAGGGCGGCACGGATCGGGTCGCCGAGCGGCTGCAGGGGCTGGGCGCACCGTGAGCCAGCGGTCGCTCGCGGGCCGCCTGCTCCTCGTGCTCCTCGTCGCGGTGCAAGGCGCCGCGGCGGCCGGCTGTCCGAGCTCTCAGGCCTCGCTCACGGTGCGTGTGCAGTCGGGCCTGCGCGCGGGCTTCGAGGTGCGTTACGTGGACGCGGCGCTCTACGAGGGCGCGCTGCCCTGCGGCGCGCTCGATCGGCCGATCGACAGCGCGGGGCGCACGGTGGCCCCCGAGGATCAGACGGGCCTCGGCCGAGGGACGCTCACCGTGACCACGTTCGACGCGCTCGAGCACGGCGTGTACACGGTGCGCGCGCGCTTTCGTCGGCCGCAGGCGGGCACGAGCGTCGATGGCGGACCGGTGCTCGTGGAGCGCTGCGTGACGACGAACGTCAGCAGCGATCGCGTGATCCGCATCGCGCTCACCTCCGACTGCGTGGGCGTGACCTGCCCTGCGGCCACGGGCGATCCGGCCTTCGATCAGTGCGTGAACGGTCGCTGCGTCGATCCGCGCTGCGATCCGGACGACCCGAGCACGGCGTCCTATTGCTGTGACCGCACGGCGCTCGGCGCCTCGTGCGACGACAGCACGTTCTGCGCGAGCGATGGCGACTGCGAGGCGGTGGCGAGCTGCAGCGGCGGCACCGTCTGCGCGAGCGGGATCTGCGTCACGCCCGACGACGACACGTGCCCGGCGGGCGAGTACTGCGACACCGCGCGAGGCGCGTGCCTGAGCGAGCCGCCGCTCGTGGATCCCGACGCAGGCAGGCCCGACGCAGGCATGGCCATCGTCGACGCGTTCGCTGGGTTCGATGCACCCGGCCTCGACGCACCGGGGCTCGATGCCTTCGAGCTCGACGCCGCGATGGATCCAGATGCGTACAGCGCGCCCGACGCATGCGTGGCGGAGATCTGCGACGAGGCCGACAACGACTGCGATCGCAACATCGACGAGGGCTGCCGCATCCCCGTGCACCGCGCCGTGCGCGACTCGCCGGTGGTGGCGTATCGCTACACGACCGATCCGGCGCAGCTCGTGACCGACGGCTATCGCGTCGATCGCATGAACGTCTACTACGTGTATCCGCCGGACACGCCTGGCTTCGAGGGCTGGTACCAGTGTCAGTTCTCTGGCGGAGGCACGCTCCAGACGCTCGCCCGACTGCGAGGGTCACCCCGAGACGATGACGATCACCCAGATCGGACGGGTCTACAGCGAGGCGGCGGCCAGCGGAGGCTGCGTGCCCATGGAGCTGATGTGGCGCATCAACCCCGGGGTCGCTCCGAGCTTCTATCATTCGATCACCCTCGGCACCGATCCGCCGACGACGGGTGTGGGATGGATGGCGGAGGATCCTTACGCCGCGGCACACCACGCCTGCGTGTGGTCCGACGTCGGCCCGTGATCGGGACGCGAGAGGTGTGACCGAGGCCCGCGGCAGCCGACTGGCCTCCTGCTGACTTGCCGCGAGGGCCTCGCGGCTCGATCCTTGGAGGCATGGCGTCGCTCCCCACGAGACCGCTCGCGCTCCGACGGAGCTTCGTCGCGCGGCACGTCGCGGGCGCCGCGCTCCCCACGCTGCTCCTCGGCGCACTCGGTGTGTGGGCGCTCGTGCTCGCGGGCCAGGACGCGGCGCGGCTGGCCACGCAGGACGAGGTGCACGCGCGCGGTGTGCGCGCGGCCCACGCCGAGGTCGACATCGAGCGAGATCTGTCGCTCTTCGTGTTCCGCGCGCGCCGCTACGAGGTCAGGTTCCGCGATGGGCGAGGCCTCGAGCACCATCGAGAGGTGCGAGAGCACGACGTGTCGCTCGCGCCGCTGGTCGTGGAGGGCCCGCCGGACGTGCGATACCTCGAGGACGATCCGTCGCGCATCGCGGTGGGCTTCGCGCGACAGAACGTGGGCGCGCAGCGGCTGGCGATCGGGCTCTTGGCGAGCGTGGGCCTCGTGTTCCTCGGGCTCGCGACCTTCGTGCTCGCGCGTGCCAGCCAGAGCCTGCGTCGCGCGCGCGCCGCGAGCCGCGCCCCGCAGACGGACGTGGCCGAGGTCGTGTCGCTCGATCGCTCGTTCGATGCGCGCGGTCTCGCCACGGGTGAGCTCCAGCTCACGCTGGCGCTCAAGACGGCGCGGAGTGATCTGAGACATCACTATCGCGATCGAAGTATAGTGTTAGGCCCGGCGTGTGTCGCGGGAGTGAGGTGGTTCGAT
>JAIBCE010000279.1 GCA_019694315.1 Sandaracinaceae bacterium
GGCGCAGCGCGGGGATCTCGTTCGTGATCAGGTTGTCGTCCTCGTGATCGGTCGTCTCGAAGACGGGAGGCGTGGCCATTCGGCGGAGGTTCTCGGGGACCTGGCCGATGTGGGTGGGCTCGTCGTCGAACGGCACCGGCTCGATCGGTCGCGCGCTCCGCGGGGGCAGGCTCGAGCGACGGAGCCCCTGCGCGATCTGCTGCGCGATGTCGGCCGCCACCGCTCCCTCGCCCTGCGCGTCCTGCACGGGCTTGAGGGCGCGGGCGCGGCTCAGCCAGTCGCTGCTGCTCTGGTCCGACTGGGCAGAGCGCTTCTCGATGTCGACCGCCTTCTCGAGCATGCGTTCGGCGCGGGCGGCGTCGCCGCGTCGAAGGAGCACCTCGCCGAGGTAGCGGTAGGGATCGCGCGCCTCCGGGTCGAGCCTGCCCGCGGCCACCAGCGTCTGCTGCGCGTCGCTGAGCTTGCCTACCTGGAGCTGCAGTCGGCCGAGCGCGACGAGGATCGCCTGGTGTTGCGCGTGGCGCTGTTGGATGGCCCGCGCGAGCCCTTCGACGTGTTGACCGCGGAGGCCCGTGTTACGCGCGAGCTCGTCGCAGAGTGCGAGCGTCTCCTCGGCCGTCGGCCTTCGGGCCCAGGCGCGAATCCTCGCCACGATGGGGTCGTCGTCACCAGCGCCGGTCGGAGGCGCGCTGGGACCCCTGGGGGGGGGCTGCATGCTCGACCCAGACTACCCGAGCCTGCGCCACCAGGGCTAGTTGCTCCGGAGAGTGTGCTGGATCATGGCTCGTCGTAGCGAGCGGCCAGCTTCGACACCTCGGCGCGGAGCTTCGGGTGGGCGAGGAGCTTGCGGACCAGGGCCCAGATCTCGGGGTCGCGGAGCAGCTCCCACGGATCGCTCCCCTTTGCCTTCTTGGGGATGGCCGAGGGCCCCTCGGCGAGGAAGGCCTGGATCTTGTCGACGTACTGCTTCGTGGGGAACAGCTCGCCCCGCTCCCAGGCGGTGACCGTCGAGGGCTCGACGTCGAGCGCTGCCGACAGCTCGCGAGCGGTGCACTTGAGGGTCACGCGGGCCTGCTTGATCTCTTCGGGGGTCATGGGCGCTCGGGGTGGCAGAGGGGGAAGAAGCCGCAACGGACCGCGATGCAACCGGGCTTCTCGATGCCCGGCCATTGTCCCGATGCGCGGGCGTCGAGCAAGCGTCGCGCGACGCGATCGATGTGCTGGACGTTGGACGGCGACGCGAGACCCGCGGGATCCGAGAGCCAGATGGGCTCGCCGGAGCCGCCGCCCAGGAAGGCGATGCCGGCCACGACCTCCACCGGGCCCTCGGGGAGCGGTCCGATCGCGCCGCGGGTGCAGGCGGCCGCGTAGGCACGAAGCTGGAGCTCGTAGTGCGAGACCGCGGACGGACCGCCCTTGCCGGATTTGTAGTCGACGACCTCGACCCGGGTCCGGCCCTCGAGCCTGCGGACGACGACGAGGTCGATGGTGCCCCGCAGCGCGATCCCGCTCGGCAGCTCGACGACGAACGGCCTCTCGCGCTCGACGCGCACCGAAGGATCGGCGAGCGAGCCGGCGAACGACGAGCGGAGGAAGCGAACGATGCGCGCGACGACCTTGGCAGAGGCCTCGTCGGCGGGGTCGTACCCCTGCCCGCGAAGGAAGGACTCGGCGTACGACACCGCGCGCTCGCCGACCGCCGAGGCGTAGTCGACGCGCTCGAGGGCGAGGTGCGCGAGGATGCCCTGCGCGCGCGGATCGTTCGGCAGCGGACCGACCGGGAGCACCGGCTCCTCGACCGCGATCGTCTCGACCAGCTTGGTGACCGGCTCGCCCTCGAGCTCCTCGTCGTCGGGCACGGGCTCGGAGAGCTCGGCCAGCGGACGCGCGCGCGGCGCGTGCTCGGGGAGCCCGACGACGTGGAGGAGTCGAAAGCGGCGCGCGCAGAAGGCGAACTCGGCGAGCGCGGTCGTCACCACGGTCGAGCCGCCCGAACCGACCTGGAACTCGCCCTCGCCGTAGGCCGGCACCGCGCGGGCGATGGGCTCGGCGCTCTCCGGCTCGGCCGGCGGATCGAGGAGGGGACGGAGGTCCTTGCGGACGGCGAGGCCCGGGCGCTGGTCGAGGAGTCGGCCGATCGAGCGGGCGGCGCTCGCGTCGTCGGGTTGGGCGCGGCTGCTCGGTCGCGCCACCGCGTAGAGGAGATCGCGCGCGCGCGTGAGCGCGACGTACGTCAGGCGCTGGCGCTCCGCGCGGTCTCCGGCGAGCGCCCGATCGTGCAGGGTGCGGCCGCCGAGCCCGAACTCCCGCTGATCGAGGAACGCGACCTTGGTGGCCAGCGAGAGTCCGCCCTGCCCTCGCGCCACCAGCAGCGGCCCGATGATCGAGCGGGGACCGACGTGATCGACCTGCGTGGCGAACACCACCCGGAACTCGAGGCCCTTGGACGCGTGGATGGTGAGGATGCGAACGGCGTCGTGCTCGTCGTCGAACACCGCGCCGCGCGCCTCGTCGAGCTCGCCTTCGCGCCCGCGCGTGAGCCATCGGGAGAAGCTCGCGAGCCCGGTGGGGAAGCGCTCGGCGTGCTCGAGGAGGCGACGCAGATCGCGGAGGCGCGCCTCACCCGAGGGCAACATCGCGAGCGTCTCTTCGTAGCCGAGGGCGACGATGGCACGCCGGAGGAGCGCGGCCGCGCCGAGCCGCGCGCCCTGGGTGCGGGTCTCTTCGAGCACGTCGAGCAGCGCCTGCACGCGCGCCCGCTCGCCGGCGTCGAGCTGGCTCGCCGCGAGATCGCCCGGCAGCTCGAGCCCCTTGTCGCCCGCGAGCGAGAGCAGGGCTCGATCGGACAGCGAGACGAACGGGCCGCGCAAGACCGCGAGGAGCGCGTGGCGATCGCCGCGATCGACCAGGAGGCGCGCGAGGGCGTCGAGGTCGGCGGCCTCGCCGGTGGCGAACAGACCACGCCCCGAGGCGACCGCGTACTCGACGCCGTGGAGAGCGAACGCGAACTCGAGCGAGGAGAGCGGAGCGTACGTGCGGAGGAGCACCGCGATGTCGCGACGACGCAGCGGCCCCTCGAGCTCGGCCTGCCCCGGGTTCTCGAGCAAGGCGCGGATCTCGGCGGCGATGGCCAGCGCGGCGAGCAGATCGCCCGAGGCTTCGGCGGCGGCCTCGCCCGCCGCCGGCGGCACGACGGTCGGGACGATCACGCGGGCGACCGGGGCCCCCTCGGGACGCCCCGACGTGCGCACGGGCAGCAGATCCTCGAGCGCTGGCTGGAACACCACCTGCTCGACGACCGACAGCTGATCGTGTCCGCGCATGTCGACCGCGGCCAGCGCGTTCACGAAGTGGAGGACCTCGTCGACCGAGCGGCGGTTCTCGGCCAGCGTGATGACCCGTCCGTTGGTCGCGCCGACGGGGCCGTCGAGGGGACCGTTGCCGAGGAGCGCGCGCGCCTCTTCGCCGGCGAGGTCGAGCGCGATGCGCTGGAACACCGCGACGTCGGCGCCGCGGAACGAATAGATCGACTGCTTGCGATCGCCCACGAGGAACAGCCCGCTGGGGGCGAGCGTGTCGGGATCGGGGATCGCGCCGAGCGCCCGACGCGCGATGCCATCGGGCCGCTGGCGCACGAGGTACACGAGGTCGCGCTGGAGCGCGTTGGTGTCCTGGAACTCGTCGACGAGCAGCGCGCGGACCTCGCCCGCGACCTCGGCCTGCACCTCGGGATCGAAGGCGAGGAGATCGCGCGCGCGACGGAGCACGTCGCCGAAGTCGAGCGCGCGCGCCCGACGCTTCGCCAGGGCGACGGCCGCCTGGATCTCGGTCAGCAGGACGCGGGTGGCCTCGGCGAGCCGAGCGGCCTCGCGGGTGCGCTCGGCCTCGACCAGGAGGGAGGTCGCCTTGACGGGGATGGTGCCCGACCCCTGGAGATAGGGCTCGTAGACCTCTTTGACGCCCCGCTGGTTGCTGATGCGCTTGAACGCGGCGCCGAACTCCTCGGCGACGAGCCGATCGCCGGTCTCTCGCCACCGGAGGGCGAGCCCCCGCGCCTCGTGGACCAGGGCGCGGAGGTCGCTGCCGTCTTTGCGGGCGCGAGACTCCGGGGGTCGCTGGTCGGCGAGGTGCGCGAGCTCGTCGAGGAGCGCATCGAGCCGACGGGCGGCGCGCTCGGCCTCGCCTTCGCCGTCGGCGAGGCGCAGGTGCTCGGCGTCGACCCCCTCTTCGGCGAGCCGGAGCAGCGCCGCGCGGACGTTGGTCTCGAGGACCTCGACGCCCGAGTGGAGGAGTCGTCGCGCGACCTCGTCGCGGCGCAGGCCGGCCGTCACCTCGCGAGGATCGGCGAGCCAGGCGTCGAGCACGTCGCGCATGGCGCGACCGAGGAGCGCGTCGGAGTCCTCGGGCTCGAGGAGCGCGAACCCGGGCGGCACGCGGGCTTCGATGGGGTGGGCGCGCACCAGCTCGCCGGCCCACGCGTGGAACGTGGAGATCGTGCCGCGCGGCAGCGACTCGAGCGCGCGACGGAACACCTCGCGGGAGGGAGGCGTGACCCCGCGACGGTTGCACGTGCGGAGCAGCTCGTCGGCCCATACCGCGGGCTCGCCGCCCTGTACGACGAGCTCGTCGAGCGAGGCCGAGACGAGCTTGCGCAGGCGGGCCTCGATGCGGCTGCGCATCTCGGCGGCGGCCTCGCGCGTGAAGGTGGTGGCGACGATCTCCTCGGGCGCGAGCGGCCCCGGCGAGCCATCGCGACGAGGCACGTCGGTGAGCCCGGCGACGAGGTGGAGGTAGAGCCCGGAGAGCCGGTGGGTCTTGCCCGTGCCGGCGCCCGCGGCCACCACGACGTTGGTCGGGAGCTCGTAGAGGAACCGATCGCGCTCGGTCTGCTCGACGCTCATTCCTTTGCCACCTCCTCGAGGACCACCGGAGGCACCCGACATGCGGTCCGCTGCGCGCACGCGTTGCAACGCGGACCGCGCCGCGGCGGCAGCTCTCCCCTGCGCGCGCGCGCCACGCCTTCGCGGAGCGCCGCGACCACCGCCCCCTCGCCCTCTCCCCCCGCGGCGTCGCCGACCTGGGCGCGCCAGACCTCGTCGTTGGTGCGGTTGGTGCCGACGTTGGTCTTGATGTTGCCATCGCGATAGCCGAAGAACCGCGCGGTCACCGAGGTGGGCTTCGGCTCGAGCAGGGCCGCGACGACCCGCGAATACAGGGCGATCTGGATCGAGCCCGAGGCCGCGGACTCGAAGAACTCGGTCCGCGTCGCGCCGGTCGGGGAGCGGGACTTGTAGTCGAGGACCATCGCGCTCCCCTGGGCGAGGACGTCGACGCGATCGATCTGGCCGTTGACGAAGAAGTCACCGACCGGGAACGCAGGCCAGCGGCTGCGACCGCGACCGAAGGGCACCTCGCCCTCGTGGAAGCGACGGCCCTCGCCCGCCGCGAGGTTCTGGTCCTCGACCACGAGATCGACGAGGTCGTTCGCCAGGCGCTCGCGCCGCACGCTCTGGAGCGGCGTGCTGGACGGCGCTTCGGCGAGCACGCGGGCCACGACCGGCGCGACGGTCGCGCGGATGGCGGCCTCGTCGTTCTGCTGCACGAGAGCGTCGCGGAGCGCGCGGTAGGCCGCGAGGAGGGCCTTGTGGGCGAGGTCGCCGAGCTCGCGCGGCCCGCCGTCTTCGGCGATCGGGGCGTCGGGGGCGGCCATGAGGACCGACTCGGCGAAGAGGAGGAACGGACACGCGAGGAGCTTCTCGGCGCCCGAGACCGAGAGGGGGCGATCGGCGCGAGGACCGAGCCGCTCGACGAGCCGCTGCCGCGTGGTCTCGTCGGGGGTGGCGAGGCCCGTGAACGGACCGAGGTGACGCTCTCCCCGCTCGGCGGCCGCGAAGGCGCGCGTGCGCACCCGCTCGGCGTCGGCGCTGACCCGCGGCCCCGGACCGACCTCGCCGTGGTGGGCCGCGAGGTGCAACGTCAAGGCGCGCGGGGTCCGGGCCGGGGCGCCGGGCGCCGGGACCACCCGCAGACGCTGGACGTCGGTCTTGGTGGTCGAGACGCGCAGGAGCTCGAGGGGAAGCGCTCCGGCGAGCTGACGGCGGCCGTCGTCGTCCGTGCTGCGGTGGGCGATCACGACCCGCGAGCGCGCTCGACCGATGGCGTCGAGCGACGCGAGCAGATCGATGGCGCCGACGAGCGAGGGCGGCGCGGGTGCCCGGCGGGGATCGGCCTCGCGGAGCGCGCGGGCGAGCGCGCGCGAGACGAGCGGGTCGTGGCCGCCGCGCGCCGGCAGCGCGCCGTCGTGCGCCTCGAGCACGATGAGCACGTCGCAGTCGAGCCCGAGTCGATCGCGGATGCGCGAGATCGGCACGGCTCCCGCGCGATGCCCCGGGACCAGGTGGCGTCCCTCGAGGGCGATCTCGACCTCTCGCGCGAACTCGTTGAACGACAGCCGCTGGGCCCCCGCCGAGACCAGCGAGACCGCGCGCGAAAGCTCGTCGACGCCGGCCGCGAGCGCGCTCCAGGCGGAGAAATCCGCGGCGTACGCGGCGAGGAGCTCCTCGTCGCCCGAGGCCACGACCTCGGCGCCGTGGCGCGCGAGCGCGTCGGGGAAGCCGAGGGTCTCGGCCACGTGGCGCACGTGCCGGAGCGCGTCGTCCAGCGAGCACGGTGAGGGGACCTCCAGCAGGGCGACGAGCCGCGCGACCAGGCCGTGCACCTCGACGTCGCCCTCGAGGCTCGCGAGCAGCGCAGGGCCGTGCCGACGCAGATCGGACGCCGCCGAGCGCTCGAGGGCCGACGCGGCGCGCAGGCGAAGGTCGGCGGGCGCGACGGAGGGCACGCCCCGCAGGAGCTCGAGGAGCAGGTCCTTCTGCCCGCCCTCGTCGATGGCGCGGAGCACACGCAGGATGTTGGCGATCGGCAGCGACTCGAACGGAGGCGCGCCGCGCCCCTCGTAGAACGGGACGCCGTGCTCGCGGAGCGCGCGGCGGAGCGGCCGCAGCGCGAGCTCGTCGAGCTCCGGCATGGTGATGACCACCCGCTCGGGTGCGTGCCCGCGGCGAAGCGCGAGGGCTGCCTCTGCGGCGGCGACCTCGGCCTGCACCGCAGCCGACGCAGCCGCCACGACGCGCAGGGCGTCGCCGGCCTCGACAGGCTCGCGATCGACGGCGGTGAAGGCCCGCGCCGTCAGCGCAGAGAGCGGCCCCTGCCCCGGTCCACCGGGCGGGTGGTGGACGATCTCCGGTGCTTCGGGGAGCGTGGCGAAGCGCTCCTCGAGGCGCGCCGCCAGGCGCTCGCGTGGATCGTCGATGCCGCACACGACGAGCAGCGAGGCGTGCGCCGTCGGAGACACGACGGAGACCCGGCCGCCGGCGCGACGGAGCAGTCGATGGAGCGACTCGATCCAGGCGAGGCGCGAGGCCGAGAGGCCGGCGACGTCACGCAGCTCGATCTGGTTCGCGCCGCCGAGCGCCGCCGTGATGCGCTCGGCGTCGCGACGCTCGTCGAGGGCACGACGCAATCGCAGGCCGAGCGTGCGGGGGTCGACGAGGCCGAACCGGGCGAGTGCCTGCTCGTGCGCCGTCATCAGCGCGGCCAGCGTGCGCGCGCGCATCTCGAGGCCGAGGCGGGCCTCGCCGCCACGAGCGCACGCCTCGACGAGGAACCCGGGCTCGACGTCGGCCGCGTGGAGCACGCCGAGGGCAGAGTCGACCGCGTCGAGGAGCTCGGTCGCGTCGAGGCCGGCGCGCTCGGCGGACGCGACGAGGTTCGGGTCGACCGAGAGCAGAGGCCTCAGCACGACGCGCGAGAGGGCGCGGGCCGCGAGGCGCAGATCGGGGACGAGCACGCGCGCGAGGGCCCCTTCGAGGAGGGGCAGCGTGGTCACGGCCTCGGCCCCCGCGCGCAGCGCGGCCTCGACGTGGTGGCTCGAGGGCTCGACGACCAGCGTTCGCATGGCCGTCACAACCTGCGCACGCTCCGCGAAGAGCGGCAGGGTGAGCTGCGCGCGCCGGTCAGGAAATGTCCGGCGCCTCACTCGTCGTCCTGCGCCTTGGGCTCTTTCTCGATCTCGGCGAGGACCTCCTCGATCCGCCGGGTCTTCTCCGCCGATTCGTCGTAATGGAACGCGAGGCGCGGGGCGTGACGGAGCGCGAGCCGCTGACCGAGCTCGCGACGAAGCAGGCCCGAAGCGCTGTTCAAGCCTGCGAGCAGCGCTTTGCGGGCCGCCGCGTCGTCGCCCGTCGACAGACGCACGCGGATGCGCGCGTCGAGCAGATCGGGCGTCACCGACACCGAGGTCACGAGCGCCCCGCGCACGCGCGGGTCCTGCACCTGGCGGAGCAGGAGGCTCGAGAGCTCCTCCTGGATGCGTGCGGCCACGCGGGCCGTCCTCTTGTCGTCCTTCATAGGTTCCCCATCGGCACGATCTCGGTCGCCCGGTCGAGCAGCACCGCGTCACGGACGTTGGACGCCATCGAGGCGACCGACGCGAGGATCTCGTCGCACACCGCGGCGTCGGCGGAAACCACCGCCACCCCGAACGTCGCGCGCTGCAGGAGATCCTGGTCTCCGACCTCGGCGATGGACACGTCGAGGCGCGCCCGCACCTTGTCACGGAACGAGCGCACCACCTGCCGCTTGTCCTTCAGCGAGCGGGCGCCCGGGACGTGGAAGGACAAGCGCAGGACGCCGACGTACATCTTCTTGAGTCGTCAGTCGTCAGTCGTCAGTCGTCAGTTCTCGGCTCTCGGCGGATGACTGAAGACTGAAGACTGATGACTTGTCAGAGCTTCGCCGCGACCTCTTCGACGTCGTAGCACTCGATGAAATCGCCCGGCTTCACGTCGTTGTAGCCCTCGAGGGAGATACCGCACTCGAAGCCCTTCTCGACCTCGCGCTTGTCTTCCTTGATGTGCTTGAGGCCGCTGATCTTGCCCTCCCACACCTGGGCGGCGTCGCGGATGAGGCGGACCTTGCCCGCGGCGCGCTTCATGGTGCCATCGACGACCATGCAGCCCGCGACGGTGCCGACCTTGGTGATGTTGAAGACCTGGCGCACCTCGGCGCGGCCCAGGAACTTCTCGACGATGGTCGGGGCGAGGAGGCCTTCCATGGCCTTCTTCACGTCGTCGACCGCGTTGTAGATGATGTTGTAGAGGCGGATCTGCACGCCCTCGGTGTCGGCGAGCGACGAGGCCTTGCCGGCCGGGCGCACGTTGAAGCCGATGATGATCGCCTTCGACGCGGTCGCCAGGTTGACGTCGCCTTCGGTGATGGCGCCGACCGCGCTGTGAACGATCGAGACGCGCACCTTCTCGCCGGTGAGCTTGGCGAGCGCGTCGCTGACGGCCTCGACCGAGCCCTGGACGTCGGCCTTCACGATGAGGCGGAGCTCGAGCTGGCCGGACTGCGCGGCCTGCGCGGCGATCTGCTCCAGCGTGACCTTGGCGGTCGCCGGCATGATCGAGCGCTTCTCCTTCGCCTTGCGGGCGTCGGCGAACTCCTGCGCCTTGCGCGCGTCCTTGACGACGTCGACGGTGTCGCCGGCGTTGGGGACGTCGGACAGACCGAGGACCTCGACCGGGGTCGCCGGACCGGCCTTCTGGACCGCGCGGCCCAGCTCGTCGGTCATGGCGCGGACCTTACCGAACGCAGGACCGGCGAGGATGATGTCGCCGACCGAGAGCGTGCCGTCGCGCACGAGGATGCGGGCGACCGGTCCCTTGCCGCGATCGAGCATGGCCTCGATGACGGTGCCGTTGGCGGGCTTGTCGGGGTTGGCCTTGAGCTCGAGGACCTCGGCCTGCAGCGAGAGGCCTTCGAGCAGCTCGTCGATGCCCTTGCCGGTCTTGGCCGAGACGTCGAAGAACATAGTGTCGCCGCCGAGGTCTTCGGGCACGAGCCCGAGCTCCATGAGCTCACGGCGCGGGCGGGCCGGATCGGCGTCGGGTTTGTCGATCTTGTTGACCGCGACGACGATGGGGACCTTCGCCGCCTTGGCGTGGTTCACGGCCTCGCGGGTCTGCGGCATCACGCCGTCGTCGGCAGCGACGACGAGGATGACGATGTCGGTGACCTGCGCGCCGCGCGCGCGCATCGCGGTGAAGGCCTCGTGGCCGGGCGTGTCGAGGAACGCGACCTCGCCCTTGCTGGTCTTCACGCGGTAGGCGCCGATGTGCTGGGTGATGCCGCCGGCCTCGCCCGCGGCGACGGTCGCCTTGCGGATGTAGTCGAGGAGCGAGGTCTTGCCGTGGTCGACGTGACCCATGACGGTGACGACGGGCGGTCGGGTGACGAGGGCGTCGTCGACCGCGGCCTCTTCGCCACGGAGCTCCTTGATCGCCTGCTCGTCGGAGACGGCGACGTCGGAGACCTCCCACCCGAACTCGCTCGCGAGGATCTTCGCGGTGTCGGAGTCGAGCGAGGAGTTGATGTTCACGCCGCTCATGCCCATCTGCATGAGCTTCATGAGGACGTCGGTCGCCTTCAGGCTCATGCGCCCGGCGAGCTGCGCGAGCGTGATCTTCTCCTCGATCTTGATGACCTTCTTGTGAGCGGACATCTCGACCGTGCTGGGCGCAGCGCCCGGACGACGCATCGTCGCGGGGCCAGCGCCCATGCCACGACCGCGCGGACCGCCGCCGGCGCCGCCCTGCATGCCCGGCCGGTTGGGACCGCCTGGACGCGTACCCGGTCCGCCGCGCGCCGCCGCGCCGCCCCTGCCC
>JAIBCE010000280.1 GCA_019694315.1 Sandaracinaceae bacterium
GGCATGGGCGCCGAGGCGCGCGACACGTTCGAGCGGCTGGCGCGCATCCGCCCGCTCGAGCAGGAGCCGCTGCGTCGCCTCTCGTACTGCCAGCTCTCGCTCCGCGACGACGACAACGCCCGCGGCACGCTCACCCGTCTCCTCAAGCTCGCGCCCGACGATCTCGAGGCGCTCGCGTCGCTCGCCGGGGCCGAGGAGCGCCTCGGTCACGTGCCCGAAGCGGTCGCGGCGTGGGAGCGTCTGCTCATGGCGCGGCCCGATCACGAGGCGGCGCGTCGCGCGGTCACGCTCGGGTATTTCCGCCTCTCGCGCGACGTCGACGTCGTCAGCTCCGCCAGGCTCGTCCTCGATCGCGCCCCGGGCGACGTGGACGTGCTCTTCGCGCGCACCCGCGCCTTCGTGAACCTCGGGCGCACCGAGGACTCGCTCGAGTCGGCCAAGGCGCTCGTCGCGGCGTCGCCGCAGCACCTCGAGGGCCTGCGCATCCTCGCCGACGCGGCCATCACGCTGAAGCTCGAGCCGCTCGCGGTCGACACGCTCGAGCGCGCCCTCGTCCTCGACGGCGCTCCCGCCGACGTCCGTGACAACCTCGTGCGCCTCCTCCGCGAGCGCGCCGCGCGTCAGGAGCAGGAGAAGCTCCTCCCCGCGGCGGTCGAGACGCTGCGTCGCCTGCGTCAGCTCGCCCCGGACGATCCGGCGATCCCCTTCGCCATCGCGCGCTGCCAGCACGTCCTCGGTCGGGCGCAAGAGGCGCTCGATCTGCTGCGCGAGAACGTCCGCACGCACAAGCGGCACGCCGAGTCGTTCCTGCTGCTCGCGCGGCTCTACGAAGAGGGCGGGTACACGCGCGAGGCGGCCGAGGCCTATCGCAACGCGGTCACCGACGACGGGGCGTTCGACGCGCTCGCGGGCCTCGGCTTCACCTGCGCCGAGCTCGGCCTGGTCGACGAGGCGATCGACGCCCTCACCAGGGCCTCCCGCGCGCGTCCCTCCGACGAGATGGTCCGCGAGCGCCTCGCCGCGCTCCACGAGCGTTCGGGCCACCAGGGCGACGCGATCCAATCGTTGATCGAGCTCGGCAAGCTGCGTCCGCTCGACGCGCAGGAGAACCGCCGGCTCGGCCTGCTCTGCGCGGCGGCGGGCCGCACCGAGGACTCGGTCGTCCCGTTGGAGCGCGCCCTCGAGAGCACGCCCGCCGACGTCGGGCTGCTCGAGCCGCTCGCCGCGGCCCTCGAGACCCTCGGCCGCGATCCGCAGGCCGCCTCGATCCTCGCGCGCCTCGCGTCCGCGGCGCCGAACCACCCCGACGCGGCCTCGCGCCTGGGGTTCGCCTGGACGCGCCTCGGCAAGTTCGCCGAGGCGGCCACCGCGTTCGAGACCGCGCGCGTCCGTGAGGTCCCGCGCGTCGCGGTGCTCGACGCGCTGGCGAACGCCCACGCCGAGATGGGCGACCTGAGGGGCGAGATCGGCGCGCTCGCGGCGCTCGCCGACCTCCAGCCGACCGAGGCCTCGGTGCACCGGCGCCTCGGCCTCGCTCGCCACACCGCAAGGGATCGGGACGGCGCCATCGAGGCCCTCTCGCGCGCGCACGCCCTCGGCGTCTCCGAGCCCGAGGTGCAGAAGCTCCTCGCCGAGCTCCTGCTCTCGCGAGGCGCGATCGAAGATCTGCGCGACGCCCGACCGCTCGTCGCAGACGACGCGTCGCAGCTGATGCGCATCGCGCGCGCGCACGCCGAGGCCTCGCGCACCCGCGACGCGGTCGACGTTGCACGCGAGGTCCTGCGTCTTTCGCCCGCGACCCTCGAGGCGTCGCTGCTCCTCGGTCGCACGCTCGCCTCCGAGGGCGACTCGTTCGGCGCGGCCAAGGCGTACGAGCAGGCGCTCGAGCACCGGGTCGACGCGATCGACGCGCTCCAGGGCGCCGCGCAGGCGTACGTCGCCATCGGCCGCGACGCCGACGCGGCGACCGCGCTCCGACGCGTGGTGCGCATCGAGCCCCAACGCGTCGAGGCCCATCGGCTGCTCTCCGCGACGCTGCTCCGCCTCGGCGAGACCGAGAACGCGCTCACCGCGTTCGCCGCCCTGTGCGCGCTCTCGCCCGACGACGTCGAGGCGCTCACCGCGCGCGGCGAGCTCGCGACGTCGCTCGGTCGATGGGACGAGGCGCGCACCGCCCTCGAGCACGCGCACCGCCTGAACCCCGAGTCGGCCGAGATCCTCGGCGAGCTCGTCGAGGTGCGGCGCGAGGTCGGCCTCTCGCCCGAGGCGCTCGACGCCGCCGAGCGGCTGGCCCGCGTCTCGCCTACCGACGCGCGCGCGCTCGCTCGCCTGGGCGAGGCCCGCGCGAGCAGCGGCCGCGTCGACGAGGCGATCGAGGCGCTCTCCCGCGCGCTGGCCCTCGACGCCACGCTCGCACCCGTGCGCGAGCGGCTCGGGCGCCTGCTCTTCGACCGCGCCGCGAGCCTCGACGATCTCGCGCGCGCCACCGAGCTCCTCGAACGCGATCCCGAGCCGGCCCTCGCCCTCGCGCGCGCGCAAGCCCAGGCCAAGAACCTCCACGAGGCGATCGGCTCGACCAAGCTCGCGCTGTCGCGCCGCGACGATCACGTGGCGTCGTGGATCTTCCTCGGCGAGCTGCAGGCGCGGCTCTCGATGCACGAGGCCGCGGCGGGCTCGTTCGGCTCCGCGCTGCGCAACGATCGCAACAACCTCGCCGCGCTCCTCGGGCTCGGCGCCTCGTACCTCGAGCTCGGTCGACCGCGCGAAGCGGCCGACGCGCTCGGGCGGGCCATCGAGCTGAAGGCCGACTCCGCCGAGGCCCACGCGGGTCTCGCGCAGGCCGAGGCGGCGCTCGGGCGCACCGACGACGCCATTCGCACGTTCCTCCGCCTCGGCGCGCTGCGTCCGCTCCGCGCCGACGAGCTGCGCGTGCTCGGCCGCCTCGAGGTGGCCGCCGGTCGTGACGCCGAGGCGGCCAAGCACCTCCGCGGGGCCGTCGAGGGCGGCGCCGTCGATCGCGACACGCTCCTCGATCTCGCGACGGCGCTCGAACGCTCCGAGCGCCCGACCGACGCGGTGACCGCGCTCGAGCGCGCGGCCGAGATCGATCCGGGTAGCCCCATCGTCCAGCGCCGCCTCGGCGGTCTCCTGTCGACGCTCGGACGCCACGATCCGGCCGTCGCAGCGCTGCTCCGCGCGCGCGGCAGCATGCCCAACGATCCGGGGCTGCTCGAGCAGCTCGCCGACGGCCTCCTCGCGCTCGGGCGCAAGGTCGACGCGGTCGAGGTCCTCGGCACGCTCTGCGCGGTGGCTCCCGGGCAGTCACGCCTCGCGCGCAGGCTCGGCGATCTGTTCCTCGAGCTCTCCCGCGAGGACGACGCGCAGCGCGAATACGAGCGCGCCCTCGCGCTCCCCGAGCCGCCGCCCGACACCGCCCGTCGTCTGGCCGCGCTGCACCGCGAGCTCGGGGGCCGCGCCCTGCGCAAGGAGCAGTTCGCCGCGGCGCTCTCGCGCTTCGAGCAGAGCCTCGTGCACGAGGCCGAGCACGCCGGCGCGCAGCTCGGTCGCGCGCGTGCGCTCATCGCCCTCGCCCGCGAGGAGGACGCCATCGGCGCGCTCTCCGCGACGCTCTCGCTCGATCCCGCTTCGCTCGACGCCGCGCTGCTCCTCGGCGATCTCCTCGGCCGTCGGCGGGAGCACCAGCGCGCGGTCGAGGTGTTCGAGGCCGCGCACCGTCGTCATCCGCAGGTCCTCGAGCTCGCATGGGGGCTCGCGCGGAGCCGCCTCGCCCTCGGGCAGGCCGAGGAGTCGATCGCGCCGCTGCGGGCCACGCTGTCGATCGATCCCGCGCACGTGGGCGCCAAGCGCCGCCTCGCGCGCGTGCTCGAAGGCACCGCCGAGGCCAAGAGCCTTTGGTCCGAGGTGGTCGAGGCGATGCTCGACGACGGCGAGGCTCACCAGCGGCTCGGCGCCGCGCTCGCCGCCGACGGCGATCACGAGGGCGCGGTCCGCCACCTCGGCAGGGCCCTGCGCGCCGCGCCCGACGACGCCGACCTGCAGCTCGCGCAGGCGCGCTCGTTCGTCGCCCTCTCGCGCTTCGCCGACGCCGCGCCGTTGTTCCACTCGGCCATCGCCAAGAACCGCGAAGACGTCGCCCTGCTCGGCGAGCTCGCCGACGTCGAGGAGCGGCTCGGCCACGCCGCCGCCGCCCTCGAGGCCATCGAGGCCGCCGTCCGCCTCACGCGGAACGCCGACGCGCACTGGCTCCGCCGCGCCGGGCGCCTCCGTCTGCAGGCCGGTCCGCCCGAGGTCGCCGCCGATCTGCTCCACCGATCGCTCTCGATCGAGCCGCACGAAGAGACGAGGCAGGCGCTCCTCGGCCTCTGTCGCGAGCAGGCGAGGAGGGCGCTCTCGAAGGGCGAGAACGCGCGTCCGTGGCTCCTCAAGGTCATCAAGCTCGACCCACGCGAGGTCGACCTCCGCTTCGAGCTCGCCCGGCTCTTCGAGGGCGACGGCAACGGCGTCGACGCGTGGACCCACGCGACCACCGCGCTCGAGCTCGACCCCACGCACCCGGGCGCCGCGCTGTTCGTCGGCGAGAAGCTCGCGGCAGCGACGCAGCACACCCGCGCGGTCGAGGCCCTCGGCCGCGCCGCCGCGGCGCACCCGAACGACGCGCCCCTGCAGGCCGCGTATGGTCGATCGCTCCTCGAGTGCGGTCGGATCCTCGAGGCGGCCACCGCGCTCGAACGCGGCTCGGTCAAGAGCAGCGATCCCGCGTTGTTCGAGCTCGTCTCGGCCACGCGCTCGCGGCTCGAGCACTGGGAGCTCGCGGCGGCGGCGTGGCAGCGCGTCGTCGAGCTCGGGCGACGCGACGTCCCGGCGCTCCTCCACCTCGGTGAGCTGCACGAGCGCGCGGGCCAGCACGAGTCCGCGTGGCACGCCTACCAGCAGGCCTTCCAGCTCGATCAGCGCGATCTGACCGTCATCCGTCGCATCGCGCAGGCCACCGAGGCGCTCGGCCGCGGCGGCGAGGCCGTGCAGTGGCTCGAGCTCGCGGTGGGCCACGCCCCGCGCGACGCCGAGCTGCGCTGCGCGCTCGCCCGCTGTCACCTCCGCCTCGGTCAGCGCCCGCAGGCGCTCCAGCAGTACGAGGCCGTCTGCCAGCTCGATCACGGCCTCGCGATGCAGCTCTATCGCGAGATGGGCGGCACCTGATCAGCGCCCTTTGCGGAAGAGGTGAGCGTAGTGCTCGCTCACCTCGGCGCCCCCGAGCCGGGTGAAGAACGTCGAATAGGACATCCAGATCGCGAGCCCGTTGAGGTCGCGGAAGATCGCCGGCAGGTAGATGGGCGGCTTCACCACGCCGTCGCCCACGCGCGAGGCGAGGATGGGGATGTCTTCGTGCGCGATCTTCCCCACGAAGAGCAGGGGGATGAGCTCGGCGCGGTCGTGCTCGATGCACGCGCGGATGAACGCGTAGTTGAGGACGATGCCCTTCGAGTAGCAGATGTCCTTGGTGAAGGGCACGCCGCCGGTGGTGGTGCCGCCGCGGAAGATGCGGCGCGCGGCGTTGAAGCACTCCTCTTCGTCGTAGCCCTCGGTGCGGTACCACTCGAAGATCTGCACGAAGTCGGCGCCGTCTTCCGCCTTGTCGACCGCGAGCACGCGATCGTTGAGGCGCCGCGCGCGCCGCGGGTACGTGCGGAACGTGAAGATCTCCATCAGGGCGGCGAGGCCCTCCTGCGCCGCGGTGGTGCGCGGCGGACCCTTGCCCAGCCAGCGCGCGACGGGCTGCGCCTGACCGTTGAGCGAGGTCGCGAGGTGGACCCAGCCCTCGTGGACCTCGAACAGGTCGATGTCACGCAGCGAGAACATCGCCCCGCGGCGGATCTTCACGTAGTCGCTGCCAGCCGCGGCATCGGCGAAGATGCCGTCGTCCTCGGCGACGCGCACGGTCGACTCGCCGAAGTACGCCGTGAGGCGCGCGTTGAGGATGTCGACCGCCTTGGGCGCGGAGATGTCGCGCACGTTGGGCGGGCCGAGGTCCTCCTGCAGGTTGCTGAGCAGCCCGTAGAGCACGTGCGCGCTGTCGCGGACGGTGGTCTTGCCGTCGGGGTACTTGTCTTTGGGCGAGCCGTAGAGCTTGCGCGCGTAGCCGTAGAACGTGGGCGTGCCGCGCGCCTCGAGCATGCGCACGGTGTCGCGGTACTGCAGCGCGGTCGCGGTGAGGATCGACGCGAGCTCGTCGCCCGGCGGGAGCTCGCGCTCGATCTCGCGGACGATGTCCTCGAACTCCACGGCCTTCTGCCGCGGGTCGAACCCGAGGTCGATGGACTGATACCAGTCGGCGCCGATCGCGGGGTTCTCGCGGTAGCGCGACGCGCGGAAACGCTCGAGCACGCTCGGATCCCACTTGAGCGAGTTGAGGACGCGGATCGGCTTCTGCGCCTCGACCATCTTCTGCGAGAGCTGGGCGAGGATCTCTTTGTACGAGCGCCAGGGACCGGCCACCGGCGGCGGCGGGATGGAGGGCTCGCTGATGACCGGCTGCTCGGGCTCGCGGATCGACGACGGCCGGAGTGCGACGGTCATGCCGTTCACGTTCGCCGGGCTCACGGGAGCCACGGGAGGGATGGATGCCCGAGCGTCTTCTTCGACGCTTTCAGTCGGGGCCTCACCGGAGCGCTCACGAACGCGCGGTCGGTCGGCCTCGCCGTCGGAGCGAGCCATCGAGATTTGTCAATAGCTGAATTTCGCGGTGATCGCAATGGGTTTCGACAGATCGTCCGGCGACGATCGCGAACTCGACGCGACGGTTCTTCGCCTCGGTCTCGTTTCTCCGCGAGGGGCTGGGCCCTACTTGTCGGAGAGGCCGAACAACCCCTTGAGACGCGCCAGCATGACGTTCTTCGTCGCCCGTCGCTGGGCGTCGTCGACCCCGCGCTGCTCGAGCTTCTCGGCGAGCTCGGACTGTCGCTGCGACAGGACCTCGCTCAGCGCCTCGGCCACCTCGGGGTGACGCTCCAGCATCGAGCGGAAGCTCGGCTCGTCGATCACGAAGGTGCGGGTCTCGCGCGCGGTGACCACCGTGGCCGTGCGCGGCGCGCCGGTGATGAGCGACATCTCGCCGAAGAAGTCCCCCGCCTCCAGGCGGAAGAGCTCGCGGTTCGCGTCGCCGCCGAGCACCGACACCTCGCCGTCGAGGATCACGTGCATCGACTTGCCTTGCTCGCCTGCCTTCACGATGACCTCGTTGGCCCCGTAGGGCGCCTCGTGGCCGTGGATGGCGATGTCGAGCACCGCGTCCTCGGGGAGCGCGGCGAAGAGCGACGCCTTGGCGAGGCGCGAGGCGACGCTCTGGTGCTTGTCGCGCTCGTCGCGAACGGGCGCGAGGTGCAGCGTGCGCGTGGGGAACGGGAAGCCCAGGCTCGCGCGGGCGAACGCGTACCAGATGCGCGCGCGGACATCGGCGTCGACCACCTCGAAGTCCTCCGCGCGCCGCGTCCAGTAGCGGAACTGGTAGCCGACGCCGCTCTCGCGGAACGCGGAGACGAACACCTGCGGCGCAGGCGTGGGCTCCATGCCGGGCACGTCGCGCATGGCCGAGAGCACCGCGTGGCGCACGCGCTCGGGGGGCGAGTCGTAGGTGCCCTCGAAATCGATCTCGCGACGGAAGGTGCGATCGCCGTGGCCGTAGTTGGTCACCGTCTGCGTGACGAACTCGCTGTTGGGCACCATGTGCTCGACGCCGTCGTTGGTCTTCACCGTGGTGGTGCGCCAGTTCGTTCCCAACACGACGCCGCGTCGGCGCTCGGAGATCTGCACGACGTCGCCCTCCTCGAAGGGGCGGGCGTACTGCACGAGGATGCCGGCGCCGACCTGGCGCAGCACCTCGGCCACCGCGGCGCCGGCGCCGCCGATGGCCACCGCGCCGCCGGCGAGCACGCCGACCGTGGCCACGCCGCCCGCGCGCAGACCCGCCAGCGCCGCGACGAGGAACGTCACGCCGAGGAGGCCGTAGCGGATCATCGGACGGAGGGGCTTCTTGCCGTTGCGGCCGAGCACGAAGTCGACCACCAGCACGAACATCGTCTGCGCGAGGGCGAGGGCCAGCGCGACGGCCGCGATCACCTTGAAGACGCGCTCGAGCTCGTTGTCGCCGCCGGTGTTGCTCGGCGCGAAGCACCGCACGGTCGAGATGACCAGGTAGAGCCACGCGAGCGCGGTCGAGAGTCGGAGCGAACGCTTGAGCTCGCGGTGGAGGATGCTGGTGAGCAGCGCGTCCGCGCCCAGGATGGCGCTCGCCACCACGATTCCAGCGAGCCCGACCTCGTTGAGCAGGCGGCCAATCGGATCGATCTGGAAGGGCAGCCGCATCGACCGGCGCATCCTACACCGGTGATTCTCTCCGCGAGGTGTTGACGCTCCTGGACCGGGTGTTACGACCTAGGAGTTCCCTCTGCTCGTTCCGTATAGACGCCGATTTGATCCCCGATGAGTATGAACCGGGGTCCGACGTCGGGCCGTTGTGCAAGCCCGGGGTATCTCGCCGGGAAGCCTGCAGGCTCGACTCCACAGGATCCCACCTGGCAACTCGCCAGGGGTTCATTCTGGCGTTCTTCCTACGATCGGGTGGTAAGGAACGCTTTTCCGAGGCCCCGTCGCCGTTTCTGCGGCGCACGGGGCTTCTTCGTTGCAGACGGACGCGCTCGGCCTTGCGGTGGCTCACATGGCCCGAGCCTGGCTGCCGGTGTAGGCTCTGCGGCCCATGTCGAGCCGTTCCCTGCCGTTTCGAGCTTTGGTTCTCGCCATCTCCGTGTTGGCCATCGCATGTGGTCGATCCGACATCGGTGACGACTACCAGACCTCCGTCGACGGTGGCCCCGACGGGAGCGAGGCCGGCTCGCCCTGCGTGACGGTCGACGACTGTCCCCGCTCGTTCGACATCTGCGAGCAGGCCTTCTGCGTGGGCGGCAAGTGCCAGTACACCCGCGGGCTCGACGTCGATCGCGACGGCGTGCAGAGCACCGTGTGCGGTGGGCTCGACTGCAACGACAACGATCCCACCATCAACCCGTCCGTCGGCGAGGTGTGCGGCGACGGGCGCGACAACGACTGCAACGGCCTCGTCGACTGCGACGACCCGCGGTGCAGCGGCACCCCGGCGTGCGGGCCCTGCACGCCCGATCCGATCGGCGGCGCCGGCGGCGTGGAGCGCAACTGCGTCGACGGGCGCGACAACGACTGCAACGGCCTCGTCGACTGCGCCGACCCCGCCTGCAAGACGCAGCCGGCGTGCACCGGCACCTGCAGCAAGCCCGAGATCTGCAACAACGGCAAGGACGACGACTGCAACGGCCTGCCCGACTGCGCCGATCCGGCGTGCAAGGGCACCCCGGCTTGCGGCAGCTGCGCGAGCCCCGAGATCTGCGGCAACGGCATCGACGACGACTGCAACGGCCTGCTCGACTGCGCCGACCCGGGCTGCAAGGACACGCCGGCGTGCTCCACCTGCACGACCACCGAGACCAGCTGCTCGGGCGGCAAGGACGAGGACTGCGACGGCCTCACCGACTGCCTCGATCCCGACTGCGCCAAGGATCCGAAGTGCGCCGTGTGCGCGCCCAAGGAGACCTGCAACAACGGCACCGACGACGACTGCAACGGCCTGACCGACTGCGCCGATCCGGCCTGCAAGAGCGACCCGAAGTGCTCGACCTGCGCGACCAGCGAGACGTGCGGCAACGGCAAGGACGACGATTGCAACGGCTTCATCGACTGCGCCGATCCCGCCTGCAAGTCGCTGCCCTCGTGCACCGGCTGCGCCACGAGCGAGACGTGCGGCAACGGCAAGGACGATGACTGCAACGGCTTCACCGACTGCGCCGACGGCGCCTGCAAGACCGATCCGGCCTGCGTGTGCGGCACCGTCGAGATCTGCGGCAACGGCAAGGACGACGACTGCAACGGCCTGTCGGACTGCGCCGACCCCAAGTGCAAGACCATCCCCGCGTGCAGCGGTTGCAGCACCACCGAGACGTGCGGCAACGCCAAGGACGATGACTGCAACGGCCTGACCGACTGCAGCGATCCGGCCTGCAAGAGCGATCCGAAGTGCTCCTGCGGCACCACCGAGATCTGCGGCAACGGCAAAGACGACGACTGCAACGGGCAGACCGACTGCCTCGACGCGAAGTGCTCCGGCACCACCGAGTGCGCCTGCCGCCTCAAGCGCGAGAACTGCAGCAACGGCATCGACGACAACTGCAACGGCCTCGTCGACTGCTTCGACCCGCAGTGCGCGACCAACGCGGCGTGCCTCTGCGTGCCGGGCGCCAAGGAGATCTGCAACGACAAGAAGGACAACAACTGCGACGGCAAGATCGACTGCGTCGATCCGGCCTGCTCGACGGATCCTGCCTGTCTGACCTGCAAGCCCGAGGTCTGCAACAACGGCGTCGACGACTCGTGCAACGCGCTGACCGACTGCGCCGACCCGTCGTGCGCGCTCGACGACGCGTGCCGCTTCACCATCGAGGTCTGCGACAACTTCAAGGACGACAACGCCAACGGCCTCACCGACTGCGACGACCCGTCCTGCTTCGCCACCGATTGGTGCAAGACCCGTCACGAGAACTGCAACACCGCGATGACGGTGAGCGCCAGCGGCAC